>CAKUAK010000021.1 GCA_934636325.1 uncultured Eubacteriales bacterium
ATACACGCCGTTTCTCTTGACACAGGGCACCTCAACAAGTCCGGCCACGGGATCGCAGGCCAGACCCAGAGAGTTCTTCAGGGCAAGCGCCGCGGCATTGACTGTCTGGACGTCGCTGCCGCCGAGCAGGTGTGCCAGCGCACCGGCCGCCATGGCCGCCGCGCTTCCGCACTCTGCCTGACATCCGCCAGCCGCGCCCGACACCGTCGCCCTTGTCGCTATGACGGCGCCGATGCCCGAGGCAACGATAAGGCTGTGGACGATATCATCATCGAGATATCCGAACTCCCCCTGGGCTGCGATAAGCACGCCGGGCCGTATGCCCGACGCACCGGCCGTCGGAGCGGCAACGATGACACCCATCGAGGCGTTCTGCTCGTTGGTAGCGATGGCATAAGCAATGGCCTTGGCGTTGAAATCGCTGAGCACCGACCCGCCCTCCTGGATGCGCTGGTAATACTTATAGGCGTCGCCGCCGGTCAGACCGCTGAGCGAACGGCTGTGCTCCTTAAGCCCGCTGCGGACGGCGCTCTTCATGACCTGATAGGTATTTTCGACCCGGGCGATTATATCCTCGGCCGGAACGCCGCTGTCAAGGAACTCGGCCTGAAGGATATACTGCCAGAGCGCCTGATGGTTTTTGGCCGCTCCCTCCAAAATAGATGCAATGCTGGGTATTTTCATATGCGACCTGTTCCTTTCTAAAACTTTTCGATGGCGACAACGCCGATGATCTTTTCCATCGCCTGGATCGTGGCGACCGTCTGGCTGTCGACGGGAATATCTGTCTCAAGCACGATGACCGTGTCGCCCGCCCTGGCTTCGCGGTCGAGGTAGATCGTGGCGATATTATAGTTGGCATCCTTCATGACCTTGGCTATCGAATAAAATACCCCTATAACGTCGCGGCCGAATACTATCAGCGTATCGGCATTGCAGTTGACCGATACCTCGAAGCCGTTTATCTCGCGGAGGCGTATGGCGCCGCCGCCTATCGACTCGGCCCTGAGCCTGAGCTTATTATGCGCAGATTCGGCCTCTATAACGACCGTATTGGGATGATACCTGGGATTTTCATCGGTATCTATCGAGTATTCGAGTCCCATCTGCGGCGCGAGCTCGAGACTCTTTCTCACGCGGAGATCGGCCGTGCCGAAGCCCAAAAGACCGCCGACGACGGCTTTGTCGGTACCGTGTCCCTTATATGTAGTTGCAAAAGAGCCATAAAAGGTTATTTTGGCCTTTATAACGTCCTCTTTCAATATCGTGCGGCAGGCCAGCCCTATCCTTACAGCACCGGCCGTATGTGAAGATGAAGGGCCGACCGTCACAGGCCCGAGCATATCAAACATTCCGACAGACATTTCTGCACCTCTTTTCCCGCCCTGACAGGCGTCGCTTTTTTCATGATCCGTTTATGATATGGGATAATTAATCAAGAAAATCCTTGAGCTTTTTGCTGCGGCTGGGATGACGCAGCTTGCGCAGGGCCTTCGCCTCTATCTGACGTATCCTCTCGCGGGTTACGTTGAACTCTTTGCCGACCTCTTCAAGTGTCCTTGCGCGGCCATCCTCGATTCCGAAGCGGAGGCGCAGGACCTTCTCTTCTCTCGGCGTAAGGGTCTTGAGCACCTCGAGCATCTGCTCTTTGAGCAGAGTGAAGGATGCGACCTCGGCAGGTTCGGGAGCGTCGTCGTCGGGGATAAAGTCACCGAGATGGCTGTCCTCCTCTTCGCCGATAGGTGTTTCAAGGGAGACCGGCTCCTGGGCTATCTTAAGGATATCGCGCACCTTCTGGACGGGGATGTCCATTTCGGCGGCTATCTCTTCGGGCGAGGGATCGTGGCCCAGCTCCTGAAGCAGCTGACGGGAAACACGGATGACCTTGTTTATCGTCTCGACCATATGGACGGGTATCCTTATGGTCCTGGCCTGATCGGCGATGGCCCTTGTGATGGCCTGCCTGATCCACCATGTGGCATAGGTCGAGAACTTATATCCCTTTGTATAATCGAACTTTTCGACCGCCTTGATAAGGCCCAGATTGCCCTCCTGGATAAGATCGAGGAAGAGCATGCCGCGTCCGACATATTTTTTCGCAATGCTGACGACCAGCCTCAGGTTGGCCTCGGCAAGGCGCTTTTTGGCCTTTTCGTCGCCTTCAAGCATACGCTTGGCCAGCTCGATCTCCTCGTCGGGGCTGAGCAGATCGACCTTGCCTATCTCTTTGAGATACATTCTGACGGGGTCGTCGATGGCCAGGCCCTCGGTAAGGGTATCGTCATCGGGGATGTCCTCTTCGGGGATATCCTCGACGTCTATGAAGTCATCGTCGCTTTCGATGACAGGGGGCTCCATAAGGAAATCCTCTTCATCCATGACGATATCGACCGACATTTTTTCCAGAGCCTCATACATCTTGTCCTGCTGCTCTGTGTCCATCTCCATCTCTTCGATTATCTTATTGACCTCTTTCATGGTCACTTTTCCGTTTTTGCGGCACTTCTCCACAAATTCCTGGACCATTTCGGCCTTGTTCACTTTTGCTTCATTGTTGTCTGCCATAGTATCTTATCCCTTTCTCTCTCGTTTGCGGTTCAGGATATCCAAAAGCCTGTCGTCACCATTCGATGACGTTTTAGCCTTTTCCTCTTTTATTACCGATATATAATCCTCAAGCTCCCTGGCCGGATCACTGGACGGCAGCTTTGCCGACAGCATGGCGGTCAGATGCTTCGCCTCGTTATCCTCGAGCCCGGCCATCATGGCGGCGGGAGATATCACATGTCCCTCCCGCTCCATATCGAGGGCCTTTTGATATATTTTAGCCAGAAAATCGGACGAAAACTCTTCGGGGCGTATTTTTTCGGCCGCCGCCCGCAGCAGCTCTTCGTCATCGAGCACGATGGTCAGCAGCTTTTCCTCACAGAGCGCCGATCTCGGGTTGGTGTAGGTCAGCCCCCGCTCCTTCGGCTGGACGGCCCGCAGCGGACGCAGGGCGTCGCTTTCGGTCTTTCGCCTTTCGCGGCGCGCCCCGGCGGTGAAGGCCCGCTTGACCTCGGCGGCCATAACGGCGGCCGATATCCCGGTCTCCTGCGCCACCATATGGCTGAGTATCTCGCGCTCGACCGGGCTTGATACCGAAGCGATATATCCGGCAGCCTCTTTAAGATATTCGATCTTCTGGGCGTCGATGTTGAGTGTATATTTGCCCTTTATAACGGCCAACCGGTATTCGCTGTCGCTCTGCGGCTTGTCCAGCAGCAGCCGGAAGGCGTCCCGCCCGTTATTCTTTATATATTCGTCGGGGTCCTTGGCCCCGGGTATCTTCAAGACCTTGACCTCCATACCGACGCCGTTGAGCAGATCAATGGCCTTCTGGGCCGCCTTCTGCCCGGCAGCATCGGAATCATAGCATATAACGGCCTCTTTGGCGTATTTCGACATGAGCCTGCACTGGTCGGGCGTCAGGGCCGTACCCAGCGAGGCCACGGCAAAGTCAAACCCTGCCTGATGCAGGGCGATAACGTCCATATAGCCCTCGGCAAGGATCAGCCTGCCCTCTTTGCTCTTTTTGGCAAAGTTCATGGCGAACAGATTGCGACTCTTGTTAAAGACCGGAGTATCGCCCGAGTTGAGGTATTTCGGCCCGTCGCCGTGGGTTATCCTGCCGCCGAAGGCGATGACCTTTCCTCTTATATCTATTATGGGGAACATGACGCGGTCGCGGAAGGCATCGTAAAGCCCGCCGCTTCGGTTCCTTCTGGCCAGCCATGCATCCTCAAGCTCGCGTTTGGTATATCCTTTTTTTATCATGGCCGAACACAATCTGTCCCAGTCGGGCGTGGCGTACCCGAGACCGAAGGAGGTTATCGTCCTTCGGGTCAGCCCGCGGTCGAGCAGATATTTCAGCGCCCCCGCTCCCTCCGGGCTGAGCAGGCACTCGTGGTAAAACAGCGCCGCGTCCTTATTGAGGGCATAGAGCCTCTCGCGGTGCTGGCGCGCCATGTCATTTGCGTTATCATCCTCCGGCATGGGGATGCCGTACATATCGGCAAGCAGCTTTACGGCGTCGAGGAACGGAAGATTCTCTTCCTTCATGATAAAGCTGATGACATTCCCGCCCTCTCCGCAGCCGAAGCAATGGAAAAACTGCCTATCGCCCGAGACCGAAAAAGAGGGCGTCTTTTCGCTGTGGAAGGGGCAAAGGCCGATATAGCCAGAACCTGAGCGTTTGAGCGACACATATTTGGAGATGACCTCGACTATGTCGCATCTGTATATAAGTTCATCCAAAAAGCTCTGCGGCAGCGGCATGGTCTATCTCCTTTCCCTGTTTTCCGGTGGTTTTTCCGATCACATATAATATATACGGATAAAATATGACTTTTACTTTTTTCAGTCGAAAATTATTTTATTCTTTTGGCAAACATGGTCTCTTCGCCGGCCTGCGGATGTACCGTGCCGTTGGTCAGGTCGATTATGTCGGCGCTGAAATCCCCGAACCGGCCGGTCGGCATATATACGGTAAAGACGACCGACGCACCGTATTCGATATTATCCTCGGTGGACTCGAAGGTCTCGAAGCGCTGGCGTATGACATCGAGCATATTGTACGGACAATCTATCGTCACCTTTACATGGGGCTGCATGACGGCGACCCCGGCGGCATCAAGGGCCATCTTGGCCGCCTTGCCGAAAGCTCTTGTGAGGCCCCCCGCGCCCAGCTTGGTGCCGCCAAAATATCTGACCGTTATACAGAGGACGTCGTTTATCTCTTCCTTGCGCAGCATCTCGAGGGTCGGCATGCCGGCCGTGCCCTGGGGCTCTCCGTCGTCGGAAAACCGCATCGTGCCGTCACGCAGGACATAAGCATATACTATGGCGCTGGCGTCCCAGTATTCCTTCTTTCTCGCGGCCAGCAGCTCGTTTGCCTCGGCCGCCGTGGTTATCTTGTATATATGGCTTATAAATCGGGATTTTTTCTCGACGAGCTCGTCCTCTCCCTCGCCGAACGGGACCTTATATTCCTTCATCCTCGTCCTCCTCGGGCGGCAGGTACTCTTTTATGCGTCCCAGCGCCTTTTTATCGCATATGGCCTCGATCCTTATTCCGTCCTCGACATATTCGGTGCTCGTCACATTGGCCTCCCGGTAAAGAAGGTCGAGCTTGCCGCCGTCGGAATAAGGCAGGACGAAAGAGACCTTCCGCGTGCCTTCGTCGATTATCTCGACTATCTTATCCATAAGGCTGTCAAGCCCCTGGCCTTTAAGGGCCGAGCAATAGACGGCGCCGGTGCGGCGCGGCATGAGATTTTCGGGGATGCGGTCTATCTTATTGAATACCGTTATCCTCGGCGTTCCGGCCGCGCCGAGCTCCTCGATAAGGCCCTCTACCACCCGGGACTGGGTCTCCCACTGGTCGTCGGAGGCGTCGATGACGTGGACAAGGATATCGGCGTATGTCAGCTCCTCAAGAGTCGCGCGGAAGGCGTCGACAAGATTATGGGGCAGATTGCGGATAAAACCGACGGTATCGGATATGAGCAGCGTCCTGCCGTCGGGGGTCTCCATGGCCCTCGTTGTCGGGTCAAGGGTATCGAACAGGCGGTTATTGGCCTGTATCCCCGCACCTGTAAGGGTGTTGAGAAGGGTCGACTTCCCGGCATTGGTATAGCCGACGATACAGACCAGCTTGACCTGGTTCTCTACCCTCTTTTTTCGCTGTGTCGCGCGGATCTTTTTGACGTCGTCGATCTCCTTCTCCAGCTTCTGTATCTTCCGTCGTATATGGCGGCGGTCGGTCTCAAGCTGGGTCTCGCCGGGGCCGCGCGTGCCGATCGGGCTCTTGCCGCCGCTGGCGTTCTGACGGACAAGATGCCCCCACATGCCGGAAAGGCGGGGCAGCAGATACTGATACTGGGCGAGCTCGACCTGGAGCTTGCCCTCGCTGGTCTTGGCGCGGTCGGCAAATATATCGAGTATAAGGGCGTTGCGGTCGATGACGCGGCAGCCCAGCTCTTTTTCAAGCACCCTTGTCTGTGACGGCGATATCTCGTTATCGAAAACAGCCAGTTCTATTTCGTTGGCCTTTATGGCCTCGGCTATCTCGGCGGCCTTGCCCTCCCCTATAAAGCTGCGCGGATCGGGCGCCGCGCGGTTCTGCATATACCTGATGACGGCCTCTCCGCCGGCTGTCTTGACCAGCTCTTCAAGCTCGTTCATCGTATCGTCGTCGGAGCTCTCGAAATCACGCAGGCCTTCGCATCGCAGGCCGATGAGAACGGCCTTTTCCTTATCGGGTCTTTTATCTTCATTCATTGACGTTCACCAATTTTTTTGCAAATTTACCTATTTTCTGTATTATACCCTTTTTTGTCAATTATAGCAAGACCCGCGCCCGACAAAACAGGGGCTCTGCCCGCGGCAAAGCCCCTGTCGATATGATCCTTTTGTATCTTATGCGTCGGAACGGGAGTAAGAGTTCTTCATCCCGAGGCTGAGCTCATGCAGCACCTTATTGAGCACATCGGTGGTCTTTTCCTTGAGCATCGACGCCACCTCGGCGTTGGCCTGCTCGCGCAGGGCGGCGCGCTTTTCGGCGTCTCTCTCGGCCAGCTGTGCATCGTCAAAGCGGTTCATGATATTGTGTCCGGCATTGAGAACGGCGATTTGATAGCGTTCGGCGTGTACGACCGATTTGCCGTAAGATGCGTCGGTCATTGCCGTCAGCAGTCTCGACGCCCAATAGAAGTTCTCTGTCGAAACATCGCCTGTGGTATTGCCCAGATATTCGGGCACGCCGTCCACATTGGAATAGAAGGGAGCCATCGTGTTGAAGGCATTGGAGCCGTAGGCTATCCATTCGAGAGCCATAAGATCCTCGGGCATATAGGGGCGAAGCTGGGTCACGGCGACAAAGTTATTGCGGCTTATGCCGATAACGCGGTACATGCCGCGCTGAGAGCCGTCGCCCGCCGAGGAATAGGGATCGTAAGGCGTCCCCTGATAATGGGAGGAAAGGATATATTTCACATCCTCGGGCGTGATCTTCTTTTCCGGCTTGAGGCACCAGGGCAGATCGTCGGAGCGCGGGGTGAAATCGGCATCGGGGCCGTCCCACTTATATGTATGGGGGTTGAAATAACGGAGCATATACCATGCGCGGGGGGTATTGTAAACATGGTCGGAATCCTCGTGGCTGCCGAAAGCGTCGCGGGGATTGATCTTTCCGTCAAAGGAGAGGTCGAGATGATTCTTCTCGATGAACTCGCGCATGTCGGGAGAGCACATATATTCCTTCTGGGTGGTCAGCGCGTCCTCAAGATCAAAGGAATCGAGACCCAGCTGGTTGGGCATGACGACATATACATCATCGGGCACGCGGCGGGCGATCCAGTGATGACCGCCGATGGTCTCAAGCCACCAGATCTCATTGACGTCCTGGAAAGCGATGGCATTCATCTCGTATGTGCCATAGCGTTCGAGCAGACTGCCAAGGCGGGCGACGCCCTCTCTTGCTGACTTGATGTAGGGCAGGACGAGGTAAACCATATCCTCTTCCCCTATTCCTCCGGCCTTTTCGGGCTGATCGCCGCATGCAGGCTGATAAACGACCAGCGGATCGGCGCCCTGGACCCTGGGGTTAGAGGTTATCGTTTCGGTCGCCGTCATGGCGATATTGAGCTTATTTATGCCCGAAGCCGCCCATATTCCGCGGCCCTCGACGGCGTTGGGCATGATGGTCGTCCTCATGCCGCCCTCGGGCAGCTCTATCTCAACATGGGACAGTACCGACTTATATACCTTCGGGAGCTCCTCGGGCTGGAGCACGGCAAATTTCTTGGGCGTGAATCCGCCGGCGCCGGCATCGTCATTGCGGGCCACCATCGTCGAACCGTCATAAGAGGCATTTTTGCCGACAAGTATCGTTGTACAAGCCATAGATCATTACTCCTTCCTTTTGTAAAAAAGCGAGACGCGGCAAGGGCCGCATCCCGCAAGGTCTTAAAAATCGCGGGCATGTCGTTTGCACCGTCTAACCATAAGGATATACATATCGGCGGCAAAAAGCAAGCGCGCGCATGAAGATTTAATATTAAGTTTCTAATCTATCATCCCCGAACCCTCGGGAATGATGAAATTGATCCTCCCGGGCTCTACCCTGAAGGTTATGCGGCTGCTCTCGACGATCTCTCCGTCAAGGTTTATGCACATATCGTTGCTGTCGCGGGAATAGATCTTAAGCTCCTTGGCCTGAACATACCGCAGGTATTTTCCAAGCTCTTTATATCTCCCCTGCTTGTATTTCCCGACGACCCCGGCGGCCTGAAGGCGGCTTATCTTATCGACAAGAAGCACATCGAGCATTCCGTCGTCGATCCGCGAATGAGGCACGGGGCAGAAGCCGCCGCCGTAATAGCGCCCGTTCCCGACAAAGACCATCGAATAATCCCCGTCGTACTGCACTCCGTCAATATTGACGTAATACTCGCGCCCTATGCCGCGTATGACCGATTCCAGCGCCGACATACAGTACGGCAGTATACCCCCGCCGAGGAAGCTGTATTTGTCCTTTCGCATCGTGACCTGAGCGTCGAGCCCGACCGACAGCACGTTGAGGGCGCAGCCGCAATCGGATATGATGCAGTCGACCTTTGCCGGTGTGCCGCGGACAAGCCTGTTGAGGTCCATAAAGGCCTTTTTCCCGCCGCTGAACATCTTGACGTAATCGTTTCCCGTCCCGATGGGATAAACGGCGACGGCGCAGTTATCGCCCAACGCCGCCGCACCGTTGACGACCTCATTGAGGGTGCCGTCTCCGCCGCAGGCATAAAAGATGAGCTGCTGCCGGTCATGGGCCTTTCCCGCTTTTTTTACTATGTCGGTGGCATGACCCGGATGTGATGTGAGATAGATATCATATTCGAGCGAATGCCCGCGGCAGACCTCTTCGATCCTTCTCACCGCCGCCGAGCTGGCGTCATGCCGCCCCGCCGCCGGATTGATTATGAAAATATGTCTTGACGACATGGTTAAACAACTCCCCGAGCTTTATTTGAAATACATGTAAAGGTCGCATTTTATCATGCCGTTATAGAGCTTTCGCTTTTTATCGGCCCTGCGGCCATAGAACCTTTCAAACTCGGCATCAGAAGTGATTATGTATTTCTTAAGGCCGTTATTCCCGGCCGTTCGGTGCCCCAAGGCCGTATATATCCGCCTTGCCTGCTCGACATCCATCATGCGCTGACCATAAGGCGGGTTGGTTATCATAACGGCCCTTTCGGCCGGATAGTCCAGCTTGAGCGCATCGCCGACGGCCACCCTGATGCAGCCCTCTACCCCGGCCCTGCGGGCATTGGCCTCTGTTATGGCGGCACATTCGGGGTCGATATCATAGGCGAATATGGGCAGCTGCTCGCGGTGCTCTTTTGCTATGTATTCCTCTTTAAGCCGAGCGAAAACGCGGTTGTCGTAAAAGCCCCAGAGCTCGGCATCAAAGCCGCGGCGGGCGCCCGGCATGATGCCGAGAGAGGTCATCGCCGCTTCGATGGCGATGGTGCCGCTGCCGCAGAAGGGATCGATAAAGGTCTCTCTGCCCCTGTAGCGCGCCAGCTTGACCATCGAGGCCGCCAGCGTCTCGCGTATGGTGGCGATATTGCTCTGCTGCTTGTATCCGCGTTTATAGAGCGGATCGCCGGTGGTGTCGATGAATATTTCGGCCGTATCCCTGACGATCGAGAACTGTATCTGATATCTGTCCCCCGTCTCTTCGAGCCATCCGACCCCATAGCTTGCCTTCATGCGCTCGACGACAGCCTTTTTGATTATGCTCTGGCAGCTCGGAACGCTGTGCAGCATCGAATTGAGGCAATAGCCCTTTACCGGGAAGCTGTCGTCCTTGCCGAGGATATCCTCCCACGCTATAGCCTTTACGCCCTGAAAGAGCTCCTCGAAGCTGCGCGCCGGAAACCCGGCAAGGCGCATGAGCACGCGTTCACCGCAGCGAAGGATTATATTCGCCCGGGCGCAGGCCTCCATATCGCCGGAAAACCCGACCCTGCCGTTTTCGCTTTTGACATTTTCAAATCCGGCAAACTTGAGCTCGTCGGCCACAAGGCCCTCGGTCCCCATCAGGCAGGGCACGATAAAATCATATGTCATGTATATACAGTCTCCAAATCCGTCTTTTATATATGGCATCAAACACGCCATGCTTTTATACGCAGATATAATTTATTATCTTACAAAAAGCGTGATAATGCAACAGAAAAATATTTGTTTCCGGGGGTATTGACTCTGATGTGCTAAAGTGCTAAAATACGAACCATATTTTTCAAATATACCTACTTACCAAAGGAGTGATAAGAAATGGCAGCCAGTAAGCTGATCCTGCCCGAAGGATACCGGGCAGAGCTTAACGTACAGGATACCCAACGCGGAATCAAGGTGATCAAGGATAATTTCGAACGATACTTAGCTGTCGCTCTTAATCTCCGGAGGGTATCAGCCCCTCTCTTCGTCACAAAGGAAAGCGGACTCAACGACGACCTCAACGGCGTCGAGCGTCCTGTTGCTTTTGATATCCCGGCGGCCGGATGCGACGTTCAGATCGTCCATTCGCTGGCCAAGTGGAAGCGCTGGGCTCTCAAAGAGTACGGTTTCAAGCCCGGAGAGGGTCTTTATACCGACATGAACGCCATCAGACGTGACGAGGACCTCGATAATCTCCATTCGGTATATGTCGACCAGTGGGACTGGGAAAAGGTCATCACCCCCGAGCAGCGCTGCGAGGAATATCTGCGCGAGACGGTAAAGGATATATACAGCGCCATCAAGCAGACGGCCAGAACGGCATGCTATGAGTTCCCCGGCATCGACTTTCCCCTCGCCGAGGATATATTCTTCATCACGACCCAGGAGCTGGAGGACATGTATCCCTCTCTGTCTCCCAAAGAACGCGAAAATGCCATTTGCCGCGAAAAGAAGGCCGTTTTCATCATGCAGATCGGCGATATGCTCAAAAGCGGCATAAAGCACGACGGACGCGCCCCCGACTATGATGACTGGGCCCTCAACGGCGATATACTTGTCTGGAACAATGTGCTCCAGATCGGATTTGAAGTCTCGAGCATGGGCATAAGGGTAAGCGAACAGTCGCTCAAAGAGCAGCTTGACAAGGCGGGCTGCCCCGAGCGTGCGGCCCTCCCCTTCCACAAAGCCCTTTTGAACGGCGAGCTGCCCTATACCATCGGCGGCGGCATCGGCCAGTCGAGGCTCTGTATGCTGATGCTGCGTTCGGCCCACATCGGCGAAGTCCAGGCTTCGGTCTGGCCCGAGGATATGATAAAGACCTGCCGCGAGCACGGCATATTCCTTCTTTAAGCCCTATTCTCTCTCCAAGATTTTTATAAAGCACATCGGGGGACTGCCGTTAAAAGCAGTCCCCCGATGTGTTTATTATATCTTGATCTTTATAATACGGAAAAGCATTTATCTGGCAATCAGCATGCCATAGCCGCCGTTTTTGCGCTTATATACCACGCAGTATTTTCCGCCCTCATCGCTGTTGATAAAGAAGAAAAACTCGTGGGACAGAAGATTCATCTGCATGATGGCGTCCTCGGCGGTCATAGGCTTGACGTCCAGCTCTTTTACTCTGACGATGTCGAACTCTTCGTCGGGAACATCCTCGACCACGTCGGATATCGGCGTCGCCTTTGTGAAGGAATCCTCGCGCATACGCTTTGCCAGCCTTGTCTTGTTCTTCTGAATCTGCCGGTCGATGCTGGCCAGCGCGCCGTCGACAGAGGCATACATATCTCCGGTCTGCTCTTCGGCCCTGAAGATCATCGTGCCGTGGCTGACCGTGACCTCTACCTTATGCATCCCGCGCAGTATGGAATATGTCACCTGCGCCTCGGCTTCCTCGCCGAAATACCTGTCGAGCTTCTGGCACTTTTTCTCTGTGTAGGCCTTGAGATCATCGGATATCCTGACTTTTCTTTCGACAAACTTTACCTTCATGATGCTTCTCCTTTCGCTGGGTAGATACAATGCTTTGCTTTTATTTTACCTTTTTGCCGCTGACAAACACGGCCTTGGGGCGGCTCATGAACTCGAAGGGATGACCCGACCACACGACGATATCGGCGTCCTTGCCGACCTTGATCGAACCGACACGGTCATCGACCTCGGCGGCCTTTGCGGAGTTTATCGTTACGGCCCTGATGGCGGCATCCATCGGCAGACCCTCTCTGACGCAAAGGGCGGCGCTTACGTTAAGATGCTGGAGCAGGGTCACGGGATGATCGGTGGTCAGTGCGACCTCTATGCCCTCTTTATAGAGCAGGCCGGCCGTTTTCAGGCTGCGGTTGGCCGTTTCGGGCTTGCTGCTGCCCGAAAGGATGGGGCCGACGACAGGGATAACGCCCGCTGCCTTGAGCTGACGCGCGGCGCGCACGCCGTCGGTGGCGTGGATGATAGTATACCTGATGCCGAACTCGTTTGCGACACGCATGGCCGTAAGTATATCATCACATCTGTGGCAGTGGATATGTGCGACCAGCTCGCCCTTGAGCACAGGTATGAGAGCCTCGCATTTTGCGTCGTATGCGGGATCTCCGCCCTTTTCCTTCTTCTCCATATAGAGCTTGGCCTTGGTCAGCGTCTCGCGCAGGATGGAGGCTGTCGCCATTCTTGTCTGCGGAGCCTTCTTATTGAGGCCGTATACGCTCTTGGGGTTTTCGCCGAAGGCCATCTTCATGGCGCAGGGGGCCTTGACGATCATATCGGAAATATCGTCGCCATAGGTCTTGATAAAGGCCATCTCGCCGCCGATGACGTTGGCGCTGCCCGGTCCGACAACAGCCGACGTGACGCCGAAGGACAGCGCATCGTCAAAGGCCGTGTCAAAGGGATATATGGCGTCGATCGCCTTGATCTGCGGTGTGACGGGATCGGTGGCTTCGTTGGTATCGTTGCCCTCCCATCTGACCGACTGCTCCATGATGCCTATATGGGTATGGGCGTCGATAAAGCCCGGAAGGATATATCCGCCCTCGGCGTCATACACCTCGCCCGAAGCCGCGGGAGCTTCGGCCGCATCGCCGAAAGCCGTGATGACGCCGTTTTCAAAATCGACGTATCCGTTTTCAAACTCCTGTCCCTCCGCTGTTATAAGACGTCCGCCTGTTATTCTCATTTTTATCTCCTCCTGTCAAAATATTACATCTTTCCCGTTTACATATAACTGTGGATATGGTATTATTCATCCAGAACACAGCGCAGGTATCGGGAAATGCTTCCCGGCATCTGCGGTGCGTTCTGACTTGTGTGAACGTGCCGTTCATATCTTTATCCCCACAACCCCAGCTTTTGCCGCCCGTCCTTCGGGCGGCCCTTTTTTGCGCGTTTTGGGCATCGGCCCGGCACAAAACGCCGCTGTTTTTGTGCATTTTGCCATTCTGATGGTTAAAAGAAAAGCGCAGCATTCACCGATAAATGAAACTGCGCTTATTGAGCTTTATTTTCTTCTGCGCGATCTGCTCCTGCGGTCATTCTGGCTGCGCAGATCCGACATCTTGGATTCGCTGCGCTGCATGAACATCCGCAGCTTATCCTCAAAAATGCTGTCAGGGCTCTTCTCCAGGACCGTATTCCCGACCGAAACAGACTCTGGCGCAGTTGACTTTGCCGGTCTCGGCGCGGCCTGCGGTCTCTCCGGAGGAGGAAGCGCCTTTTTGATAGAAAGATTGATCCTGCCGTTCTGATCTATACCTATGAGCTTTACCTTTACGGTATCGCCCTCTTTAAGATGCTTTTTGATATCGTCGACAAATGTGTTGGCGACCTCGGATATATGTACCATACCGGATTTACCCGGCGCAAGCTGAACAAATGCGCCAAAACCGGTTATTCCGGTAACCTTGCCCTCGTAAATGTTTCCAACGGTGAGATCCATCTGCAGCGCTGTGCCCCCTAAATTATTTTACTTGCTTGAAATATCGACAAAGACCCTTTGTCCAGGAATAATATATCCCAGCTTTTCGCGGGCGATCTCGGCGATATAATCGGTGTTGTCATCGCTGTCAAGAATGTCCTGTATCATGCTGTTCTCGAGCTTCTGACTTTCGATCTGCTCCTGAAGCTCCGCCATCTCGTCCTCTTTTGCGCTTATCTGAAGCTGGAGCGAGACCATTGTAAAGGCGGCATAAACCGAAAAAGCCAAAAGAAATATCTTTGCGGCTGCATGTACTTTTCTCGTCCTGCGCATCAATGCTGCTCCTTCCCAGATACGGATATATTTTTACATAGTTATTTTATTATCTTTTTTCGAAAAAGTCAATCCCCCGCTTCAACTTCCGCGCGGCATTTCGAAAAGCGACGCTATGGCCGACGCAGCCTTGAGAAAATACTTTTTCAAAGCGCCCGCGGCCTTTCTCAGCCCCTCCCCGGTCAGCCTGACATAGTCCGAAAGGCCGAGAAAATATAAGGCCAGCCCGATGACCATCCCCCCGGGGATATACCATCTGATCTCGCCTCCGGCGCGAAGCTGCACGAGGGCTATGAATCCGGCCATGAATATGACGCAGTAAATGACGTCGAGAATATGCGAAAGCCTTTTTGTCCCATCGGAGATTATGGCGAAAACATCGTAGACCAGCCCCAGCAGTATCCCCAGGGCCGAGGCGAATATAAAGACCTTTGTCTGGTCGAGCAGCACGATCTCCATAGGGCCGCCTAAAAGAGCTTCGACCAGATGCCGCCCTTCTGCCGGCGGTCTCCGACATATTCCATGCTGTCTATTCTGCCTGTTATGACAAGCTCTCCGGCGTCAAGGCTCAGCCGCTCTACATGCAGCCCTTCCCCGCCGGTCTGAAGCGTACCCTCGGTCGTCTCGGCTATTATCTCTTCCTCGTCAAAGCTGATGACGTCGGTCACCCCGGATATACTGAGACGCTGTCTTCCCTCAAGAATGATATTCCCGGCCTGCGTTCCGCGGCGAACCTCCTCTGAAGCCATAAAAAAGCCCCTCCTTTCATTTTTCTCTCTATCTTTATGAAAGGAAGGGATATTTTATTCTGTAATTTCGCTGTAAAGCAGGGCGGCCCCCTGCTTTGTGGCATACTCGGGAACGTCGAGGACCTTTACCTTTATGGTGCGCGTCCCTATCGTCACCTCTATCACATCGCCCACCTTGACCTGATAAGAGGCCTTTGCCTCTTTGCCGTTGACCATGACCCGCTGTGTGTCGCAGGCCTCGTTGGCGACGGTGCGGCGCTTGAAGAGACGGGCGATCTTGAGATATTTATCGAGTCTCATTTTACCTCCATATACAGCTGTGGAAGCGCCGGGGCGCTTCCACAAAGGATCTTATTCAGCTACGATATCCTTCAGAGCCTTGCCGGCCTTGAATACAGGATACTTTGTCTCGGGAAGCTCGATGGGCTTCTTTGTCTGGGGATTGAAAGCCGTGCGTGCGGCCCTTGTCTTTACCTCGAAAGAGCCAAAGCCGATCAGCTGGACCTTATTGCCCTCTTTGAGTTCCTCTGTGATAGCTTCTACCATTGCGGAAAGAGCCTTTTCGGCGTCCTTCTTGCTAAGCTCGGTCTTTTCGGCAATAGCCGCGATAAGCTCGGTCTTGTTCATTTTACTTCCTCCAAATAAGTTATTATTATTTTATAAACAAACCAACCTGTTTGGTCTATTCACATTTCTCTTTCTTTGCCCTGTCCCAAAGCCTGTCCATTTCCTCAAGGCTCATGCCGTCGAGCCCCGATTCCCCGGCCAGCTCTTCCATGCGGCAGAAGCGTCCGACAAACTTCGCGCTGGCCCTTTCAAGGGCCTCCTCCGGGTCGACATCAAGAAAACGCGCCGTATTGACAACGGCAAACAGAAGATCGCCCAGCTCATCGGCGACATCGCCGTCGCCATGCATGGCCCACACGAGCTCCGCCTTTTCCTCGTCGATCTTATCGAGCGCCCCGGAGATATCGGGCCAGTCGAACCCGGCCTTTTTGGCCTTCTTCTGCACCTTTTCGGCATACATGAGGGCCGGGAGCGACTTTGCCACCTGGCGTATGCTGTCGCTGTATGTCTTTTGAACCTTTTCGATCCGCTTTATGGCCTCCCAGTTGTCGAGCACCTCGGCCGAGGTCCCGGCCTTGGTGTCGCCGAAGATATGGGGATGGCGGAGGATCAGTTTCCTACAAACGCCGTCGCAGACGTCGTTTATATCAAAAGCCCCTTCATCCTCGGCCATATCGGCGTGGAAAACGACCTGGAGCAAGACGTCGCCCAATTCCTCGCAGAGCAGGGTGTTGTCCTTCAGGTCGATGGCCTCGCAGGCCTCATAGACCTCTTCGATAAAGTTTTTTCTTATGCTCTCGTGGGTCTGCTCACGATCCCAGGGGCAGCCGCCCTCTCCGCGGAGTATATCCATTATCCTGAGCAGATCCTCGAAGCCATATTCGGCCTTATTCTCAAAATTTATCATAAATCTATCCCCTTTGCAAGCAAAAATCACGTTTATTTGCATATTGCATACGCAGAAGTTCCTTTTTCTTTAAAGATGCAGCAGACGAGCGATCTTCTCTCCCTTTGGCAGCATAAGGACCTCTTCCCGCGGCAGCGCCTTTATTGCGATAAGCATGACAAGATAAACAACGGCCGAGAGACCTATGGTCACGACCGCGCCGATCTTGGCGCCAAGGGCGGCACCCAGCGGGATATAGGCGAAGTATGTAAACACCGCCATGCAGGCCGCCGCGACAAAGGGCTTGATGAAGCATTTTACCGCCGATATCCCCTTTATCTCTCTGGAGATTATGATGAGATTGAGTATGGATATCGTGCCGTAGCAGAGGGTCGTGCCTATCGGCGCGCCATAGATCTCTATGCCCGGCGTGCCGACCAGCATATAGTTGGTCATCAGCTTTATCGCTCCGCCGATAACTATCGTGACCATCGGCACCCTGACCCGGCCCATGGCCTGAAGTATGGCGTTGGTCACCGACACCAGCGCGACCAGCAGAACGGCCGGAGATATGAGCACCAGCAGCGGTGCGGCGATATTGACCTCGTTAGGTATCCTGTAATAAAGCAGAGAAAGTATCGGATGGGCCAGCACGGCAAGACCGGCGGCGCAGGGCAGCGCCATGATGCCGGTAAAGCGCAGGGCCGCCATTATGGTCCCGGCCGCCTTGGCGTTGTCCTTTCTGGCATAGGCCGCGGCAACAGCGGGGATTATGCTGACCGACAGAGCGACGATAAGAGCCTGAGGCATGTTGAACATCTTGACCGCCATGTTATAGCAGCCATAGATAAAGTTGGCCTCGGTCTCGGTCTGTCCGGCGTCCTGAAGGCGGTTGAGCACGACGCCCATGTCTATCAGATTGGTTATGCTGAGCACCGATGAACCGATGGTTATCGGCACGGCGATCTTTATCAGGCGCTCGGTTATTTCGCCATATCCTCTTATGGCCGAGATGTCTATCGCGCCCTCGGGCAGACCGCTTCCGGCCCGCACCCTTGCGATGATTATATACAGCGCGCTGAGCACCGTGCCGATCGTTACGCCGCCTATCGAACCGGCAACGACGATCTCAAGCGGATATCCCTTCTGTATGAGAAGATAGGTCAGCAGAAGGCCGAACACCAGCTTGCCGGCCGCCTCTATGACCTGTGAGATAGCCGTCGGGACCATATTGGAAAGGCCCTGGAAATAACCCCTGAAGGCCGAGATTATGGCGACAAAGAAGATCGACGGAGCTATGGCCAGAACAGCATAATAGGCAAGGCTGTTGCCTATTCGCTCGACGAACCATCTTGCGCCGATCATCATGACCGAGGTGCCTATGCCGCCGATGATCGAAAAGGTGATTATGGCGACGCGGAATATGCGTTTTACCTCTGTATACTTTCCGAGGGCGTTAGCCTCGGCAACCATTTTAGATACGGCGACCGGAAGTCCTGCCGTCGAGATGACGAACATGGCTGTATAGATATAATAGGCCACGGTGAATATGCCGTTGCCCTCTCCGCCGATCATGTTGGTTATCGGTATGGAAAAGAGCGCGCCGATTACCTTTACAATGGCGTTGGAGAGCACAAGGATAAGTGCCCCCTCGAAGAAGGAACTGCTTTTACTTTTTTTCAAGATAACACTACCTTTGCAATTTCTGGTCCTGACATGCGGAGGCCCTCCCCCGCCTTTTCGAAACAAATGGGGAAGGAACATGTCCCTTCCCCAAAAATGCCTGCGGCGATCAGTTCAGTTTATGTCCGCAGCGGCTGCAGAAAAGATCGCTCTTTCCACATTCCTTTCCGCACTCGGGGCAGACCGAAACGGTTTTGCCTGCGGCGATGGTCTCTTTTATCTCGGCCACCTTCGCCAGCTTCTCGTCGACCTGGGCGAACAGGTCGTCCAGTTCTCTGTCGTTCATATCGACGCCGGCATGGACCATATAGACGATCTTGCCGATCTCCTTATATACGCCGTCGATATCGGTGTTGAGATCGAATATCTGAAGATTGAGCATCGTCATCTGGGCCATGTCCCCGGCCTTTCTGGTGGCGGCGTCGGCCATCTTTCCGGCCTTCTCGGCGGCATATGTCGCGGTCGCCTTTGCGCGTTCAAGGATCATTTTCACGTTGGAGTCCATAATGTATAATCTCCTCTCAAAAACAATTAAACGGCATTTTCACGCCGGATATTCCATCAAAAGTGTTGCGGCTATTATATCACCTGCGCGCCGAAAGTTCAATCCCTTTCAAGCGCCTTTGCAAGCCTCCCGGCCGTTTCATCGATCTTGCCCGGATGCCCGGTGTAATCTATGGGATACTTGGGGTTGGTTATGCGGGTTATCGATCCGTCGGGATAGACCAGCTTTGTCACGCCGCCGCTTCCCAGCGCCGCGACGTCGCCGATCTCCTCCATCATGATGACGTTATACCGGCATACGCTGCCGCCGCGCATAAAGCCGACGTTTTCCAGCCCGCCGGCGCTGTATTTCTGCCTGTACATATAATATGACTCGTACCCGGCGGAATATATCATATCATGGCAGGCATCCATCGTGGCGGCCGTAAGCTCCCCTGTCTTACCGAAACGGAGGGGCGCGCCCTTTTTTCTTGCCATCGAATGGAGCGTTATGTTGTCCGGCTCAAGGGCGATGACCTCGCGCACGCTGCGGCGCAGGCTTTCGTCGTCGTCGCCGGGAAGCCCGGCGATAAGATCCATATTTATCTGGAAATCTCCCGCCCTTCTCGCCATACGGTAGCAGTCTATGACATCCCGCGCCGTATGCAGGCGTCCGACGCCCCGCAGCACATCCTCGTTCATGGTCTGGGGGTTGACGCTTATCCTGTCGACACCGTATTGATGCGCGACAGACAGCTTATCGGCCGTCGTCGTCTCGGGCCGCCCGGCCTCGAGGGTGAACTCCGAAAGCCGATACGGCACCGCGCGGCGCAGCGCCGACAGGAGCCTTTCAAGCTGACCCGCCGACAGTATCGACGGCGTCCCCCCGCCGATATATATGCTCCTGACCCGGCGCTCATGCGCCGACAGGACGCCGCATATCCTTTCGACCTCGTAAAGCAGGGTCACGAGATAGGGCTCTACAAGATGGCCCCATTTCCTGACATCGTTGCTTACAAAGGAACAGTATGAACACTTTGCCGGGCAGAAGGGTATGCCGACATAAAGCTCTATATCCTTATCCGCCGTATCATCGCGGCAGGCCTTTGAAACAAGAGCCGTTTTGATGCAGAGGGCCCGGCGGCGGTCGGAGACAAAATACTCGTCCCGCAGCTTTCGGTCGGCTCCCGCCTCGTCCAGACCCGAATCAAACATATTGAGCACCAGCTTTGAAGGCTTTACACCGGTCAGCATGCCCCATTCGGGCTGATATCCCATATGCTCGGTCAAAAGCAGATACATGGCCCGGCGCAGCCACTCGGATGTCTCATGGCTGTCGGGCGTCAGGCCGTCGGGACATCTGAGCTCTTTATGGCCGCCCCAATAGCCCTCGGCACAGGCAAACATTCCGTCCCCATCCGTCCTGAGCGACGATATGACATACTCTCCCCGCGGGCTGTCCGGGTCGTCTCCGCGGACATGCTCTTCATCGGGATAAAGGCATATGAGCAGCTGGAGTATGGGATTTATGCGCTCGTGTCCGACAAGATAAAAGGTCATTTCTGCGCTGTCTCCACGGCGCGGCGCATATAGGGATTCTCATGGCGTTCGGTCTCCAGCGTCGTCGGGTCGCCGTGGCCGCTGAACACACGGTAATCTCCCTCGAGGGCATAGAGCCTGCGCAGGCTCTCCATCATGTCCTCCTGGCTGCCGCCCAGAAGATCCCATCTGCCGCAGGCGCCCTTGAAGAGGGTATCGCCCGAAAGCATCACGTCGTCAAACATGAATACGCACGAGCCCATCGTATGCCCCGGGGTGTTCATGACCCGGATCTTTATATCGCCCAGCTCGATGGTGTCCTCGTCCTGAAGCAGGCGGTCGACTCGCGGTGTGCGGTATTCCTCGCGTATGTAGCCCTTCCGGTTGACATACTCGGGTGTCAGATAGGGCGCATCCTTATAATGTATCATCAGCTTGGCCCCTGTGGCATCCTGCACAAAGGGAGAAGCCATTACATGGTCAAAATGGCAGTGGGTCAGGACGATATATTCGACCTCCATGCCGCTTTCGGATATCATATCGAGTATCTTCTGGGTCGATGCGCCGGGATCGAAAACGATGCACTTATTTGTCTTTTCATCTCCTATCAGATAGCAGTTGGTGTGAAGCATGCCTGTCTGGACGACCTTCATTATCATTTCTGTTCACCCTTCTTTTTCATCATGGTGTCGGTATCCATTATAAGGGTCACCGGCCCGTCGTTTACATGATCTATCTTCATATCGGCCCCGAACTCGCCGCAGACATAGTCGACGCCGAACTCGGTCAGGCAGGATTTGAAATATTCGTAAAGCGGTATCGCCTTGTCGGGCTTGGCCGCACCGAACAGATCGGGCCTGCGGCCGTGGGAGCAGTCGGCATAAAGCGTGAAGTTGGACACGACCATCATGCGCCCGCCGATATCGGCAAGGCTCTTGTTCATCTTTCCGTTCTCATCCTCAAAAATGCGCAGGCCGGCGCATTTATCGGCCAGATACCTGGCCTCTGTCTCGGTATCGTTGGGCCCGACCCCAAGCAGCACCAGAAGCCCCTGCCCTATCTCGCCTCCCTGCACGTCGTTGATGGTTATCGACGCGCGGCTGACCCTTATTATTACAGCTCTCATATAGGTTTATCCTTTCGATCATTCATGTTCTCTCTGTACTTCCGAAACGCCGTTTACCCTGCGCAGGCGGTTCATGAGCAGCTCAAGCTGTTCGGCACTGTTGACCGACGCGACGATATGATAGCGGCTGTTGCCGCCGTCCATATCCTTGCCGCTGAGCTCGCCGATATTTATGCGCATATTGCTGAACACCGTTATCAGATCGGCAATGGCCCCGACCCTCGTCTTGATCTCGACCGACAGCGGTGCAAAGAAGGTCTGGTTTCCGGTGTTGGCCCAATGGGCCTTGATCCAGCGGCCGCTGTTGTCAGGATCGGCCATGCCGTTCTGGGCATTGACGCAGTCCCATCTGTGTATCGAAACGCCATATCCGCGGGTGACGAAGCCGACGATCCTGTCGCCCGGAACAGGCGAACAGCATTTTGCAAACTTGACGAGGCAGTTGTCGATGCCTTCGACAATGACGCCGTTACTGGCATGAGGCTCTTTCTTCGTCTTTTTGATGGCCTTTTCGGGATTGGCGGCCTCTCTGGCCCTGGCCAGCTTGGCGGCCTCCTCCTTAACCTTGGCGACGACGCGGGACACCGTTATGCCGCCATAGCCGATATTGGCGTAAAGCTCTTCGACATTGGGCATTTTAAGCCTTGTCAGGATGATATTCCTGAGCTCTTCATTGCAGAAATCATCGTAAAGCAGATTGACCCGAAGCTCGCGCTCCAGCTCGGCCCGGCCCTCTTCGATGTTCTCTTCGCGGCGCTCGCGCTTATACCACTGGCGGATCTTGCTCTTTGCGCCGCTGGTCTTTACTATCTGGAGCCAGCGGCGTTTGGGGCCGGTCGGCGTCTTGGAGGTGACAATATCGACGATCTCGCCGCTTTTAAGAACATAGTCAAAGTTGACTATCTTGCCGTTGACCCTTGCCCCGATCATATTGTTGCCGACCTCGGAATGGATGGCGTAGGCAAAATCTATCGGTGTAGAGCCCTGGGGCAGATTTATTATATCGCCGCCCGGCGTAAAAACATAGACCTCGTCGGCAAAAAGATCGACCTTTATACTCTGGACGAACTCCTCCGGCTCGACATCCTGCTGACTTTCAAGCAGCTGACGCACCCATGCAAAGGCCTCTTCCTTCTGCTGACCCTTTAAGCCGCCCTTGTATTTCCAATGGGCCGCGATGCCGTATTCGGCCGTCCGGTCCATCTCTTCTGTCCTTATCTGGACCTCGAAGGGTATGCCCTCCTTGCCGATGACAACGGTATGCAGCGACTGATACCCGTTGGGCTTGGGCGAGGATATGTAATCCTTGAATCTGCCGGGCACCGGCTTGTAAAGATCGTGTATTATCCCGAGGACGCTGTAGCAATCGGTGATACTCTTTACTATGACCCTGGTGGCGCAGATATCGTATATCTCGGAGAATGTAAGGTTCTGGCCGTACAGCTTGCGGTATATGCTGTATATCTGCTTGAGCCGGGCCTTGACGTGACATTCTATCCCCTGTGTTCTGACCTTTTCCTCTATATCGGCCTTTGTTTTATCAAGGAACTTTGTGAAAGCGCCCGAGCAGTCTTTAAGATAATTATCTATCTCGGCATATCCGACCGGATCGAGAACGCGCAGAGATCGATCCTCGAGCTCCCACTTGACCGACTGCATGCCGAGCCTGTGGGCCAGCGGAGCATAGATCTCCATTATCTCAAGGGCCTTCTGGCGCTGCTTTTCGATGCGCTTGAACTCTATCGTCCTGATGTTGTGCATACAGTCGGCCAGCTTGATGATGATGACGCGGATGTCCTTGGCCATAGCGATGAACATCTTTCGCAGATCCTCCATCTGCTCTTCCTCGCGGCTCTGATATACGACATGACCCAGCTTTGTCACGCCGTCGACCAGCTCGGCCACCGCCTTGCCGAAGCGCGACTCGACATTCTGGAGCGTGACCGGCGTATCCTCTACTGTATCATGGAGGAAACCGGCCATGATCGATTCGGTGTCAAAGCCCCACTCGTCGATGATAAAGGCCACCGATATGGGGTGGACGATATAGGGCTCCCCGCTCTTGCGCTTCTGCTCGCGGTGCGCCTCGGCGGCAAAATTGAAGGCGTCATAAAGCAGCGCCCTGTCCTCCTCATGATGAGAAGCTATCGTTTCGACCTTATCCAGATATGATTTATCAAGCCCGCTTGTACCTGTCATTATGCCTTACTCCTTGATAACATCCATAAGTTTCTTTATGATCCTCGAGCCGTTGATATCGACCTTGCCCTTATAGTTGAGATCCCTTATGACCATGTTGTCGCCGATGATCTCGTAATCAAAGATATCGAACTCTTTGAGAATATCCATACAGATGAAAAATCTGCCCTGATTCATACAGCATTTCGATTCATGCTTTATGCGGCGGTATATCGTCCGCGGCATGCCGCAGAGAACATCATCGGTCTTGTTTGCCTTTATATGGCGGAACACTACGACAAGATCGTCTCGGCAGGGGCACAGCGAAAGAGCCTCCTCGCGGCAGACCGGCTCTCCGCTTTTGCACCGCTGGTATATCTGAAGCGACCGCTCGTCGCAGCATTCGGCCTTTTCCGACCAGCGAATGTCTTTTATAACGAGCTGCACACTCTCCCGCCCGCGGAAATAATTGACCTCGGCCGAGAAGGCAATGTCGACCTCGTCACCTATGACGAAGGGGCAGGACTGCGATCCCATGCCGAACACGAAGCCATAGAGCAGACGCCCGTTCTTTTCCAGCTGGAGCTTTACATGCCGCTCGTGGCTTATCGGCGTTATTTCGGTTATGACGGCGCCCCTGAGCGCGAACATCGGCATGGGGTTGCACATGCCGAAGGGCTCGAGCACCGAAAGGCTTTTTACCTCCTGGATGGTCAGCTCTTCGGGGCAGACGGCCATATCTATATTGATGCATGGCTCAAGCGCCTCTTCCATACAGCATTTCTCGGCATATTCCTCGAGCCTTGATCTCAGCTCTTCGAGGTTCTCACGCCTTATCGAAAGCCCGACGGCAAGCTCGTGGCCGCCGAAGCGTTCAAGCAGATCGGCATTCCGGCTGAGCGCACAGTAAAGATTAAAGCCCTTTATGCTGCGTCCCGAGCCCTTACCGCAGTCTCCGCACATCGAAATGAGCACACAGGGTATGCCGTATCTGTCGGCCAGCCTCGAAGAGACTATGCCGATAACACCGGTGTGCCAGCCCTCGCCCCAGAGCACCATTATCTTGCCCGAGGCTATCGAGGGATCGCGGTCGATCTCCGAGGTTATCTGGCAGTATATATCATTTTCTTTTTCCTGACGCAGGCGATTGAGCTCGCAGAGCCTGTCGGAAAGCTCGCATGCCTCGCGGCAGTCATCGGTCAGCAGCAGCCTTACGGTGCACTCAGCCTCACCCAGACGTCCGGCGGCATTGATCCTCGGCGCGAGGACAAAGCTGACCTGATTTGCCGTTATCGGCTTGCAGTCAAGCCCCAGCTTCTGTATAAGGGCACGCAGGCCGACATTTGACGTGTGCTTCATGCGGCACAGACCGTCGGTTATGATTATCCTGTTTTCCCCGATGACCGGCATGACATCGGCTATCGTGCCAAGGGCCACTATATCGGCGTATTCGGCCAGAAGGTCGTTTATATCGCGTCCCTTTTCCATTGCGCATATCAGCTTGAAGGCGACGCCGACACCGGCCAGCTCGCGGAAGGGATGAAGGCTGCCGCAGCGCCGGGGATTGACGACGGCGTCGGCCGCCGGAAGGATATCCTTGCACTCGTGATGGTCGGTTATGACTACACGGATGCCGAGGCTCTTCGCATGTTCGGTCTCCTCGACCGCCGTTATGCCCGAATCGACGGTGATGAGCAGGGTGCAGCCGTCATCCTTCAGCTCGTTTATGGCACATTCATTAAGGCCGTAGCCCTCGTTTATCCTGTCGGGGATATAGAAGCGGCAGTCGGCCCCGCGTTTTCTGAGGTATTTCAGCATCACGCAGGTCGCCGTGACGCCGTCGACGTCATAGTCTCCGTAAACGGCTATCCTCTCGCCCGACGCTATGGCGTCCTCTATTATTGCAGCGGCCTTATCCATATCGGCAATAAGGAAAGGATCGTGGATATGGGCCGTGTCGGTGTCCATGAACTCACGCGCCTTTTCCTCCGTATCTATTCCCCTTGCCGAAAGCACCGCCGCCGCCAGACCGGATATCCCAAGGCTGTGCTGAAGCGACCTTATGACATCCTCTCGTCTGCGGGCGATGATCCATTTATCTTTTTTAATCATTATAGCAACTGTCCTTTTTCCCCACCGCCGGATGCAGATCAGACCGATATATTCCCTTTTATTTAACATTTCAGGGTCGATATGGGGTTAAAAAATATTATATCAAATATCACGGCCATATACAAGACAGGAGGCCAGTCCCTGTAATAATAAGATCAAGAGGCATAGCTCTGCTATGCCTCTTGATAAAGCATTTAAGGCTAAAGTGTCGGCTTCACATCGGCCGGGATGGGGCAGACATACTTTCCGCCCGTCGTTTTGACAAGCTCTTTTCTGGCCTTTTCAATGATATCGGGATCGGCAATGACCATCGCGGCGGTCAGCGCAAGGACCTTTGCGGCCGTTGCCGTGCCCTTATTGGCGATCGACGAGCAGGACTGGGCCGTCATCTGCCATGAATGGCCGGGAGTTCCCAACGCCACCGTCGCGGCGTTGAACTGTGCCGTCGGCGCACAATAGCTGACATCGCCGACGTCGGTCGAGCCGGGCATGGCCTTTGATGCCATCGGCACATAGGGCAGCACCGATGTATGAAGGATCTGACCGTCGGGAATCAGGTCGGGATCCTCTCCCGCCATGACCAGCGAAGTCTTTATATCCTCTATATCGCCCTTGCTGAAGGTCTTTCTGAAAGCGGCGGCAAGCTCTGTGTCGTCGCCGTCGAAATCGGGCGCGCCGATCTCTTCAAAGGCCTTCTGCATGATGCGGCCGAGGACATCGTTGGGGTTGTAATCGCAGAGAGCCTCGTGGAATATCATGTTCATCGTCGTTCCAGTCATTTTCGCGGCGCCCTCGGCAATGTCGCAGACACGGTCGAATATCTCCTGCGCCTGACGGATCTTTGGCGCTCGGACGAAATAATGCACCTTTGCATAATCATGGACGACATTGGGTGCTATACCTCCGGCGTTGACATAGGCATAATGCATCCTCGCCTCGGGGATGATATGCTCGCGCAGATAATTCGCGCCGACGTTCATAAGCTCGACGGCATCGAGGGCTGAACGGCCGAGATGGGGGTTTCCGGCCGCATGGGCCGAAACGCCGTGGAACTCGAAAAAGGCGCTTATGCAGGCCAGGCTCGAGGTCGTCGTCACCTTATTCATGTCGCTGGGATGCCATGTCAGGCAGATATCGGCGTCATCGAAGAGCCCGGCGCGGGCCATAAAGACCTTGCCCGAACCGTATTCCTCGCCGGGGCATCCGTAAAAGCGGACAGTGCCGGAAAGATGGTTCTCTTCAAGATAGTCGCGGAAGGCAAGGGCCGCGCCGGCCGCACCGGCGCCCAGGCTGTTATGCCCGCAGCCCTGACCGTACGCGCCCTCGACAACGGGCTTTTTGACCGCGCAGGAGGCCTCCTGCGAAAGGGTCGGCAGAGCGTCGAACTCACCCAAAAAGCCGACGACCGGCTTGCCGCTTCCCCATTCGGCCACAAAGGCCGTCGGGCATTCGCCTACCCCGGAGGCAACCTTAAAGCCGCGTTTTTCAAAGAAATCGGTGTAAAATGCCGCCGAGCGGGTCTCTTTCATTCCGGCTTCGGCATATTCCCAAATGGTATCGTTGACCAGCACGATATCGCCCTGATATTTTTCGACGAGAGCCGAGATGGCTTCCTTCGTATTTGCCAAGTTGATTACCTCCTGATTGAAAAAATATATTTGCTTTAATAATACCACATATCGCCGGAAATTGCAAAAGAATTGCTTTATCGGCCGAACAATGTAAAAATGCCGCCTGGACGCACATTCCGGGCGGCGCAGCGATATATGGACTTATACGTTGGGCTTGATCTCGGCGGGAACGGCCGAAACATACTTGCCGCCCGTCGTCTTTATAAGCTCTTCCTTGGCCTTGGCCATCAGCTCGGGATCGTCAATGGCCATCGCGGCGGTCAGAGCCATAACCTTCGCGGCGACTATCGTGCCCTTATTAGCGATCGACGAGCAGGACTGGGCCGTGATCTGCCAGGAATGACCCGGTGTGCCGAGGGCCATCGTCGCCACATTGATCTGGGCCGTCGGTGCGCAGTAGCTGGCATCGCCGACATCGGTCGAGCCGGGCATGGCGCGGTCGACAGGCACATAGGGCAGGATCTCTGTGTGCAGCGGTGCATCAAGGGATATGAGATCGGGATCCTGATCCATGGCGGTCAGCGACGACTTGATATCGTCGATGTCGGCCTTGGTCAGCGTCTTGCGGAACTCTTCGGCCAACTTGACATCATTCTCATCGAACTTGGGCGCGCCGATCTCTTCAAAGGCCTTCTGCATGACCTTTTCCAGCGTACGGTTGGGGTTATAGTCAAAAATGGCTTCCTTGAGGTTGACGGTATGGGTCGTGCCGGTCATCTTTGCGGCGCCCCACGCGACATCCTTTACCCTCTCGAATATGGCCTGAGCCTGGGTCATCTTGGGAGCGCGGATAAAATAGTGAATGGTGGCATGATCGTGAACGACGTTGGGGGCGATCCCACCGGCATCGACATAGGCATAGTGAACCCTGGCCTCGGGGATGATATGCTCACGCAGATAGTTGACGCCGACATTCATAAGCTCGACTGCATCGAGAGCTGAACGGCCGAGATAGGGATTAGCGGCGGCATGGGCCGAAACACCGTTAAAGGTGAACATTACGCTTATGTTGGCAAGGCTGGAGGTCGTAGAGACCTTATTCATGTCGCCGGGATGCCATGTCAGGCAGACGTCGAGGTCGTCATACAGCCCCGCGCGTGCCATGAAAACCTTGCCGGAACCGTATTCCTCGCCGGGGCATCCGTAAAAGCGGACAGTGCCCGAAAGGTGGTTTTCTTCAAGATAATCACGGAATGCCAGCGCCGCACCGGCCGCGCCTGCACCCAAGCTGTTATGTCCACAGCCCTGACCGTATGCGCCGGGAACTATCGGCTTCTTCTCGGGGCAGGCAGCCTCCTGAGAAAGGGTGGGCAGAGCGTCGAACTCGCCCAGGAAGCCGACGACGGGCTTGCCGCTTCCCCATTCGGCGATAAAGGCCGTAGGCATATCGGCAAGGCCGCTCGAGACCTTAAATCCCTTTTCTTTAAAGAAGCTCTCGTAAAACTCGGCTGTCTTATATTCCTTCATGCCCGGCTCGGCGAAGCCCCAGACCGTATCGTTGACCTTTACGATATCCGACTGGTACTTATCGACCAGACGGGAGATAGTTTCTTTTTTGCTCATAGCCGCACCTCATTTTCTATTTTTTGTATGCCCATTATATCACAGGCATTTATGTATGGCAATCGCATCGAAAATATTGTAGAATATATTTCAGTAAAAATCGGAGGTCCCACATATGGCTGCCGTTATAACAGATGTAAAATACAGAATGTCGCTGTCGCTTATCCGTGATCTGCGCGACGCGGGAATAACCGTCACGGCCTGCCACAGCGGCGGCGGTCGCCCCTTTGCCTTCTCCTCGAACGGCGTCAAGGAGGCCGTCACGCTCCCTGACCTCAAGGCCGATCCGCAGAGATATATCGACACATTGTATAATTTATGCGCGGAAAAGGCCGAAAGGGGCGAAATTCCGGCTCTGCTGCCGGTCGGCGCGGCCACCCTCAGTATGCTTGCCGAACCCGACGCACGGCAGCGCTTCGAAAAGGTCTGCCGCATGTGCATCCCAGAAAAAGAGTCGCTCGATCTTGCCAACGATAAGGCCCGTCTCGGCGAGCTGGCCCGAAAGCTCGGCGTTCCTACCCCCAAAAGCTATATGCCGCGGGATGACGGCGACTTCAGTGATATCTCCTATCCTGTCGTTGTAAAACCGGTCTGCGGTGAAAAGCAGGGGCTGGCGGCGGCCCAGCGGTACATTGTCGCCCACACCCCCTCGGAAGCCAAAAAGGCCGTTACCTCCTTCACCTTCGACGGCGTTCCGCCCGTCGTCCAGGAGTATCTGCCAGGCGGCGGGGTCGGCCTTTCGATATTGTCCAAAGACGGCATAATCTGCGGGAGCATCTGCCACAAAAGGCTGCGCGAATACCCGGTCTCCGGCGGGCCTTCGACCTGCTGCGTCACCCAAGAGCCGGGAAAGCTGCTCGAATACGCCGAAATACTTGCAAAGGCTTTAAACTTTACAGGTCTTGCTATGATTGAGTTTAAGCTCGACAGCCATGGCCAGCCGCGTCTTTTAGAGATCAACCCGCGCATATGGGGAACATTTCCCCTCACCCGGGCGTCGAAAAGCAGCATCGGCTACGACTGGTATGCCCTTGCCATGGGCCTTCCGCCCCAAAAAAAGCCGCCGGTCATACCGGCCCGGATGTATTATCTACCTTCCGACGCCGTCCGGTCGCTGACCCTGATCGGGCACGGGAAGATCCCGGCAGGTCTGTCGGCCATGTCCGACTGGTTTTCTCCCCGAAGCTGCGAGGGCATATTCGAATGGAGCGACCCCAAGGCTTCCTTCGGTTATCTTGCATCCTATCTGAAAAGAGGGATATAATGAAACTCAAGCTCGATCTTCATGTTCATTCATGCCTGTCGGACGACGGCATATCGACACCTGAAGAGCTGCTCCGTGCGGCGCGAGAGAGAGGCCTCGACGGGATAGCCCTTACCGACCACAATCTCTTGTCCGAAGGCAGAGACGAATATCCCTTCATCATTCCCGGATGCGAGTTTTCGACATCGGAGGGACATATCCTCGGGCTCTTTATCGACGAGCTGCCATCATTTGTCTATCGCGGAGCGGGTCCTCTCCCTTCGGCGGAAAAGGTCATCCATGCCATACATGAAAGCGGCGGCGTCGCCGTCTGGGCCCATCCCTATGAGCGTCATATGTCTGTAAACGAAGAGGCTGTCAGGATGTGCGATCTGGTCGAGATCTCCAATTCAAGGGCCTGTTTCAAAAACAAAAGGGCCAATGATATGGCAAAGGACCTCGCTGCCTGTCTTTCCATGCCTCGCACAGGCGGAAGCGACGCGCACAGGGCATCGGAAGTCGGTAACTCCTTTACAGAGCTTGACTGTCAAGTGAAAAGCCTTGACGGCATAAAGTCGGCTCTCCTTGCCGGAAACACCGTTTCTGTCCATGTCAGAGATACCCGCAGGGTCAACAAGGGGCTCTCACAGCTGGAAAAATGCCGCAGGAAACAGGTCCCCCTGCCCCGCATGATAAAGGCCTATATCTACATCATATACTGTCTGCTGTCAGATCTATTTAAAAGGTGATAAAATGTCTGTATTAACATCGGCCATAGGCGCCGCAAAAAAAGTCAAGCATGCCCTCAAGGATGAAATAGACAAGCGCACGCCTGTCTATCTTTCGCCTGTCAGAAGGATAGAGCGTGTGCGCACATCGGAACGGATCTGCGCCATGACCTTCGACGATGGGCCGATGAACATGCCTCCGCATCCCGATAATTTCGGCGGGAAGCCCCTCACCCTGGTGCTTCTCGAAACCCTCGAAGCCCACGGCGGACGCGGTACCTTTGATATTATCGGCGATACCTCCTCCAACTACCCCGATGTCCCGGGCAAGCATGGCTCGGCGTCATGGGGCGGCGTTTCATATGACCACTATCCCGATATAGAGAAGGACAGCCTCGGCGGCGCCGAGCACTGTCCCGAGCTGATCCGGCGTATACTTGACGGCGGACATCAGATCACGAATCATACATATTCCCATGTTCTTTTCGGCAAAAAGCCGCTTGTATACGGCGCTAGAAAACATATGTCCTCCCTTGATGAGGTCGAGGCAGATCTTAAAAGGCTTGACGACCTGCTGCTTGACAGATTCGGCTATAAGATCGGGATGATGCGCCCACCCCACTATGTCGACAGGATCGACGGCGGCTTTTCAAGCTATGATGCCTGTGGGCTGCTGGGATATCAGTATATGGCCGCCAGCTTCGACGGTGCCGGCTGGCTGCCCTGCAAGACCTATGAGCAGGAGGTCGAAGCCACCTGGAAGCCCATTGAGGCGGCCCTGCTCAAAGATCCCAACTCCCTCTGCGGCCAGATAATCTTTCAGAAGGATGGCTATAACATGGCCCGCCGCACACCGATAGCCGACGGTCTGCCCAAAGCCCTTGACAGTCTCGATAAATACGGGTACAAGGTCGTTACTGTCGACCGCCTCATGGAGGAATCGCCCTTTGAAGATGTCGGGCGGAGCGATAAGCTCTTTCCGGCGGCAAAATACCTGCTTGACAGGAACTACACCATCGTATTCAAAAATAACCGTGTCATGCCCGATACTCCCCTGACTCTCGGCGCACTTCTTATGATGATATTCGGTCATGAAGGCCTCCGGCGCAGGATAGATATCATTAAGGGCGGCCATGATCTTAATATCCGCGGCATCGACAAGACCCATCCTTACAGCGGCGCCGTCAGCATCGCCGCCGAAAAGAATGTTATCACCGAGAGCAAGATCGACCTTGAAGAAGGGCTTGACAAGCGCCGCATCGACGAGATATGCCGTGCCGCCTTTGGGCGGACGGTATCGGCGCTT
>CAKUAK010000022.1 GCA_934636325.1 uncultured Eubacteriales bacterium
CCAAGAGCCATAAGCAGAAGGTCGAGCAGGTCGATATCATCGAATATTAATTGGAGGAAGCTATAATGACAGCTAATTGGTATGAAAATAAGTGGGTCGTCAGAATAAAGATCCTTGTCATCTCGGCTTTCTATGCGTCAATAGGCAACTGGATATTCACGAAGAAGGCCGGTGCGGCGGTGACGCCGTTTGAGGTGGCACCCGCCCTTGCCGTCATGATATTTCTTGTCATATTCGCCATGTTCGTCCAAGCACTTTTTGAGCGTATCCCCAAGTGGCCCAAGCTGCCGACCGCCCTTTACCTTACGCTTATCAACACATATATGGGATGTGATATCTCTCCCTTCCAGGACTGGATAGTTACAAACATCTCGAAGGTCAATCTGATGGCCCTTTGTACGCCTATTCTGGCCTATGCCGGAATCGCCATAGGAAAAGACCTGGATGATTTCAAGAAACAGGGCGTGTCTATTGTTATAGTCTCTATCCTGACCTTTATAGGCACATTTGTTGGCTCGGCCGTCATAGCAGAGGTCGTGCTTAAGGTAACGGGTCAGATTTAATAATATTTTCCTTTCAACATACTTTGCGCAGCAAAAGTGAACGCCACGCGGGCGTTCCCTTTTGCTGTAATGCTATCAGATTATTATGTTCACTGCCTGATTGAGCACCGTTATCTCGACATGCTTTCCGGCCTCGCCGCATTCGCCGTCGAGGGCCCAGGAGACCGCCTCGTCCATCTCGAAGACCGCCTTTGAGGTGTGATAGAACTCGACGCAGCAGTCCTCATATTTACCGGTCTGGATGGCAAGTATCGCGCGGCTTATCTCGAGAGCAGAGCGGGGATAGCGCACCAGCATGACCTCGAATACGCCGTCGCTGAAATCGACCTTTTCGGAATCTATTTTGAGAAGCCCACCGATCGAGGTCGTGTTGCTTATGGCGGCAAACAGATAATCATCCTCGAGCTCGACATCATCCAGCTTTATTTTAGAGTGTATCGAGCGGCTATTCGGCAGGGTCTTGAGACCCTCCATCACATAGGCCAGGTGGCCAAGAATGTTCTTGGCCGTCTGCGGCACGTTGTAAGAGGTGTCGGTAAAGGCGCCGAAGGAGGCGATATAGTTAAAATATCTGTCGGAATCAAAGGCGCCGATATCTATGGAATATGTCCTGCCGCGGACGATATTTTCGGCGGCCATCTTATAATTTTCGCGTTCGAGGCCCAGGCTTGCGGCAAAATCGTTTGTCGTGCCGCAGGGGATATAGCCGATCGGCGTGCGATGTCCGCCGCGGAGCAGACCGGAGACCCCTTCGTTGAGGGTGCCGTCGCCGCCGCAGAAAACGACGATATCGTAATCGCCGCCCATCTTTTCGGCTATCTCGGCGGCCTCGCCGCGACGGCTGGTCATATGGACATTGACGCTGAAGCCGCCGTCGGAAAAGACCTTGACGATATCAAAAAAAGCCGCGCTTATCTTTATCTTTCCCGCCACGGGATTTACTATCAAAAGAAGTTTTTTGGGTTTCATATAAACAGGGTTTCCTTTCCGGCCCGGACGCCGGGGCATCCGAGGGCGTATTTATCTTCTATAGACCTTCATGCATGGTTTTTTGTTGCATGTATTTCATACTTTATAAAAACGGACGGTCGATCGTTATGACGGCATAATATTTGGCGCCGAGGACCGATATTGCGCGTTCGAGGGAGGACGAAGCCTCTTCGGGCGTCAGGCGCGAATCCATTGGCAGCAGCGCGTCGAATATGAGGTTTGTATGTGTCGGGCCGATGACCATTCTGAAATCATGTATCGTCATGCCGGGGTCGATGGCCTTTGCCAGCTGCGAGACCTTAAAGCGCATGTCGGCCGTTTTTGGATCGTTGCAGGCGATGGGGTCCATATGTATGACGGCCTGGCAGTTGAAGCGGGCCGAAAGCTCGCGCTCGATATTGTCTATGACGTCGTGGAGAGAGACCATATCGCCGTCGGCGCTGACCTCGGCATGGAGCGAGATCATAAGACGTCCCGGGCCGTAGTCGTGGACTATCAGGTCGTGCAGGCCGTGTATCTCTTTATGGGAAAGGACGTCGTCGGAGACCTCCTTGACGAACTGCGGGTCGGGCGCCGTGCCGAGAAGGGGAGAGATGGTATCCCGCACCGATTCATATCCGCCGTAAAGTATAACAAGGGCGACGAGGGCGCCGAGGTATCCGTCGATATTGATCGAGGTCATCTGCCCGATGACCGAGCCGATAAGGACGGCTGAGGTGGCGATAGCGTCGCTCAAGCTGTCGGAGGAATTGGCACGCATGGCCGCAGAGTTTATCCGTGACGCCAGCTTTCGGTTAAAAATGCACATGAAGAGCTTTACCCCGATCGAAACGCCCAGTATGACGGCCGAAAGTGGGTTGAAGGCGACCTCTTCGGGCGAAAAGATCTGGGATATGGCGCTTTTGGCCAGTTCGAGGCCCATCAGCAGGATGGCCAGCGAGACAAGCAGCCCCGAAATATACTCTATCCTGCCGTGGCCGAAGGGGTGGTCCCTATCGGGCTTCTGCTCGGAAAGGCGAAAGCCGATGAGGGTGACGACCGACGAGCCGGCGTCGGACAGGTTGTTGAAGGCATCGGCCGTGACAGCCACAGAACCGGTCGCCATCCCGGCGAAGAATTTTGAGGCAAAAAGCAGCAGATTGAGCACTATCCCAGTGCCGCTGCCCAGCATGCCGTATTGCTGACGCACATGTGGATCGGTCGTGTTTTTATAGTCCCGAATAAAAAGGCGAACAAGAAGATCTGTCATTATTTACCTCCGCGAGCGGCGGTGCGCAGGGCATCGCAAGATTGAAAATGGGCAAAGTATATTATATAATGATAAAGCCGTGGCTAATAAAGCAGCCGCGATAGAAAAATATGAAGGCATGACCGGCCTTGAGGATGCATGGAGGACAGGAAATGGAAAGACGCGATAAGCACAACTATTATCTTGATATAGCACAGACCATACTTGAAAGAGGGACGTGCCTGCGGCACAATGTCGGCGCGGTCATCGTCAAAAACGACGTCATAATCTCGACCGGCTATAACGGCGCGCCACGCGGGCGTGCCAACTGCACCGATCTCGGCGTATGCCGCAGGATGAGCCTCGGTGTGCCGAGGGGACAGCGCTATGAGCTCTGCCGCAGCGTTCATGCCGAGCAGAACGCCATCATTGCCGCCTCGCGCGAAGAGATGATCGGCTCGACACTTTACCTTGCGATGGTCGATCCGGCCGACGGGCAGCTCGTGCCCGATGCAAGCCCCTGCAATATGTGCCGCAGGATGATAATCAATGCCGGTATAGAGCGGGTCATTATCAGGAACACAAGGGATAAATATACCATCCACGAGGTAAGACAGTATGTCGAGCAGGACGATACCCTGCCGGAAAACCAGCTTGATACATATTAAATCACCATGCCGCCGTTTATGCCAAGCACCTGTCCGGTGATATAGGAAGCGGCGGGATCGGCAAGAAAGAGTGCCGCCCGGGCGATGTCCTCCGGCTGGCCGATACGGCCGGCCGGGATGTCATCCAGGACCAGCCCCATCGTCTCTTGTCCCAGCATGCGGTACATGTCGGTCTCGATGACGCCGGGCGCGATGGCGTTGACCGTGATGCCCGAAGGCGCGACCTCGGCGGCAAGGGCCTTCGTCATGCCGATGATGCCGGCCTTGACGGCCGAATAATGTACCTCGCAGGATGCGCCGCAGACGCCCCACATGGAGGAGATATTTATGATGCGTCCGTATTTTCGGCTTATCATGCCGGGCAGAAGCCCACGGGTCATATAAAATGGCGCGCTTAGGTCGACGGCCACCATCTGCTGCCAGTCGTCGTCGGTGATGTCGGTAAACAGCTTCTGCTGCGACACCCCGGCGTTGTTTATAAGGATATCTATATGACCCAGGGCGTCGAGGGCCTCGCGGCAGGCTTGGGCGCAGCCCTCGGGGGTCCCCAGCTCGGCTCGTATGGCGTAGGCACCGGCCAGGGCCAGCTCTTCGGCCTCCCGGATGCTGCGGTTATATGTAAAGCAGACCTTGCAGCCTGCCTTTAAAAATGCCTCGGTCATGCTGCGGCCGATACCTCTCGCACCGCCTGTTATCAATACGTTTCCCGTCATAGAGATATTACCTCCGCCGATAGATAAAATGATTTTATCACGGCGGCGGGATAACTTCAAGCTCCGGGGATCAGGCGTTTCGGCGGTCGTCGAAGAGAAGGGTGATGCACCACAGCCCTGCGATGCCGACGAGGGTAAAGACGATGCGGCTGGCGATCGAATACTGCCCGCCAAGCAGCAGCGCCACCAGGTCGAGCTTGAAAAGTCCGATGCTGCCCCAGTTGACAGCGCCGATGATGGTCAGGATCAGGGCGATCTTATTAAGCATTATTATACGCGCTCCTCTTGAAATGGTTTACAGGAGCAGTATTCCCGTTCTTTTTCTTTTTATGTGAAGGAGTGGATGAAATGTCCTTTTTCGATATGCATACGCATACATTTTTTTCCTTTGACGGCCGCCAGACGCCGATGACCCTCTGCCGCGACGCGGCGGACCATGGACTGCTGGGCGTGACTGTGACCGATCATTATGATTTTTTTGCAAGCGGTGTGCATAATTATTATGACTATTTCTATAAAGAGCGAAGGGCACGCATCGGCCAGATGCGGCATATATGGGCCGGCGCGCTGAAGGTGCGTTACGGCATAGAGCTGGGCCAGCCGCAATGCGATATGGCCGGATACCGTAGGGTCATGGCACGCGAGGATTTCGACGCCGTCATCGGCTCTATCCATAACCTGAACGACGGGACCTCCATATATGATAAAGAATACCGGGATTATTCCGATTGCGCGGCCGTGCTTGAAGAATATTTTTCTATGATGCGGGAAATGGTCGAAAGCTGCGATATCGACATACTCGGGCATATAGATTATCCGCTGCGGGTCATGGACAGCGCCTTTGAGGGCAGGACAGATCTATCCGATATGAAGCAACTCATTATCCCCATATTAAAGGTGTGTGCCGAAAAGGGCATAGCCATCGAGATCAATACAGCCGGAATGAGAAAGTGGCTCGGCGTACCCGGCCCGGCGCCATGGGTGCTGCGCGAGTATAAAAGGCTCGGCGGAAAATACATATCCTTCGGCAGCGATTCTCACCGGGGCGGAGACTGCGCCTATGGCTTTGCCGAAGCGGCGGCTCTGGCGCGCGAGGGAGGATTTGATTCGGCGGTATGGTTCGACGGCAGGCGTCACGTCGCCGTAAGCCTGTAGGATCGGAGGGTATTATGGACAAATTGAGATATAAAGCGTATGGCAAGATAAATCTCATGCTCAATATATCGGGCGTCCGGGAGGACGGATACCATACCCTCGAAACGGTCATGCAGACGGTATCGCTGCACGATGTAATTGAAATACGCTTCAGGAAAGCCCAGGGCATAGGCCTGAAGTGCGATCTTCCGTACATTCCGAGGGACGAGAGAAACATCGCGTGGAAGGCCGCCGACCTGTTTTCAAAAAGGGTCGACTTTAAAAGGGGTATTGACATAGATATAAAAAAGACCATACCGGTCGGCGGAGGCATGGGCGGCGGCAGCGCCAATGCGGCTGCCGTTTTGAATATGCTCAATAAAATGACGGGCTATCCGCTGGACAGCGGGGAGCTGGCCGAACTCGGCCTGAAATTGGGCGCCGATGTTCCTTTCTGCCTTAATCGCGGGACATATCTTGCCGAGGGCATCGGAGAAAAGCTGACAAAGCTGCCCGACATGCCCCGGTGCAGTATCGTCGTATGCAAGCCACGCACATCGGTATCGAGCAAAAATGCGTACGTCGTATATGATGAATATAATAATAAAGAGAGCTTCGATGCCGGAGCCATGATCGAAGCGATAAAGCGGGGCAGTGTCGAGGGGGTGGCGGCGGCGCTGGGCAACTCTTTTGAGGGCCCGATATCGGCCATGCACCCGGAAATAGGTCGTCTTATTTCAAAGATGAAGGATCTGGGGGCGTTGGGCTCGGCCATGACCGGCTCCGGCTCTGTGGTCTTCGGCATCTTTAAAGATAACCGAAGGGCCCATGTGGCAAAGGCCGCTCTTCGGATGTCGGGTCTCCGCACCTTCTGCGTCAGGCCGGTAAGTGAATAAATAACGTTACCTCTGTCGATAATCAAAGCAAGAATATCGACGGAGGTTTTCTTGTATGAAAAAGATAAAGGCTCTTCGGCTGGCGCTTGCCATAGGCTTGGGGATTTCGATGACGCTATGCTGCGTTCAGGCAGCCAGCCAGCGGCAGCTGAGCCTTAAGCTCATACGGCTGCACATTCTGGCTAATTCGGATTCCGAAGAGGATCAGGCGGTAAAACTGAAGGTCCGCGACGCTGTCCTGAAGGCCGGGATAGATATCCCGCCGGATCAGGCAGCCCTAAAAAAGCTCGAAGAAGCCGCCGAAAGCTGCCTTGCCGATAACGGATATGATATGGAGGCCTCGGCATCCTATGAGGACATATTTATAGATACCCGCGATTATGATGGATTTTCCCTTCCGGCCGGATATTATAAGGCGGTGAGGATCGTCATAGGCGAGGGGAAGGGCAGAAACTGGTGGTGTGTCGTTTATCCGTCGCTGTGCACCGGCTTTGCCGAGGCCGAAGCGTCGGGAGTATTGACAGATGACGAGCTTTCCTATATAAAAAAAGAAGGAGAAAAATATATTTTCCGATTTAAAATACAGGAGATCATATCCGATATCGGAGAAATGCTTCTGTGACGCCTGACCGGCATGTCAACATATTGTTGTTTTTGCGGATTTGAACGCTAAATCCTGTGTCCGGAAAGAAACGACGAAAAAAGATCAAAAAATAATGAAAAAAAGTGTTGACAAGGTGGGTGTGGCATGGTATTATAAGCAAGCACCAAAGAGAGCGGCCACGAAGAAGCGGGCAGAGAGCTTCGGAGCGAGGAGCTTGATGAGATGGAGCGGGACTGATAAAACGGTCAATAAAAAGCACTTTGTAAATTAAACAACACCAAGAACAAGCACAACCCTGAGATTTATTTGAGGTTTGAAAAGGTACTTTTCAAGCAGTAAAAGACGAAAGTCAGATTGAGCTTTTGAAAATGGTTTTAA
>CAKUAK010000023.1 GCA_934636325.1 uncultured Eubacteriales bacterium
ATGCTGAACTGACCCAGCGTGGCATAGAGCTTTTTGCCCTCGTCTGTAATGACCAGATCATCATCAAAGCAGCTGCATATCATTTCAGGCACATCATTAAGGAGCGTTTCCCCACAGCCGTCTCCGTCGATGACCTTAGCACCGAGGACCACGGGATCAACGACTTCTACCACCGCCACGGGAAGATTCGTCTTTTCAAAGTTCTGGACGTCATCGGCCTGCGGCTGATACTGCGAGCTGAAAATGCGGACGCTTCCCTCGCTGCCGAACAATACGGTCCGCTTGTCGAACGTGGCCAGCCCGCTTATCTCACGCGGACGGCCGATGCCGGAAAAAGCCTCGGCTGTCACCTTATAAAAGTATTTGACGTCGATGGTATAAAAGCCCTTATTGAAAGGCACCGATTCAACGTCGATATACGCCCATAAAAGCTCGGCGCTTTTGGCCTTGACATTTATGCTGCTGTCGAGCACCGACTGCGAGCAGCGCGTAAGGTATACGCGGATATCCTGCAGGCACTCTTTATCACGGCAGCTGTCGTAAACCTTTTTTGTATGGACACAAACCGCCTCGCGAGGCATTTGATTTGAACGGATAGGACCCGGAGATACCCTATCAGGCATTGTATTACCTCCCGAAATTATATTGAAGCATACGCCTCAATACCATTTTATGCAGGGCGGCTCCGGAGGTTCATCAGACTGTGATAGCGGCCGCCTCGGCATGCACGGTCTCACGCAGATCACCGGGTGACGCAACGATCTGAAGTCCGCGCATTCCGGCGCTGAATACTATCTCGGGATAGCCGAAGGCCTTTTCATCAATATATGTGGGAAACAGCTTCTTCATCCCGATCGGGCTGCATCCGCCGCGTATATAGCCCGTAACACCGAGCAGATCCTTCATATGTATCATCTCGACGCTTTTATTATGGCTGACGGCGGCCAGCGCTTTGAGATCGAGGGTTGCACGGACCGGTATGCATGCGACGATATATCCCGTTTTGTCACCCTTCAAAACAAGTGTCTTAAAAACGACATCGGGATCGACCCCGAGTTTTTCGGCGGCATGCTCACCCGAAAGATCACCTTCATCGACCTCATATGTCATGGTCCTGTATTCTATCTTCTTCTGATCCAATATACGCATGGCGTTTGTCTTTTGTATCTTTTTACTCATGTTGCTTTTCCTCTATTTTTCTTTCGGAATCCCGAAGCACCTCGGCCCGGAGCTCTGATATGTACAGATCAAAGCGGCATTCCTCGGTACCGTAAGTTCTCTGGAGTGAATATTCCAGCGGAAGCCATGTTTTTATGTCGGCTTCATTGTGCTGTATAAGCGCCTCTAACTTATCAAGAGCTTTATATATCCGGGCCTCTCGTGTTTTCTGCGCCTCCATCTCGTCCCAAAGCGATGTTATCACGGGCGCTATGTCTTGCGGAAGCCCTGCGGCCCAATTTCTGAAGATGTCGCTCTCTTTGCCGCTGTCATCGGGGTTTTTGAGAAAAGCCGGGATATCACCGGTAAAAGCCTCGCCGAGATCATGTATAAGGCACATCCGTATGACCTTGTCCATATCATCATTGGGAAACACTTCTTTGAGCAGCATTGCCATAAGCGCCAGCCGCCAGCTGTGCTCGGCAACACTCTCGCGGCGTCCGCCCGATGTATATGAATGACGCATGGTATCCTTGAGCCTTTCGGCGACCGATAAAATTTCAAGAAACTCTCTCTGTTCCATATGCTCACCTCTTTCAAGATTATATCACATATCCGGCCGGTGGGAATATCCCAATATGATCCCCCGATCCCCTATTTAATGGCTTCGCAACCGCCGGTTGACAAGAATAAATCGACGGATGATTGCCCGGAATACCCTTTTCTGGTAGTATAATAAAAGTTTTCACCAAAAGGAGGATGTAACAATGACGCTCGGACAAAAGATACAGGCAATGAGAAAAGAGCGCGGTCTTTCGCAGGAGGCCCTGGGCGAGGTGCTCGGAGTATCCCGCCAGGCCGTTTCAAAATGGGAAAGCGATTCGGCTATACCCGAGTTGGATACCCTTATACAGATCGGCAAGTATTTCGGAATATCGGTCGACAGCCTGATCCACCCCGAAGAAAGCTCCGCACAAAGCGCAGATGAAGAAAAACATATGGAAGAAACTCCGGGCAAGATATCGGTACAGATAGTCAAAAAGACCCACCCGAAGATCCTTATACCGGCAGCGTGCATTTTTGCCGTTCTTCTTATTATCGTTATTGCTGTCCTCGGACTTGATATATATAGCATGAAGCGCGATATGCAGACCATGTCCGGGCAGATAAATTATCTGTCATCCGAGCTTTCGGTCCTTCGGACGAGCAGACCGCAGATATCGGGCAGCGACGCGTTTTCATCTGTGTCGGCCGATGTTCTCGAGGTCGATATCAACGGTCAGCGGGTCAGATACGGTCTTTCAGCTTCTCTTAAAGAATATACAGAGGAAATAACGGGAATATACATCGCGGCCGTCTCCGGCGGGACCGATACCCCGGAAAAAATCGAAGTTCCGGCCGACGGTGACGGCGTCATGACATGCGAAATGTGGCTGCCGATGACCGATAGCCGGTGCACGATACTGCTGGATATGACCGAAAAGGATGGCTCTCACCGCAGCGAGATCATAACAGAAGCGAACGACGACCTGCTGCCCGAAAGATATCTCCCCACGGCACAGTCGGGGTTTTCCTTTACCCTCTATCCTCAGTCGCGGACTATGTTGTTTTTCGGTAGCTGGCAGGTCATTCCTCCGGAAATGACAGGGATACTTACCGAAGAAGTATTTTCTTATCGGTCTGTCAGTGGGTCGCTTGATATCTATATAGATAAAGCCCTTGTAAAGTCGTTTGCATTGACACATGAAGCTGCTGGCGCATCAACGAGCGAAAGCAGTGAAGGTGCATGCAAGGCTACTTCCTCAGCCGATGTGTTCGCGCTGCCGTCGGATGCAGAGCTCGATCTTTCATCTTATGGGGGAAAAGAGCTTTACATGGTCTTTTCCGTGGTCGACGCAGGCGACCGGTCCCTGCCTTTAGACGAGTGGCGGTATATGATAAATATCAAAGACGGCAGCCTCACTCTCGACAGCATACAGGACAAATAAAAAAGCGCCGCTCGGGCGCTGATGTGCAGGATCCATTAAAGATTCTTTTTTATTTTCTCTATGACGCCCTTTTCAAGGCGGGATACCTGGGCCTGAGATATGCCTATCTCCTTTGCCACATCCATCTGTGTCCGTCCGTCATAAAACCGCAGGGCAAGGATACGCTTTTCCCTGTCGCTCAGCTCGGTCACGGCCTGCTTCATCAATATGTTATCGAGCCAGCTTTCATCGGTGCTGCGGCTGTCCCTGACCTGATCCATCACACAAACGGTCTCTCCGCCGTCCTGAAACACCGGTTCGTAAAGGGATATCGGGTCTGAAATGGCGTCAAGAGCAAAGACCACATCCTCCTTTTTCATCCCAAGCTCCCGGGCGATCTCGTCTATGGTCGGTTCGCGCAGCTTTTCGCGGGTCAGCTTCTCCTTTGCCGTCAGTGCCCGATAGGCGTTGTCGCGCATCGAGCGGCTGACCCTTATTGCGCTGTTGTCCCTCAGATATCTTCTGATCTCTCCGATTATCATCGGGACGGCATAGGTGCTGAACCGAACTCCCTGTTCCAGATCAAAATGATCTATGGCCTTTATAAGACCGATACACCCGACCTGAAAAAGATCGTCCATAGGCTCGCCGCGATTGGCAAATCGCTGTACCACTGACAGCACCAGACGCAGATTCCCCTGTATAAGCTCATTGCGGGCATTACGGCTTCCCTGCTGGCTTTTCTCAAGAAGCTCCATTGTCTTTTCATTCTTGAGCACGGACAGCTCTGATGTGTTGACGCCGCATATTTCCACCTTTAACTGCAAGATGCCCGGCCTCCTTTTCTGCTGGTAATACAAGTATTGCCAGGGAGACCGGGTTTTAATCGTTACATCTTCTTGATCATTTCCTTCTTGAGGCGGGATATGATCCGTTTTTCAAGCCGTGATATGTATGACTGTGATATGCCCATGGCATCAGCCACCTCTTTCTGTGTCATCTCATTTTTTCGCCCGAGACCGAAGCGCATAGAGATTATCCGACGGTCTCTTTCTGAAAGATCCATAACCGACTCCCACAACAGCTTTTTGTCGACCTCATCCTCCACTATCTTCATAACATGATCGGGTTCTGTCCCAAGGATATCAGAAAGCAGAAGCTCATTGCCGTCCCAGTCGGTATTCAGCGGTTCGTCGATCGACACCTCTGTCCGCTGGTTGCTGCTCTTGCGTAGATACATGAGTATCTCATTTTCGATGCATCGAGAGGCATATGTCGCCAGCTTGGTCTTTTTGTCGGCTCTGAAGGTATTTACCGATTTGATAAGCCCTATCGTACCGATAGATATCAGATCCTCTATGCCTATGCCGGTATTTTCAAACTTGCGCGCTATGTAGACGACCAGCCGCAGATTGTGCTCTATGAGGACCTGTTTTATGTCGGCCTCCTTGCCGGTATAGCGCTCCATGTAGTATGCTTCCTGCTCGGCTGTAAGGGGCGGCGGAAGGCTGTCCGACCCGCCGATGTAATGTATGTCATCCGGCTTGCGGAAGAAGCTAATGATCCTTTTTAAAAATAACAGCAGCCTTTTCATATTTTTCTCCTTTTCTATCTGCATCCTATAAGCGCGCGGCAGCCCCCTGCCGTCTCTATCTCCTGCCCGCTCACCCCGAGGATATATTCATCACAGCTTACGCCGTCGATCGTCAGGCTGTCCGGCCGTATGGTCAGGATCAGTCCGCTTCCTCCGGCGGAGGTGAACGGAGTAAGGCCGTATATCAACGGCGCTTTCACGGCAAGGGCCTCAAAGACATCGGATGGCGGCGAACCTGTTCCGAGCCCGTCGATCAGCCGCCCGTCCTCTTCAGGCAGCGCGGGAACTATGAGCGACAGCGAGATCATAATGACCTTTTTCCCGCGGGCGGGATCGAAAAGCATGTTTCCTGTATCGACAAAAGCATTAAAGGAAAGCTCTGCTCCACGCAGAACACAGGTTATTCTTTTAAGCTCTTTTTCTTCCTTGAAGCCACCGCTGCCCGACATGCGAAGAAGCAGCAGATATGATATCACAATGCCCCCGACCAGCACGCCGGATGATATGTTCATGTAAACGGCCGTATTTTTCACAGCGCCGCTCCCCGGAAATAACTGAGACAGCGCGGCGATGCCGCCGCAGAATATCATTGACACGACAAACAGCGTGACGCAGTCCCCGGCGAAGCGCCGCGGATACCTCCGGCCAAAGGCTATGGCCGTCATGAGCCCACAGGCTGCTGTCTTGCAGGCAAGCGATGCGAGAGGAATATCAGGCATCATGAAAAACAATATCGCCGCAAGACCGCCGAAGAATGACGCCAGAACGAGCCGCCATTCCTTTCTGGCGTTGCCTCGCAGATATGACGTCAGATCGAGCAGCAGATGATCGACAACAAAATTGAAAAGAAACAGGACGTCCACATATATGACCTTCATTTGATCCCCTCCAAATGAAGTATATATGAATACCCGGGCAGAAAAGGTCTAATTCCTTTGGCCGATCGGAAAGAGGGTATTATCTTTATCGACGCAAAGCACGATATATCCCTTTTGCTCGAATCTGAAATATGTAAGCAAGCAGAAAAATGAGGACGGGATAAGTTCTTTTCCCGGCTCCCATGGGGCGACATAATATCTTATACCCATATGCAGGGCATGGTACCCACCGGCGCGCGAAAAGGCCGATCTGACATAATCTCCATCTTCGGAGGCCACAGGCAGCTTTTCCAGCTTCGAAAAGGCAAAGGGCAGCGGCGGGGTACTTCGTTCTTCCCCGGGGCGGCGTCGGTCGATGACGGCCGCGACGTCGGAACTTGAAAGCATAAATGCGCATTTGTGCTCGGGAATATTTTTCAGAAGAACGAAGCGGCCGTTTTCCGGCATCATCACACCGAGGCTCAGCTTTTCGGCGTCCAGGCTGTCGCCGACGTACAGCCGGTAAATAAATCCCTCCTCATACCGGCAGGAGGCATAAATACGGACCTCTCCGCCCTCCCTTGTCCATCGCAGCGTGCCGATGCTGCTGTCATCAAGATAAATGGGGCAGTCCATATAAGCGTTCCTCCATTGCAATGGGATTTCTGAAGATATTTATGCGCCGGACCATTGATATATGAATGAAGGGGCCGCCGGTGTTTTTAATAAGCCCCATAGGCTTATCGCCGAATAAAAAAGCTGCGCAGCTTTTTTAATAAACAAAGCTGCGGAGCGTTATATTATCTTGTGTTATTACGAAGATCTCTGCGTTGAGCTCGTTATCCTCGGCGCAGAGGAACCTCATGCCCTTCAAAGTCGAGCCATTGATCTCGATTTCAGAGACATTTCCCTGTACGCGGTTCACGGTGCGGCTCAGATTCGAAAGGAAGAATGGGCGGGCGATCAAGTCGTCGGCGCCGCTGCTGACCAGCATATCATGGACCTGTTCGGCCAAAGCGTAGTCACAGCAAAACAGAAGGGCTCCATATCGTAGTCGATATCCTCTACCGTAATCTTAAAGGCGGCATGACCGGGTTTCATCGCACGGCAGCTCGGCAAGGCTTACAGTATCCTTTTTGAGGACAGCTATGCTCGATTCGATCTTGCTCATATCAGGCACATCATTGATAAGGCTGAGCAGATAGCGGTTGAACATCTGCTCCTTTTTGATATGGGTGTGCATTTTATCTGACATATCTGACTCGTGGGCCATCAAATCGGTGCTGCCCACGATGGCATTCATAGATGTGCGGACATCATGGGACACTTTGCCGACGGCTTTTCGAAGCATGTCCGCACAAAGAAAGGGCCGCGTGAACGGTTTTCCATTCACACGACCCTTTTGCCGCCCCTCTGCCCATCTCCTTCTTATACTGATTTTCCGGGTATTGGCGGCTTTGTCTGCCGCAGGGGATGGTCTTTGATGATCCAGATCATTTTATGTCGCCCGATACAGCCTCGCTCTCCGGACGGAGCCCGAAGCTGACCGCGATAGCATCGTCAACTCGCTGCATCAATGTACTGTCCAACGCGCCCATTCGCTCTTTGAGCCGCCGTTTATCCAACGTCCGTATCTGTTCCAGCAGGATGACCGAATTCCGCGATAGACCGACGGAACGCGCCGATATCTCTATATGGGTCGGCAGCTTGGCCTTGTTCTGCTGTGACGTTATGGCCGCCGCGATGACGGTCGGACTGTACTTGTTGCCTACATCGTTCTGGACGATAAGAACAGGGCGCATGCCGCCCTGTTCGCTTCCCACCACCGGGCTCAGATCGGCATAATAGATCTCCCCCCGCCTTACGATGTTGCGGCTATGCTCCAAATCGATCACTCTCCGCAGGAAAATAGTCGGACAAGTCCGCAAAAATATTTTTCCACGGCAATATGGTTTTTAATCACTTTAAAAATAAAACCGACAGGCAAGATCATGCGGCCTGCCTCACTGTCATTATATGCGGAAGGGACGCGGCGTGACATGCCGCGTCCCGGTCGCTTATCAAACCACAAATGATCTCACATCAAGCTGCATTATCATCGTGCCGTCGAGGAAAAACTCGGCCTTGAGCATCCGCAGATCCTCCGCCCCGACCCAAACGGTCTTTTCGACGGTCATGCCCTCCTGCTCGTCCTCAAAGGTAAACATAAGGGCCTCTTGCCCCTCGACCTCCGAGGTACCGCAGCTTGCCGGTATGCCCGATCCGAGGTCCTTTATGATACCGGTCACGGCGTCGGCCGGAACGAAGCCGGATATCGATGGCAGAAGGGTCTCGACATAAACGTCGTCATATGTCACCTCGGCCTTGCCCGGAAGTATCCGCGCCGTTATTCCCGAAAGACTCTCGGGCGAAAGTATGGTGACGGCATCGCCATCCTCTGTTCTTGTAAATAAGATGCCATAGCATATCACCGTCCCGCCGGTCGTCGTTATATCGGCCTCGAGGGTCACGGCCGGCAGATCGGAATAAAAATCAGAGACACGGTCAAAGCCGGTCTCGCTGCCCGAGCAGCCGGTCATAAGACACAGGGCCGCGGCCAAGGCCATAAACTTCTTTATCATTCTATCATCCTCCCTATGAGATGATTATAGATAAAGAGTCTGATTTTTATGTCTTGACCTGTCAGGCCCGATAGGCTATGCAGGAGGTCACCACATATCCGTCCTTATATGAGACCGAGAGACTTAAGCAGTAGCACCCGTATCGTTCGGCCGACCGGCCGAGCAGCCGCACGCAGGGGCGGCCCGAAGCCCCATGGAATATTTCTATTTCCTTCGGCAGCATTCCGTAAAGCCCGCGACCAAGGGCCTTTGACACGGCCTCTTTTGCCGAGAAAAAGGAGGCGGCCTGACGTGCGGGATCGTCGGATGCCAATATCGCCTCTCGCTCGGCCGGAGTGTATACACCGGCCATAAA
>CAKUAK010000024.1 GCA_934636325.1 uncultured Eubacteriales bacterium
GCGCCCGCGCCGCTCCTGGTCGTTTATATGCTTTCCTTCGTTATCCAATCGTCCAGAAAACCCATCTGCTCGTCGGTATGGAACCAATGCTCGCCGCCCGGCATGATGGTCAGCTCCGCACCGATCCTCTTTGCAAAGGCCGATATGGTTTCAAGCGAGGTAAGATCATCATGCTGGCCATATAAGATGCGTGTGGGAACGCGCCAGGAGATCGGATGCTCACGGACATAGCAAAGATATCTCCATGACAGCCTTTCACCAAATGCCGTAGGGATCTCGAGCTTTTCCGAAAGCTCGGCTTCGGTCACATTTGCCCACATCATCATATTCCCGATCAATTTTTCCATATCGACGACAGGGGAGATGAGAAAGGCCCTGTCGACCAGGCTTTCATCGAGCGATGACATAGAGAAAAAAGCACCGATGCTGTTTGCGATAAGGGTAAGACTGCCGCATCGCCCGCGCTGACCGGCGAAAAATCGCGGGAATTCTTCCGTGGCCTCCCAGGGGGACTGCGCGTGATAATCGAAGCCGATGACCTCGCTTCCGGGGAAGAGCGGCTTATAGTGCCCGGCTTCGGCGGCCGAGCCACCCTTGCCGTGTATATATATGACGATATTTTTCATAACATGTGCTCCTTTTCGTGTTTAACGGCCGGACGGCCTCGGCCTTTTCGGGATACATATTCCGGCAGCAAGGCCGAGCAGCATGCCCAGCGAAGAGCCGAGGCCGGTATTTCCGCCGCGCGCCGCCTCAAGGGCGGTGCCGAAGCTCATGCCGATGCACATGCCTTCTATGGCGTAATTGTCATCCTGCTTCTTTCGGCCGCTTTTATTGGCAGCGCTTCTGGACGCCAATATTCCCAGAGCAAGCCCTATCGCCACCCACGGCGATGCGTCCCTGATGAAATCAAGGATAGTTTTCATTGCTGTTTCCTCCTGAAATAAAAGACGCGGCGCAAACCGATTTTGGTGTTGCACTGCGTTTGAAGCGTCCGGCATTTGGTTTTATCTTATTTTGCACCGCATGAAATAAACGGTCGGCGGCTCGGCAGGGGCATGCGCCGCGAGTTTGTCCGCAAAGCCGATTATATATACGGTTGGCGGGATTGTCAACAATGGCGGCAGACACTTTCGCAAGTGGTCATTTCCTGAAAAAGTGAAAGTCACAGCAGTCATCGCCGTGACCGAGCGTTTTTGTCCGCGTGAAACCTAATTTTTTGAGTCCGCCGTATGTCACATCGTCGGAGTCGCAGAACAGCCGGCAAAGCTCCGGGCATCCATGCTCGGCGCAGGCGGTGTGCCATAGGCATTTTCTGATCGTCACATCAAAGTAATCCCCTTCGCGGGCCTGTCTGCTTTCCCAAAGATCGGATGTGCGCACGACCCTTAAAAATATACTGCTGTAAAGGGTGTAAAAACCCGGTATCAGTTCCATTTTCGCCATCATGGAATGTGATCTTGCCGCGGAATGATCGAGCATATATGTTTGCATGCGGGTATATGCCGCGTCACGCGCAAGGCCGCTGTTCAACAATGCCTTATACATCGCAAGGCAGGGGAGGATAGACCGGCGAAGGGTCTTTATCTGCCCCTTCGATTTGCCTTTCGTACCTGCGATCATGGAGGCAAGGATCTTTTCCTGATCTTCAAACAGAGCAGCACCGCGGTCTTTACCGAGCTCTTCGAGCAAAAAGGCCTTTATCTGCTTTTGCTGGCCGGAGCTCATATAATGATACCCTCGCAGTGGTCGATCTCGTGCTGGATGATCTCGGCCGTCCAGCCGGTGAAGGTCTTGAGCCGGGTCTGGAGCTTTTCGTTCTGCCATTGGACCTTGATGGTTTGAAAGCGCTTTGTTTTCCGGGTACCTTCGAGGGAAAGACAGCCCTCTTCGGCTTCATACGCGCCCGACTGCCTGACGATGATGGGATTGAACATGACCATATAGCTGCCGTCGTTTTCAAAGGCGATGATGCGTTTGTTGACGCCGATCATGTTGGCCGCCATGCCTACGCAGCCATCCTTGTGGGCGATAAGGGTCTCAAGCAGATCCTGCGCCGTCCTCAGGTCGTCGGCCGCTGCGGGCTCGGCCTTTTGGGCAAGAAAAACCTCGTCTTTGCATATCTCACGAACCATAGCTCATCCTCCTTGGATTTTTCAATTACACTGGATAATCTGACTTTTGGGGAAACTGCAGTGGAAGGGTTTATAAAATCGGGTCACATCGAGTCCGGTATAGCCCTTTATTGATCATCCTCCGGCATACGATACCCGACGCCAAGCTCGTTGATGATATAGCGCTTTTCACCGGGCGTAACACCCATTTTCTTTCGAATGTTCTTCATGTTGACTTGCAGCTTCTTGACGCTGCCGTGATCTGAATACCCCCAAACCGCGCGGATGATCGCAGCATAGGTCAGCACCTTTCCGGCATGGATAGAGAGATAGGCCATGATGTTGTATTCGGTCTGTGTCAGATCGATTTCGTCTTTGCCGACAAAGACCTGCCTTTTATCATAGTCGATCAACAAATCCTGAAGCTGGTATTTGCCGCTGGGTGTACTCTCATTTTCCGTTCCCTGCCGATGGCTGCGTAGAACGGCACGAATACGGGCCAGCAATTCTTCTGTACCGAATGGCTTTGTAATATAATCATTTGCGCCCAGATCCAATGCCTCCACCTTGTCCCTTTCGTTGGAACGAGCAGACAGGACAATGATAGGAACCGTGTCCGATTTCCGGACTTCCTGAATCAAGTCCAGACCATCCCGATCTGGCAGGCCAAGATCCAGAATGATTAAATCTGGATGGTGTGAAGCATACATCATTATCCCAAGCGTACAGGTTTCAGCACAAATCACCTGA
>CAKUAK010000025.1 GCA_934636325.1 uncultured Eubacteriales bacterium
ATCATCGGGAGATTTATCGTAGACTTTTATTGTGCTTCTGCCAAGTTAGTTATTGAATTGGACGGTTCTCAACACTATGAGCCTCAGGGGATGGCCTATGATTCTGAGCGTTCCGCATTTTTGACAGCGCTTGGATTGGAGGTCCTGCGTTTCTCCAACCGAGATGTTGATATAGATTTTCGCGGCGTGTGCACACAAATTGATATCACCATTCAAAAACGCCTGTAAGACCCTCTCAGTCACCTTCGGTGACAGCTCTCCCAGAGGGAGAGCCAAGGGGGCTGCCGGCAACTGTGCCATATGTCATATTAGCATAAAGAAACGGAGCGCATCTGCACCGATACGCTCCGTTAACTATCTTACGAACGCCCCGCTAAGCCGCGGGGCGATTTGGATGGTGTATGCCGTCAAAGGCTATTTTGCTTTCTTGACGATATGGCCGTTCTTGAGACCTGTAAAGTGTCCGTCGCGGACGGCAATGCCGCCGTTGATAACGACATAATCGATACCGGTGTTTCCGCGGAAGGGATAATCGTAATCACCGAGGGTGTCGACCTTTGCGTAATCAAAAACAGTGATATCGGCATTCATACCCTTTTTAAGCAGGCCGATATTGGGCAGGCTGTATACCTCAGCCGGCATGCCGGTCATACGGTATATGGCCTCCTCAAGTGTCCAGAGGCCGTTATTGCGAATAAGCGCAAGACGGCGGGGCATCGTACCGTAACCGCGGGGATGGCCGCCGGCGCGGGTCTCGGGGTCGACAGGCTTGCCGTAATCCGACCAGTCACTTCCCGACATGACCCAGGGACGTGAAAGGAAATTGAGGAGGTCGCTGTCGTTCTGCGAGAAATAGATGCCCTGGACTATAGCATCGTTCTTATCAAGAAGGTCGATGCAGACATCAAAGGGATCGCGGCCCTCCTCGCGGGCGATCTGGCCGAGGGTCTTTCCGATGTACTCGGGCGTCTTGTATGTACCGGCGATAAGGCAGCCGTCAAATCCGGCCGAATAGATATTGCTCTCGAACTCGTTATACTCGTTGAAGATAGACCAAAGGGCCTTTTTGCGAAGCTCGGGATCGCGCAGGGCGTGGACGCCTTCAAGCTTGCCGCGGGTAAGGTACTTGGGGGGGATCTGGCTGGCAAGAGGAGCCGACCCGCCGGTGAAGGGATAGAGATCGGCGGTAATATTCATTCCGGCGCGCTGGTTTTCTTCGATATACTCGATAACCTCGGCCGACTTGCCTTCATTATGGTGGCCGATGACCTTTATATGGGAGATATTGACCGGGATTCCGCTGGCCCGTCCGATGACAAGAGCCTCTTCGATCGATTCCTTAAGCTGGTTGCCCTCACCGCGGATATGGGTGGTGTATACACCGCCATACTGATTGGCGACCTTTGCGATCTCGATAAGCTCGTTCGTACCGGCAAAAACCGAAGGCGTATATACAAGGCCGGTGGAAAAACCGAGACAGCCGCATTCCATGGCCTCGGCCATCAGGTCGCGCATCTGCTGGAGCTGCTGTTCATTGGGGGTGCCTTCGCCAAGCCCCATGACCTTGCCGCGGATGTTGCCCTGTCCGGCGAAGAAGGCCAGATTGACGCCGTGGGGTTTGCTTTCAACATATTTAAAGAAAGAGGTGTAGCTCTCGCAGATGCTTTTGTACTCCTCTTCGGAAACACCGCAGGTGGGCTGGTACTCGCCGTAATAGGGAGCAGCCATTGTGCCGCACTGGCCGGCCAGCTCGGTCGTAGTACCGGCCTCAAGATGGTTATAGCCCGTTGTATCATCGGAGAAAACACATCCGTCAGAATGGGTGTGAACATCAATGAAGCCGGGGGAGACGATCTTTCCTGCGGCATCGATGATCTCTTTGGCATCACCTTCAATGTGGGGTGCGATCTCGGCGATAAGGCCGTCCTTAACGGCAACATCGGCATGGAAACGAGGCGCACCGCTTCCGTCGACTATACAGCCGTTTTTGATGATTAAATCAAACATATGCAGACACTCCTTTTTGAAATTTCCCCGGCACGTGAGCCGGTGTTTGTATATATTATACTTTAACCCCAGAGGAATTACCAGATAAAATCGGGCATGTGCAACAAAAATCTGAATTGTTTATAGATTATTCCTTGATTTGGCCGTTCATTGATATATAATCCTTATTACAGAGAAAAAAGCGGCCTTTTGTCGACCGCGTGATGAGAAAGCGGCAGGTGTGCCGCAATAAAAGTCAGGAGTGCGTTTTAATATGAAAGCCAAGCTCAAATTGGCCGGGAGATATATATCCCGCATGGCCGGCCGCCTGAGCCGCATTATTGAAAAGAACCCCATTCTGTTCTGTGTTATCTCGGCGCCTGTGCTCGATATCATAATAGAGATGCTGAGCCGCCGCTCGCCGGTCAAGGGTATCATCTATATCGCCACCCATCCGGCGCTGCTGTTTTACAACAGCCTTGTGATACTGGTCACACTTCTTGCGGCGGCGCTGCTGCGCAAAAGGCTCTTTTCCATATTATTTATGGAATGCCTATGGCTGTGGATGGGGGCTGTCAACTGCATCCTTTTAGGCTTCAGGGTGACCCCCTTCGGCGCCACCGATTTTCTCAATATCAAATCGGCCCTCGATATCGTAGATATCTATATGACACCGCTGGAGATCGGCGCGGCGGTCGGCGCGGTGGTCGTTTTCCTGCTGCTCATGCTCTGGTTTTGGATCAAAGCGCCGAAAATGAAGGTCGATCTAAAGCAGGGCGGCGCAGCCTTCATAGTATGCGCCATCCTTGTCGCCGCGGCGACAAGGATGGGGGTCGGCGTCGGCATCATATCGGAGAGCTTCGGCAATCTGGCCCAGGCCTATGACCAATACGGCTTTGTCTACTGCTTTGCCAAGAGCCTGCTGGATCGCGGCGTCGACAAGCCGGATGATTACAGCCCCGACGTCATGGATGACATCGCGGACGAGCTTTTTGACGATCAGCCGCAGAAGGAGCCCCTCGAGCACCCAAATATAATTATGGTGCAGCTGGAATCCTTCTTTAACGTCAACCGTCTGCGCGGCGTCACGTTTTCTTCAAACCCCGTGCCGCATTTTACCAAGCTGCTTGAAGAGAATCCCTCGGGCATGCTGACCGTCCCGGTCGTCGGCGCGGGCACAGTCAATACCGAGTTCGAGGTCATTTCGGGCATGAGTCTCGATTATTTCGGCACGGGTGAGTATCCGTACAAGACCATCCTGCGCTCGACGGTATGCCCGTCGATATGCTATGACCTTGAGAAATACGGCTATACCAGCCACGCGATACACAATAACAACGGCACATTCTATGACAGGCATAAGGTCTATCCAAACCTCGGCTTCGATGATTTTACATCGGAGGAATATATGGATAACCTGCGGGAGACGCCGCTGGGCTGGATGAAGGATTCGATACTGACAGAGCATATCATAAACGCCCTTGACTCGACCGATGGCAGTGATTTTGTCTATACCGTTTCGGTACAGCCCCACGGAAAATACCCCACCGAGTATGATAAGGGCGAGCTGCCCTTCAGCGTATATGGCATCGAGGACGAGGGCAGGCGGGTGCAGTTCCAGTATTACGCCACCCAGCTTTACGATACCGATAATTTTGTCGATATGCTGCTCAAGGCCCTCGACAGCCGCGGAGAGCCCTATATCGCCGTATTCTTCGGCGATCATCTGCCCAGCCTTGCCATAACCGACGAGGAGTTGAGCGTCGGCACGACATATCAGACCGAATATGTCATATGCACCAACACCGACCTCCACGCCGACGGCGGGGCATTGTCCAGCTATCAGCTGTCGGCCCGCGTGCTCGAGATGGCCGGTCTGCCCGGCGGTCTGCTTGCCACCCTGCATCAGACCTATACCGATGAAGAGACCTACCAGCAGAAGCTGGAGCTGCTGGAATACGATCTGCTCTACGGCGACAAAGAGGTGCTTGGCGGCGAGATGCCCTTCGAGGCCAAGGACATGAAGATGGGAGTAAAGGAGATAAAGATAACGTCGGTCGAGCTGCGTGAGGACGGGCTTTATGTCACGGGCGAGAACATCACCGACAAGAGCCATATATTCGTCAACGGCAAGCCTTTCGGCGATACCCAAAGGATCGATCTTGATACCCTTGTCAGTGACGATATCGGGCTTGAGTCGGGCGACGTCATCACCATCGTCCAGATGGGCTCTGACGGCGAACCGCTGAGCTATACCGAGGAATATACATATACCGCACCGGACGAAAAATAAAGGGAAATAACGAGCCCCGGAATGATCTGCATCATTCCGGGGCTTTATTTTTGCAAAGGATGGATCTTTAGAAAGATCACACGGTATAGGTGCTGGCGGCCGTATCGCCGCCGTGGCCCGTCCAGTTGGTGTGGAAGAACTTTCCGCGGGGAGCGTCGAGACGCTCGTAGGTATGGGCGCCGAAATAGTCGCGCTGGGCCTGAAGCAGGTTGGCCGGCAGGCGTTCGGTGGTATAGCCGTCGAAATAGCTGAGGGCCGAGGTCATGGCCGGGGCGGGCACGCCGTACTCTATCGCGGCGGCGGCTACCCTGCGCCACGCGGGGACCAGCTTCTCTATGGTCGATTTGAAATAGGGATCGAGCAGCAGGTTGGAAAGCCCGGGATCGCGGTCATAGGCCTCTTTGATCTTGCCGAGGAATACGCTGCGGATGATGCAGCCGCCGCGCCACATGAGGGCGATGCCGCCGTAATTGAGGTCCCAGCCGTAGGCCGCGGCCGCCGTGCGCATGAGGGTATAGCCCTGGGCGTAAGAGATTATCTTGCTGGCGTAAAGGGCCTGACGTATCGACTCTATCATGGCGGCGCGGTCGCCGGTGAACTCGGGGATGGTGCGGGAATATTCGTTTGACGCGCGGACGCGCTCTTCCTTCATGGCCGAAAGGCAGCGGGCGAATACGGCCTCGCCGATAAGGGTGAGGGGCACGCCCTCGTCAAGGGCGGCGATGCCGGTCCATTTTCCGGTGCCCTTCTGGCCGGCGGTGTCGAGTATTTTTTCGACGATCGGCTGGCCGTCCACGTCCTTATAGGCCAGTATATCGCGGGTTATCTCGACGAGATAGCTGTCAAGCTCGGTCTCGTTCCATTGAGCAAAGACCTCGTGCATCTCGTCGTCCGACATGCGCAGCAGATCGCGCATGAGCTGATAGGCCTCGCATATGAGCTGCATGTCGCCGTATTCTATGCCGTTGTGGACCATTTTTACGAAATGCCCCGCGCCGTTCTGGCCGACCCATTCGCAGCAGGGGCTGCCGTCCTCGACCTTGGCGCAGATGGCCCGGAATATCGGCTTTACAAAGGGCCATGCCGCCGGAGAGCCGCCGGGCATCATGCTCGGGCCCAGCAGGGCCCCCTCTTCGCCGCCCGATACGCCTGTGCCGATATAGAGCTTGCCCTTTGATTCGACATAGGCCGTGCGGCGGATGGTGTCGGGGAAATGGGAGTTGCCGCCGTCGATGATGATGTCGCCGTCATCGAGGAGGGGCAGCAGATGCTCTATCATATCGTCGACGGCCTGGCCGGCCTTGACCATCATAAAGACCTTGCGGGGCCTTTCGAGGCTGGAGAGCAGCTCTTCGAGGCTGTGGCAGCCGATGATATTTTTACCGGCTGCACGGCCCTTTATAAAGTTATCGACCTTTTCGGTCGTGCGGTTGAATACCGAAACGGTGAAGCCCTTGGACTCCATGTTCATGACGAGATTCTCGCCCATGACGGCAAGGCCGATGAGACCGATGTCGGCTTTTTTCATAATATCCCCCTATCTCTGCACGCGGGCGTTGCCCTTATATATGTCCCAGATCTGCTTCTCGTCGGCCGGCTCGGCATAGTCGTTGAGGCTGGAAACGGCCAGAACTCCGCTGGCCCAGCCGAACTGAAGGCACTTTTCGGGCTCCCAGCAGTTGAGCACGCCGTAGAGCAGGCCGCCCGAGAAGCCGTCGCCGCCGCCGATGCGGTCGAGTATGTTTATCGGCCGGGGCTGCTCGACATACCAGTCGTCACCATCGAGCAGGATGGCGCCCCAGAGATGCTCGTTAGCCGATATGACCTGACGCAGGGTCGTGGCGAACATTTGGGCGTTAGGGTATTTGGCCCTGACCTGAGATATCATTGCCTTGAAGGAATCTATCTTGGCCGAAAGCTCTTTTCCGCCGGCCTCCGGGCCGGTGAAGCCGAGGCAGAGCTGGAAATCCTCTTCGTTGCCGATCAGTATATCGGCAAGGGAGGCCAGCTCTGAAAAGGCCTTCGAGAGCTCTTCCTCGCGGCCCTGCCAGAAGGTGGCGCGGTAATTGAGGTCGAAGGAAACTATCGTGCCGTAATCATGGGCGGCGCGGGCGAGGGCAAGGCAGCATTCGGTCGTCTCGGGGCTCATGGCGGCGATAAGGCCGGATATGTGCAGTATGGCGACACCCTCCTGGCCGAAGATGCGCTCTATATCATAATCATCGGCCGAAAGGGTGCGGCCGATCTCCCCGGCGCGGTCGTTCCAGACCCGGGGGGCGCGCAGGCCGAAGCCGGAATCGGCGATGTTGAACTGGTGGCGATAGCCCCACGGGCCGCCCTGGGGGACGTCGGGACCCTCGAAGCGGATATTCCGGGCGCGGAGCTGACGCTTTATAAGATCGGCCATCGGGCTGCCCTCGACAAATCTTGTCAGGACAAGGCATTCGCGGCCGAGGGAGGAGGAGACGTTAAGGACATTGCTCTCGGCGCTGGTAGATTGAAGATAAAACATGTTGCTGTTCTGGACGGCCATGTGGTCGCCCGGGGTTATGCGCAGACCCATGCTGGTCGGCGACGCGACGGCATAGCGCGTGTCTTTTCTTATTTCCATCGGGGATACACCTCTCTTTTATATATCAAAAATGCGGCCGGGATCGTCCCGGCCGCCGCTGAGGTATTGATCTTGCCTGCGATTTTATTTCATGCTTTCGCCGATGACGCGGTATGCATTCTTCCAGCAGATCTTTTCGATCTCGTCGTCGGTAAAGTGCTTCTCCAGTGCGGCGACGACCTTCGGCATTCCGGAATAATCGCCGAAATCGAGGTCATTGCCGATTCCGTCGAAGTCGGAGCCGAAGCCGAGAGCATCGATGCCGGCCTTATCCTTTATATAAAGAGCCTGGCGGACGATATCGTCACATGTCGTCAGATTATTCTTTTCAGCTTCTTTGGACATGAAGGGGGCGCAGTAGTTGAGACCGGTCAGGCCGCCGTTCTCTCCGAGCTTTTTGAGCATATCATCGCTAAGGTTGCGGCGGTGAGCACAGACGCCGCGGGCGTTGGAGTGGGAGGCGACGATCGGCTTTTTGGAATATTTGAAAACATCATAGATACCGCCGTCCGACAGATGGGAAATATCGACGATGATGCCCAACTCGTTCATGCGTTCGACAGCCTCGATGCCGAAAGGCTTGAGTCCCTTTGCCGTCAGGGCAGGGTCATCGCTGTTGGGGAATCCGACCGAGTTCTCATAGTTCCATGTCAGGGACATAAGGCGGACGCCCTTTTCGTAGAACTCGTTGACACGCTCTATCTTGCCTTCAAGAGGCACGCTGTCTTCAATAGAAAGGATAGAGGACATGAGGCCGTTTTTGCGGTTGGCCTCTATGTCGGCAAGACAGAAGGCCGGGGCAATGATATCCTTATTCGCTTCAAGAGCTTCGACATACTTGCCATAGACGAAATTGAAGTAATCATACGGAGGCATGTCGACGCCAAGCCTTTCGGCCGTGTCCTGAAGGGGGATCCAGATTGCAAAGAACTGGGCCAGGGCGTCGCCCTGCTGCATCTTTTCAAGAGAGATGTGGCAGTCGTTGTGACGCAGAGAGACCTTTCCCTCGCTTCTGGCGATTCTTTCGCCGATGGTGTCGCAGTGGAAGTCAATAATACGCATCATGATCTCTTTCTCCTTTTTAATAGTATTTTAAAAACGGCAGACAGCATGCTTCGGCGCAGACTGCTGCCGATAAAGGCGGTAAAATCTATTTGAGGTATTCTTTAAGGGTGTCGACCTTGTCGAGACGCTCCCAGGGCAGGTCGAGGTCGTCGCGGCCGAAATGACCGTAGGCGGCCGTCTGCTTATAGATGGGGCGGCGGAGGGCAAGGTTTTCGATGATGGCGGCTGGACGCAGGTCAAAATTGGCCCTGATGGCGTCGACCAGCCTCTCTTGGGGGAGCTTGCATGTGCCGAAGGTTTCGGCAAAGACCGAAACCGGGCGGGCGACGCCAATGGCATAGGCCAGCTCGATCTCGCAGCGGTCGGCCAGACCGGCGGCAACAATGTTCTTTGCGGCATAGCGGGCCATATATGCGCCGCAGCGGTCGACCTTTGTGGGATCCTTGCCCGAGAAGGCGCCGCCGCCGTGACGGCCGTAGCCGCCGTAGGTGTCGACGATGATCTTGCGTCCGGTAAGGCCGCTGTCGCCCTGAGGTCCGCCGATAACGAAGCGGCCGGTGGGGTTGATATAGTATTTTGTCTCCTTATCGAGAAGCTCGGAAGGGAGGGTCTTTAAAATGACCTCCTCCATGACGGCGTCGCGGAGGGTAGCTATCTGGACATCGGCCGAATGCTGTGTCGAGATGACGACCGAGTCGATACGGACAGGCTTGTTGTTTTCGTCATATTCGATGGTGACCTGGGACTTTCCGTCGGGCAGGACAAAGGGAAGGAGAGCGCTTTTGCGCACCGAGGCGAGACGGCGGGTCAGCTGATGGGCGTACATGATGGGGGCGGGCATATACTGGGGCGTCTCTGTGCAGGCATAGCCGAATACCATGCCCTGGTCGCCGGCGCCGATGAGATCATAGGGATCGCTGCCGTCGCGGCGGTGCTCGACAGCGTTGTCGACGCCCATGGCGATATCGGGCGACTGCTCGTCGATGGCGGTCATGACGGCGCAGGTCTTATAGTCAAAGCCATAGGCGGCGTCGGTATAGCCGATGTCGCGGACGGTCTTTCTTACGATGCTGGGGATGTCGACATAGCAGTTGGTCGACATCTCGCCCATGACGAGGACCATGCCGGTCGTGGTGACCGTCTCGCATGCAACACGGCCGTTGCGGTCGAGGTGAATGACAGCGTCGAGGACGGCGTCGGAGATCTGGTCGCAGATCTTATCGGGATGTCCCTCTGTCACGCTTTCAGATGTAAAAAGCTTGCGGCTCATAAAATAATTCCTTTCTGATGACGCGCCCCGGGCGCGGCGATAACTCTAAACTATTGTAACACAAGCCGTCGGCCGTGGCTACTGTATGAACGATGAAAAAATATGTATCCGGCAGGGGATTTGTTGGCCTATTCGCCCGGGTCAGCGGCCTTTGCCGCCGTAGGTCTCGCGGTCCAGGTATTTCTCGCCGCGGTCGGGCAGGACGGCGACGATCTTCCGCGGGGCATCCTGGGGCTGCTGGGCAAGGAATACCGATGCGGCCAGAACCGCGCCGGAGGAGGGGCCGCACAAAAGCCCCTCGGATAAGGCCAGCTGGCGCGCGGCGGCCAACGCGTCGGGGGTGCGGACCCGGACGACCTTATCGAGTATGTATTTATTGAGCGCGTCGGGGACGAAGCCCGGGCCGATGCCGGTCAGTGTATGGGGCCCGGGCATGCCGCCCGATACGACCGGACTGTCGTGGGGCTCGACGCCGACTATGACGCAGTCGGAGCGGTGCATTTTGATATACTCGCCGCAGCCGGTGACGCATCCGCCCGTGCCGATACCGGCGACAAAATAATCGGGGTCGGGCAGGTCGCGCAGGATCTCCGGCCCGGTCGACAAGCGGTGGGCCGACGGATTGGCAGGGTCGGAAAAGATATCAAGTATGGCGGCGCCGGGGGTGCGTCCGGCCACCTCGGCGGCCCGGTTCTTCATCCCGGCAAGACCCAGGCGGGCGGGGGTCATGGTGACCGAAGCGCCAAAGGCGCGGATATGCCGCAGATCGTCGAGGGAGAGGCTGTCGGTCGAGACGACGACACATTTGAGACCAAGGGCAGCGCATATCATGGCGGCCGAAACGCCGCCCGCGCCTCCGGATATCATGACGGCCGTCCCGCCCTCGGCAAGGAGTCCATCGGCCGCGGCGCGGCGCAGCATCTCGAGCACGGGGCGGTCCTTGATGCTTCCGGTGGGGTTCAGAAACTCGCATTTGGCATATATCTCGCCGCGGCAGGCATAGGCGTCTTCGAATCTGCGCAGCCGCAGTATCGGCGTTTCGCATATCAGCCGGGCGGCGCTGTCGTAAAGGGCCATCTGGCGTTACCTCCGTCTATCGTCCATCAAAGGCCATATTAAAATTTACATGGCTGTGCTATAAAGAAAAATATACCATCCGAAAAACAAAAAATATAAAACAAGGTTGCCTAAAAGCTGTATTAATGTTAGTATATACTTGTCAGGGGGATAAAGTAAAGAAATTAATTTCTTTACTCGATCTCCCATGGCTGATTTCTGGTATGGGTATTATTCACGCCATATAAACAACAGGAGGAAAACAAAATGAAGTACAATCGTTCTTTCAACTTCTCTGCCGGCCCTGCTATGATGCCGGAGCCTGTTCTGGAGGAGATCCGCGACGAAATGATGAACTACCGTGGTTCCGGTATGTGCGTCATGGAGATGAGCCATCGCTCCAAGGTTTTCCAGGAGATCGCCGATGAGGCCGAGGCCGATCTGCGCGATCTGATGGGCATCCCCGACAACTATAAGGTCATCTTCGTTCAGGGCGGCGGCACGCTCGAGTTCGCCATGGTCCCCATGAACCTCATGAAGAACGGCGTTGCCTGCTATGTTGAGACAGGCTCCTGGTCCAAGAAGGCCATCACAGAGGCCAAGAAGTACGGCGAAGTCAAGGTCGTCGCTTCTTCCGCCGACAAGAACTTCTCTTACATCCCCGATTGCTCCGACCTCGATATCCCCGAGAATGCAGACTATGTCTACATCTGCGAGAACGAGACCATCAACGGCACAACATTCCACAAGCTGCCCAATACAAAGGGTCATGTCCTGGTATCCGACCAGTCCTCCATGTTCCTTTCCCGTCCCTGCAACGTATCTGATTACGGCCTGATCTGGGCCGGCGTACAGAAGAACGTCGGACCTGCCGGTATGGCTGTCGTCATCATCCGCGAGGATCTTATCCGCGACGACCTCGATCCCAAGGTTCCTATCTACTGCAAGTATAAGACACATGCAGACGCCGGCTCGATGTACAACACACCTAACTGCTGGGCTATCTATTGCTGCGGCAAGGTCTTTAAGTACCTCAAGAGCATCGGCGGCCTGAAGAAGATGGAAGAGATGAACGAGCATAAGGCCAAGATCCTTTATGATTTCCTCGACAGCTCCAAGCTCTTCGTCAGCTCTGTCGCTCCCGCTGACAGGTCTGTCATGAACGTCACCTTCACAGCCGGCAGCCCCGAGATGGACGCCGAAGTCGTAAAGGCCTCCAAGGAAGCCGGATTCGACAACCTGAAGGGCCACAAGTCGGTCGGCGGCCTCCGTGCCTCGATCTACAACGCCATGCCTGAAGAGGGCGTCGTAGCTCTGGTCGAGTTCCTTAAGAAGTTCGAAGCCGAGCATAAATAAGTATCGGCACGACCTTTAAAAACACTCAATTATTGAAGGAGAAAAATATAATGCGTATTCTTGTTACAGACGGTATGGACAAGGCCGCAATGGCCAAGCTGGAAGAGCAGGGCCATGAGGTCGTTGTAAAGTTCTATGAGCCCGAAGAGCTGGGCAAGGCTCTCTGCGATTTTGACGCTGTCGTCGTCCGCTCCAAGACAAAGGTCCGCGCCAACCACATCGACGAAGTCAAGGCCAACAACGGCAAGCTCAAGCTGGTCATCCGCGGCGGCGTAGGCGTCGACAACATCGACGTTAAGTATGCCGAGGAGCATGGCATTGCTGTCCGCAATACACCGAAGGCTTCCTCCGATTCCGTTGCCGAGCTGACACTGGCTCATATGCTCACCCTGGCCCGTTTCGTCGGTATCTCCAACGTCACGATGCGCAAGGGCGAGTGGAACAAGAAGCAGTATGAAGGCATCGAGCTGAACGGCAAGACCCTCGGCCTTATCGGTATGGGCCGTATTTCCCGTTCGCTGGCCAAGAAGGCCGAAGCCCTTGGCATGAACATCATCTACACCGATATCGTCGGCAAGATGAACGATCTGCCCTATGAGTTCCATGCCGACAAGGAGTCCATCCTGAAGAACGGCGACTTTGTTTCCCTCCACATCCCCGCAGCTGCTGACGGCAAGCCCGTTATCGGCGCAGCCGAGATCGCGCTGATGAAGCCGACAGCTTATCTGCTCAACGCCGCCCGCGGCGGCCTGGTCGACGAGGACGCCCTTTGCGACGCTCTTGACGCCGGCAAGCTGGCAGGCGCCGCTCTCGATGTCTTTGCTTCCGAGCCCCTCAAGAACGAGAGGATCATGAACAATGACAAGATCTCCCTGACCCCCCATATCGGCGGCTCCACAAAGGAAGCCCAGGGCAGGATCGGCATGGAGATCGTTGATATCATCAATAGCTTTGCAAAGTAATTTTTAAAGGAGAACGCTAATGGCTGTTGTCAAACCTTTCAAGGCCGTGCGCCCCACCCCCGAGCTTGTCTCGCAGGTAGCCGCCCTGCCTTATGACGTTATGGACACCAAGGAAGCCATCGAATACGTTAAGGGCAATCCCTATTCATTCATGCGTATCGACAGGGCCGAGATGTCCTTCCCCGAGGGATCCGATCCCTATGCCCAGGCTGTTTACGAAGAGGCCTCCAAGAAGCTCCATCAGATGAAGGTCGACGGCGTTTACATCCAGGACGAGAAGCCCTGCTATTACATCTATAAGCAGGTCATGAACGGCCGCGCCCAGATCGGTATCGTCGGCTGCGCCAGTGTTGACGACTATATCAACAACGTCGTCAAGAAGCATGAGCTGACACTGGCCAAGAAGGAAGACGACAGATGCAATCATGTTGACATCTGCAACGCCAACACAGGCCCGATCTTCCTGACATATAAGTCCAACGACGCAATCAACGAGGTCGTCCGCGACACAATGGAGAAGCACGAGCCGGTATATGACTTCGTCGGCGACAACGTCCAGCAGACCGTGTGGGTCATCAGCTGCCCCCACTGCAAGGCCGTTATCGAGGAAGCCTTTGCCGCAACACCCGCTCTCTATATAGCTGACGGCCATCACCGCTGCGCCAGCGCCGTAAGGGTCGCACGCAAGCGCCGCTGCCAGTTCCCCGACTATACAGGCGAAGAAGAGTTCAACTATTTCCTCTGCGTGCTCTTCCCCGACGATCAGCTTGAGATCATGGACTACAACCGTGTTGTCGCCGACCTCAACGGTCTTGACAAGGACGGCTTCATCAAGAAGGTCGAAGAGAAGTTCACGGTCGAGGAAAAGGGCGCAGGCGAGTATCATCCCGAAGCCAAGCATACCTTTGGTATGTATATGGACGGCAAGTGGTATAAGCTGACCGCCAAGGAAGGCACATTCGATGCCGGCGACGTTGTCGCCCAGCTGGATGTTTCCATCCTTCAGGACAATCTGCTGCATCCCATCCTTGGTATCGGCGATCCCAGAACCGATAAGCGCATCGACTTTGTCGGCGGTATCCGCGGCCTGGGCGAGCTTGAGAAGAGGGTCAACAATGGTATGGCCGTTGCTTTCGCAATGTATCCCACCTCTATCGAGGATCTGATGAACATTGCCGACGCCGGCAAGATCATGCCGCCGAAGAGCACATGGTTCGAGCCCAAGCTCCTGTCCGGTATTTTCGTACACGAGCTCAGATAAGCTGAATAAATCGTATACATAAACCCCCGCGGGCTATGCCCGCGGGGGTTTTGTCATGCTTATGCTATTGCTTATTCTGCCATGTTGGGGTTATGACCTTCGGCCCGGCGTTTTGCTCCTGCTCGCGGCTTTCCTTTCCGGCCTCTATGATGGTATCAATATCGGGTATCGGCGGAAGGCCGCCGCAGGCACGAAGCCGATCGCAGCTCTCGGGGTCGGCAGTATATAGGGCCGAGGCAAGGAAGTTTTTATCCTTATCAATGGCCGCGAGGGTGCAGAACGAACTGCCCGAAAACCGAAGCTCGATATGGCCGCCGTTTTTGCAAGTGACCGTTATCCTCATCGGGTACTCGCCGTCAAGTCCGTCGAGGATCTCTGTGCTCCGGTTATATTCGGCTGAATATTGCAGGCTGGACAGCAGAGAGGACAGGGCGTTAAGACCCTCGCCACCGGCATTAGCCGGGGTCAGATCTCTTATCTCATAATCCTCCCGGCCATAGACGAGACCTTCCCATATAAAGGTAAAGCAAACCTCGAATCCGGCTTTGGGATCGGCCGAGAGCCGGTATTCCTCGCATACCGACCTGCGCCGGGCAAGCTCTATCCTTTCGGGCAAGATGCAGAGCATCGCCCCGACCGTTATCAGGATGACCAGAAATATGATGATTTTTCTTTTCATAGTATCTATTGCTTATTCTGCCATGTCGGTGCTATGACCTTAGGTTGGGCGTTTTGCTCCTGCTCTTGCTTTTTGCGGGCTTCCTCTATGAGATCTTCTATATCCGGGATGGGCGGCAGACCGCATAAGGCGCGTATGGAATCGCAGCTATCGGGGTCCAGGATATATTCCGCGGCATATTTGTATTGACCGTGACGATAGAATACGCTTGCGCTTTCGCGGCTGTGGATATTAATATGAACAGATCCCGATGGCGAAACAGCGATACTAAGATGCCCGGAGACGCCGCCCATGATACCTTCATAATCCTCGGGGACCAGACCCGAGCTGGCCTCCCGATCGTATTTCATTTTTGATATGAAATCGCGGATGGCTTCCGCATCCTCCGGCGACCTGTTTTCATTTGTAATGCGGACGGCTTTATCGGCGTCATCAAAGAAGAAAAGCTCCATCGTCTGGCTCTGTGGGTCTGCTTGGGACAGCGCGTCGTTAAAAAGGGGCTCCTTTTCATCATCGCTTATGGCCGGGGTGGTATATTTTTCGGTCAGCCTGTTTATATGTGCATGCTGCCTGACGCATATGACCGACAGGATGATAATTATCGCCAGTAGAAGCAGATATATCCTGAAGCGGTGTATATCCTCTTTACCGAGTAAAGACCGCAGGCCTTCGCTGTTGTTTTTCATATTATTTATTGCAAATAATATATCCGGTAAGACTAATAATTCTTTTTTTCATTTTTAACTCTCCTTTTGTAATATATTTGTTAGAACTAATATATCATGAATAAAGATAAAATCAATCTAAATATAAAGATTTTGTGCAAAAAGCTGTTCATTTTGGTAAAAGATAGACAAAAATATCAGGCGTTTTAGAAATGGATAATAAAATACCCCCGCCCGGCAGAACGCCGGGCGGGGCTTTGTAGTGCCGGGATCAAAAGATGCTGAGGTACATGCGGTGTGAAAGCTCCTCGAGGGCCTTGATACCGGCAAGGCTGTTGCCCTTTTCGTCAAGGCCGGGGGAGAAGATGCCGATGCCCATCCTTGTCGGCGCAACGGCCATTATGCCGCCGCCGACGCCGCTTTTTGCCGGGACGCCGACGCGGACGGCGAAATCGCCCGAGCCGTCATACATGCCGCAGGTGACCAGGACGGCGTTGACATAGTGGGCATATTCGGCGGGAAAAAGACGCTCGTCGGAAAGGGGACGACGGCCGCGGTTGGCAAAGGTAAAGGCGATATTGGCCAGATCGCGGCAGTTGACCTTTATCGAACATGCCTTGAAATAACAGTCGAGGACCTCTTCGACGTCGCCGTCGATAAGGCCGTAATTTTTGAGCAGGAAGGCGAGAGCGCGGTTTTTGTTGCCCGTGCGCTTTTCCGAAAGATAGACCTTTTGGTCGACCGATATGTCGGGGTTCCCGGCCAGGCGGCGGGTCAGGTCGAGCAGGCGGGCAAAGCGCATGTCGTAATCATCGCCCTTTATAAGGGTGCACATGAGTATCGCGCCCATGTTGACCATGGGGTTGAGATGCTGGCTGGACAGCTGTCCGTCGGTCACGTTGATGGCGTCAAAGGGCTTGCCGGTGGCCTCGACGCCGATGGTCGAGCGCAGCAGCTCCGCGCCGTTGTCCATAAGACATAGAAGCAGCAGGATCGGCTTGACGACGCTTTGTATCGTGAATTCCTTGCGCCAGTCTCCGGCCTTATAGCTCTGGCCGTCGCTGGAGACGACATAGATGCCGAGGTCGTTGACATCGCCGTTGGCCAGCTCGGGGATATAGCTTGCGGGTTTGCCGAGGGTCTTGTAGGGCGCGCAGTCTTTAAGGATCTCTTCAAGAAGGGCTTCCATCGGCTATCCTCCTTTATTTACCGGCCTGGGAATCGAGCAGCGACTGTACGGCCGTCATGATGCCCAGCTTGCCGCTTTCGTATGTCAGGCCGCCCTGGATGAAGGCGGTGAAGGGCGGGCGCATCGGGCCGTCGCAGGACAACTCTATCGAAGCGCCCTGGATGAAGGTCCCGGCCGCCATGACGACCTGATCGTCATAGCCGGGCATATCCCACGCCTCGGGTGTGACAAAGGCGTCGACCGGGGATCCGGCCTGTACGCCGCGGCAGAAGGCCAGCAGCTTTTCGCGGTTGCCGAAGTTTACCGTGTGGATTATGTCAAGGCCGGGGCGGTCGTCGCCCGGGGTGACCTCGTAGCCCAGCAGGCCCATGAGAGAAGTGCAGAAGGCAGCCGTCTTGAGGGCCTGTGCCACCGTATGGGGCGCCATGAAGAAGCCCTGATAGAGAGAGCGGTTGACGCCAAGCGTCGCGCCGCATTCGGCGCCGATGCCGGGCAGGGTGAGGCGGTTGGCCGCGCGCTCGACAAGCTCTTTTTTGCCGGCGATGTATCCGCCCATGGGGGCAAGGCCGCCGCCGGGGTTCTTTATGAGAGAGCCGCAGATCAGGTCGGCGCCGACGTGGGTCGGCTCGCGGGTGTCGCAGAACTCGCCGTAGCAGTTGTCGACCATGATGTATGCGCCCGGATTGACCCGGCGGACTATGGCGCAGAGCCTTTCTATCTCAGGTATCGAGAGGGTGTGGCGGATGCTATAGCCGCGGGAGCGTTGGATGAATACCGCCTTTACGCGGGGATCGGCGGCGCGGCGCTCGACCTCTTCGTAATCGGGCAGGCCGTTTTTCATGTCGACCATTTCAAAGCCGATGCCGTAATCGGCAAAGCTGCCGCCGACCTTGCCGTGCTGGCCGGTGACCGTCTGGAGGGTGTCGTATACGTTTCCGGTCAGGGACAGCATGACATCGCCGGTCGAGACACAGGCGAACATGCCGCATGCGATGGCGTGAGAGCCGTTGACAAAGCCCGTGCGGACAAGGGCCGACTCACATCCAAAGACCTGTGCGTATATCTCTTCCAGCTTGTCACGGCCCTGATCGTCATAGCCATAGCCGGTCGTTTCGCGGAAATACGTGTCGGACACGCGGTGACCGGCAAAGGCCGTCAGCACGCGGGAGGTGTTCTCGAGGGAGACCTGCTCAATCGCTTGAAAGCGGAGGGCAGCATGCTCCTCCGCTTTTGCAGCAAGCTCCCTGAGCTTGGGTGAAAAATCAAAGCTCATGGGATATTATTTACTCCTGAATAATTTAAGTTATCGGCTGAGAGCCTCGGTGAGGATGGAGACGGCTCCATCCACATCGCTCAGGCTGTATATCTCGCGGGGAGAGTGGATGTTCCTTGTGGGGATGGAAACGCCTCCGGCAAGAATACCGCCGAGTGTGCGCTGGATAGCGCCGGCATCGGTGCCTCCCGACAGCATCACCTCGTCCTGATATGTGACGCCGGCCCTTTCGGCGGCATCACGCAGGAAGGATATGACCTGCGGATTGCAGAGCAGCGAGCCGTCTTTGATCTTCACGGTGGCGCCGCGGCCGAGCTTGACATCGAAATAGGCTGTCGAAGAGGGGACATCTCCGGTGCCGCAGACATCAACGGCAATGCCCATTTCGGGGGCTATGCGGTGGGCCGATGTGCCCGCGCCGCGAAGGCCGACCTCTTCCTGAACGGTAAAGACGAAATAGAGGTCATAGGGGCTCTGCTTGAGCTGCTCCATGACCCGCAGCAGGACGGTGCAGGCGACCAGGTCGTCGGCATAAGGGGTCATGACCATGCCGTTCTGGCTGTAGGTCTCGCCGTCGAAAACGCAGACGTCGCCGATAGAGACCACTGAGGCCGCCTTTTCATAGCTGTTCGCGCCGATGTCGATATAGAAATTGGCCGTGCGGACGTCGGACACCTTCTTTTTGCTTTCCTCGGCCCATTTTTCGCACATGACGACACCCTTTGTGCCGTTTTTGAAGCGGATGGGCGTGCGGTGCAGGAAAGCAGGGGTGTGGCCGCCGATCGGCTCGAAGCGCAGATAGCCTTTCTCGTCGATATATGTGACCATAAAGCCGATAAGGTCCATGTGGGCGGCAAGCATGATGCGCTTGCCCTCGCCCTTCTTATGGCAGATGACATTGCCGAGGGCGTCGGTCATGACCTCGTCGGCATAGGGGGCGGCCAGCTCGGCCAGCAGAGCGCCGACGCCGCTTTCAAAGCCGGAGGGCATTGCCGCCGCCACCAGCTGCTTCTGAAGCGTTAATGTATCAAACATTCTATCCCCTCCTTAAAGTTTCGCCGCGGCGCAGGCGGCGATGAGACGGGCGCCGTTTTCCATATCCCTTATGCTGACTATCTCGCAGGGGGAATGGATATTGCGGCCGGGGATCGACATGCATCCGGCCAGCGCGCCTCTGGCGCTGTGCATGATGGAGGATGTATCGGTGCCTCCGGCGGTGATGATCTCGTCCTGATAGGCTATACCGGCATTTTTGGCGGCCGTGCGCATAAACTCGATGGCGGCCGGGCTGCATATGACGCTCTGGTCCTTGATCTTGATGGTCGGGCCGCAGCCGAGGCGGACCGGCATCTCCATGTCGGCGGCCAGCTCATCGCCGCTGTAGCAGAGATCGATGGCAATGCCCATATGGGGCTCGATGGCCGCGGCGGCTGTCAGCGCGCCTTTGCAGCCGACCTCTTCCTGAACAGTAAAGACGAAATAAAGGTCGTTTTTGCTCTCCTTGAGCTGCTCCATGGCCATGAGCTGGACACAGCAGGAGGCCAGATCGTCGGCATAGCAGGTCATCATGCAGTCGTCGCCGATCAGCTGGGGCTTGGTGTCGAACATGGCAAGATCGCCGACCTTTACCATGCTCTCACCCTCTTCTTTATTTGTCGCGCCGATGTCGATATAGAGATCCTTTACGGTTATGGAGTTTACCGGCGAAGAGAGCTTGTCGGCCTGGGCGCGCAGCTTGATGATGCCGCGGACGCCGTTTACAAAGCGGACGGGGGTATTTATCAGACCGGCGGGCATATGGCCGCCGATGGTGGTGAAGGAAACAAAGCCGCCGTCGTTTACAAATGTGGCGATAAAGCCGATGACATCCATATGGGCGGCGAACATAAGGCGCTTGCCCTCGCCCTTCTTGTGGCAGACGAGGCTGCCTGTGGCGGTATAATAGACCTCATCGACAAAGGGGGCGGCAATGGCCTCGATGACCTTGGCGCAGCGGCTCTCATAGCCTGAAGGCATTGCGGCCTCGACCAGCTTCTGCTGTAATTCAAAGGCGTTAAGCATTGATGCTGTCCTCCTTTATAAAGAGTCTGGCCATATTGAGAACATCGTCGATGTCGGGCTTAAAGACGACGTTGCAGGCACAGTGGATATAGCGTGTCGGGGTGGCGATACCCATGCCGACGGCGCCGTTCGCGCCGACATGGAGGGCGCGGGCGTCGGTAAAGCCGTTGGCCGAACGGCGATACTGCCACTTGACACCGTTTTTGTCGGCAAGAGCCGTCATGTGATTTATCAGCGGACGGCTGTAGATCGAGCCCTTGTCCATGATAGAGATGACACAGCCCATCTCCTGGGTGGTCGACTGGGCGTGGAGGGGCACATCGGGCACATCGCAGGCCGTCGTGCCTTCGATGACGAGGAAGCGGCCGACATTGAGCCTGTTTGCAGCCACAAGGGCGCCGCGGTTGCCGCCGATCTCTTCATTTGTGGCGAAAACAAACCATGTGTCATAGTCGAGCTCTTCCTGAAGCAGCGCCGCCATTACGGCACAGCCTATACGGTCGTCGACGGCCTTCGACTTGATACGTCTGTCGCCGAACTCGACGAAGGGGGAATCGAAATAGCAGGGGTCGCCGATCTGGACATATTTCTCGGCCTCTTTTTTAGAGGTCGCGCCGATGTCGATATAAAGCGACGATGCCGGAGGGGCGACCATCCTCTCGGCCGGGGTGGTCAGATGTATGGCCTTAAGGGATATGACGCCGGGTACCTTTTTGGGTCCGACCTTGAGCCTGCGGCCGATCATGACGCGGGGGTCGACCGAGCCGACGGTCAGGAAGCGGATCATGCCCTTTTCGGTTATATCGCGGACCATGAAGCCGACCTCGTCCATATGGGCGCAGAGGGCGACCGGCGCCTGGCGTCGGTTCTTTCCCTTTTTGAATACCAGAAGGTTGCCGAGGGCGTCGGTTATGACCTCGTCGGCATAGGGGGCGACGATATCGAGGGCCGCCTGCCTTACCTCGTCCTCATAGCCGGCGATGCCGTCGGCCGTGCAGAGCTTTTCAAGTATTTCGGTAATATGCATCAAAGCTGCCACCTCCCGTCAATATCCATTGCAAGCTCGGCCATAAGGCGGCCGACATTCTCAACATCGCTCATCTTGATGACCTCGACGGGCGAGTGCATGTACTTGAGGGGCAGGGACACGACCAGCGTGGCGCAGCCCTCTTCGATTATCTGCATGCTCCAGGCGTTGGTGCCGGTGTGAGCCGGGGCGGCCGAGAGCTGATAGGGGATATCCTTTGCGCGGGCTATCTCGATCAGCCTGCGGGCAAAGCGGGGGACGCTGTTGGTGCCGATGGTGATGACCGGACCGCCGCCCAGCTCGTTGACACGGTCGGTGGGAAGGTTATCGTCGGTGCGGGCATGGCATACGTCGATGGCGACGGCAAGGTCGGGGCGCTCGACATATGTGCGGTAGGAGGCGCCATGACCGCCGACCTCTTCCTTTGTCGTGCCGATGATGATAAGGTCGACATTGAGCTCCTTGCCCTGAAGCAGCTCGAGGGCATGCAGCAGGCAGCAGAAGCAGGCGCGGTCGTCGAAGGATTTTCCGCAGATCTGGTCGCCCAGAAGATCAAAGGCCTGGCTGCTGAAGGTCATATAATCGCCGATGCGGACGGTTTTTTTCACCTCGTCGACAGGCATGCCGAGGTCGACATAGAGCTTGTCGATGGGCAGCGACTTCGTGTTGTCGCCCGGGGCCTGAAGATGGGGCGGTATCGCACCGACAACGCCGAGGATGTTGCCCCTTGTTTTTGTCATGACGTTAAGGGTCCCGCCGGGCAGCATGCGCTGGTCGACACCCATACCGGTGAACCGAAGGAAGCCTTCGTCGGTGATGCCGGTGACAAGGAAGCCTATTTCGTCGATGTGGGCGTCGAGCATAAGCTTGGGCGCGTCCGGCTTGCCGCAGGACTTGTACCCGGTGACGTTGCCGAACTTGTCGATATCGACGCTGTCGACATATGGTGTCAACAGCTCGGCGGCTATCTTGGCAACGGCGAACTCGTCTCCCGAAACGCCATAAGCGTTGCCGAGAGTTTTGATCTTTTCTTTGAGAGTCAAAAAACACACCTCCTGTAAAAATCAGATATGCGTTGCTGTATATACTCCCGGGCAGAGCCCGGGGCTTTAAACGAGGCTATTTAAGCCCGTTTACAAGCTGTTTGAAGTATTCTCCGCGCTTGGCGAAGTTGGGGAAGCGGTCAAAGGCCGCGCAGGCCGGGGAGAGAAGGACGATATCGCCCGCGTGGGCGCGGGAACGTATATCGGCCAGCATCTCTTCGTAATCCTTGTGAAAGAATATCGGCAGGTTTTCCGAGCTGTATCCCGGCGCGTTGACGACCGCCTGATATATCTTTTCTTCGGTGGCGCCGCAGAGATGCAGCTGGCTTACATGCTTTATGACCTCGGGGCCGAGGACGTCGAAGGGGATATGCTTGTCATAGCCTCCGGCGATAAGTATGACCTTGCGGTCAAAAGAGCGCAGACCGGCTATCGTGCGGGTCGGGCTGGTGCCGATTGAGTCGTTATAGTACCTGACGCCGTCGAGCTCGCGGATGAACTCGAGCCTGTGCTCGACGCCGCCGAACTGGCGGGCGACATCGGCCATGACCCCTTTGGAGACATAGTCGGAAGCGGCGGCGAAGGCGGCCAGATAGTTTTCGATGTTGTGTACGCCGGGAAGACGGATATCACAGGCGTTCATAACGAGTTCTCCGCCGACATAGATATCGCCCTTTTCGTCGCAATAGGAATAGCCGTGCTCTCGGCGGGAGAAGCCGCGGGTATGGCCGGGCGCCCTGATCGAAGAGTTGCGGGCAAGGTCGTTGTCGAGATTGTATACAAGTATGTCGTCCTTCGACTGGTGGAGGAAGATGTTCTCCTTGGAGGCGATGTATTCCTCCATGCCCTTGTGAACGTCAAGATGGTTGGGGGCGATATTGGTCAGGACGGCGACATGGGGGCTCTTCTTCATTGTCATCAGCTGGAAGGAAGAGAGCTCGAGGACGCAGAAGTCCTTTTCGGTCATCTCGTCGGTGCGGTCGAGCAGTGGGGTGCCGATGTTGCCGCCGACGAATACGTTATAGCCCTGGGCCTTGAGGAGCTCGGATATGACGGTGGTCGTCGTTGTTTTGCCGTCGGAGCCGGTGACGGCAAGGACGGTGCAGGGGCAGAGGGAGAGAAAGACCTCCATCTCGCTTGTTATCTCGGCGCCGCGTTCGCGGGCGGCGGCCAGCGCGGGCACATCGGGGCGCAGGCCGGGGGTGCGGAACACGATGTCGCCCGTGATCTCCTTGAGGTAATCGGGGCCGAGGACCAGCTCTACGCCGAGGTCCTCGAGCTCGCGGGCCAGCTCGGGCATCTGGTCGCGGGGCTTCTTGTCGTGGGCGGTCACCCGGACGCCGCCCTTGGCCAGCAGACGGATAAGCGGCGTGTTGGAAACGCCGATGCCGACGACCGACACCCGCTTGTCTTTTATACTGTCGATATATTCTTTAAGCATTGCTGTCGCCTCCATATAAAATATAGATACGGTACAATCAATAGTTTAACCCATCCATGCACCAAGGTCAATAAAATATCCCCGCGGGAAAGCCCGCGGGGAGTCGATATTGCCTTTATCGCTGCTTTTGAAAGGGGACGGCCGATATCTTTACCGGCCTTCGTCGGTGTGATCGTCCGAGCTTTTGCCACGAACAGGCAGCGAGCCGAGGATGGCCGACAGCAGGGCGGCTGCCGTCGGGGCATATATCCGCCGCATGCCCATATATGTTATGATCGGCTGCGTGTTTTTGATAAAAGCGCGGATATCTCTGGGCAACTGATAACAAAAGGCGCTTTCATAAAACCGTGTGTAATACAGGCCGTAGATACGAAAGAAGGCCTCGGTAAAGGGAAAGAGGAATGTCACCACCAGGGCAAGGATGGCCGCGCCCTTTCTGCCCCGCAGCCACGAGGTCATGCCGACGGCGCAGAGCAGGCTGTACGCACAGAAGAACCCGCCATATTCCGACGTCCAGGAGTAGGAGATCGAATCGCGCAGGATAAGGTGAAATACGGCCGATGCCCCGCACCAGAGCAGCATGGGGTACAGCGGCGGCAGCCTGCGGCGCGCAAAGGGAAGAAAGATCAGTACGACCGAGCTTATTGTGAAGCCCTGAAGGAGCATGGCCTTGAGAAAAAGAAGGACTTCAAGGTTGGCGGTTTTGGCGTATGCTTTGGCCAGCATAGAGGCATATGCCGTGCCGATCACTGCGCCGAGCGCCAGGTAGATGACGAGGACGGCGAGCACCTCGCGGATAAGAGAGCGGGCAGAGGTGGTATCTGTCAGCCTTGACGAGATCAGTATGTACGCGAGGGAAAAGACGAGTACCATGATAAGAGGTGTGGTGGAACGCTGGATGTCAAAAATGGTTCTGGCCAAAAAATCGCTGTTGCTGTTTAGAAGATACACGAGTATACGAGGAGCATAATAGAAGATATATGCTTTTATCAAATCGGCCGTATTTCCGTATATAACACAGCGAATTCCCCAACCTGCGAATATTGCAGGAATGACAGCAAAAAATGTAGTTTGATAAAGGGTATGAAGTGTAACGCTTACAGCGCTTCTTGTAATGCTGTCGTTGAGCGGAAAATTAAAGGCAAAACATTGGATAGCGCTGGGAATAATGGCAAGGAGCGAAAAGAATATAAACCGCACATCGCGGGCCGAAAATAACCTGTGTTTCATGTCGTCACCTCCGGAAAGCTGTTTATACCATCATTATATCTGATGTTAAAATGATGTAAAGAGATATGCGACAAGATGTGTTATTTTTGTAACCTTTCACAGGTTCTCATGGATATATTTGGTCAAAAAGCCGTGAAACATAAGCGGCTTTTGTCAAGTCACAACATATGCCGGATTTTTTATGGGCACAGAAAGCGCCGTGACCACGCGGCGGGCCCGCGGCCGGAGTTTTTTCATGGCCCGAATTGACAAGGGGCATGGCGGCGGGGTATAATGTTCACGCGAGTCAGCCAAGCAGCCGCGCGCCCTCGGGCGTGAGGAAAGTCCGGGCTTCACAGAGCAGGATAGCTGATAACGTCAGCCGAGAGCGATCTCAGGACAAGTGCAACAGAAATAAACCGCCCCGCAAGGGGTAAGGGTGGAAAGGCGAGGCAAGAGCTCACCGGTGGCCATGGTGACATGGCTTCCCTGTAAACTCTATCCGAAGCACCCCCGACACGGGGGCTACGGCTTGCTCGGCCAATCTCCGGAAAGGTGGCTGGAGCGGCGCGGCGACGCGGCGCCAAGATAGATGGCTGCATAGACAGAACCCGGCTTACAGGCTGGCTCGCATAATAACGGCTCTCAGCGCCGCGAAAAATATTTTATATACCGAAAAAGTAAAAAATAAAATAATTTACAACGCGGCGGTTATGCTGTATAATACAAGAAAAAAACACAACGGAGGCGTTTATAAATGGTCGTAACAAGAGACACCGTCATCGGCGAGCTTCTCGAAGCCGACATCAACACAGCACAGATCCTTATGGAAATGGGCATGCATTGCGTAGGCTGCCCCAGCTCGATCGGCGAGAGCCTTGCAGAGGCCTGCATGGTCCACGGCATCAATGTGGACGAGCTGGTCGACCGCCTGAACAACTATTTTGCCGAGAACTAAGGCACAGGCGCTCTTTTAAAAAGAAAACTGCGAAGCGGCGGGGCGTATAAGGTCCCGCCGCTTTTGTTTGGAGAATCGAAGTATGATAAGTATTACGCCGCGGCTCGAGCTGTGCGCCGCCATGTGCCCCGAGGCCGAAAGGCTGACCGATGTGGGATGCGACCACGGATATCTGGCCATACGCCTTGTGCTTGAGGGCCGGGTAAGCCGGGCGCTGGCCTGCGACCTGCGGGTCGGGCCGCTTGAAAACGCAAAATCGAATATCGCCCTTTACGGCCTTGAGGGCAGGATAGACACCCTCTGCACCGACGGCCTTGACGGCGTCTCGCCCTGCGGCAGCGATGTTGTCACCATCTGCGGCATGGGGGGCGACAATATCGCCGATATCCTACGGCGCGCGCCCTGGACGAAAAATGCCGCCGTCGTCGCCCAGCCGATGACCAAGCAGGAGCGCCTGCGGCGATTTCTGGCCGAAAACGGCTATGATATATATGAAGAGCGCCTTGTCTATGAGGACAGGCGGCTCTATTCGGCCATGCTGATCGGCCCGGGGCGGTATCACGGCGGCGACCACATGGTCTATTCCGACGCAATGGAGCGAGACCCGCTTTTCGGCGATTACATAAGGATGTTCCACCGCAAATATCGCAAGCGCTTTCTCGGCGGCGGGCGAGAGTGGGACGGATACGTCATGCGTCAGCTGGAGGAGAGGATAAAATGTCTTTAGTCAGCTTTTTTATAACGGCACAGACCCGTGCCCTCGACGCCCGGCTTTCGGGCGCGAGGATAGACAAGATATTCATGCCCCGCCCGGCCGAGATCGTCCTGAGCATACGGGGCGAGGCAGGGAACGAGCGCCTTATGATCTCGGCCGGAGGGTCGAACAGCGGGATATATCTGACCTCGCTGCGGCCCGAGAACCCGCCCGCGCCGCCGATGCTGTGCATGCTGCTGCGCAAGCATATGCAGGGCGGAAGGATACTTTCGGTGTCCCAGCCCGAGGGCGAGAGGATGATGGTCATCACATTTTCCTCGACCGACGAGCTGGGCAGGGTATCGGAAAAGCGTCTTGTCTGCGAGCTGATGGGCAAGCGCACAAATATACTGCTGCTCGATGAAAACGGGATAATACTCGGCTGTGTCAAAAAGGTCGATTACGAGATGTCACCGGACCGCGCGCTGCTGCCCGGTCTGGCCTATCGCATGCCGCCGCGAAGCGGCAGGCCCTCGGTCTATGAGCTTGATGAAGAGCGGCTCGCCGCCCTGCTCGAAGGCGCGTCCGACAGCGACGCCATACTCGAAAGGCTCGACGGCATGTCGCCGCTGACCGCCCGAGAGCTGCTTTATCGCGGCATGAGCCCGGCTCAGATGGCCTCCGAGCTCAAGGGGCTGGCCAACGGAGAGGGCCGCCCGTGGCTGGTGCGCCGTGGCGGAAGGGATGCCGATATCTCGCCCATCGAGATAACGCAATATGACGACGGCGAGTCGGTTATTTACGACAGCTTTTCAACTCTGCTCGACGATTTCTACCGCGCCCACCGCAGCGCCGACCTTAAAAAGAACATATCGGCGTCGCTCAAAAAGACCCTCGACAACAATCGCGGCAGGCTGGAGCGCAAGCTGGGCAAGCAGCGTCAGGAGCTGCTGTCGGCACAGGGGCGCGAAGAGCTTAAAAAGCAGGCCGACCTGATAACGGCCAATATCTATGCCATAAAGAGCGGCGACCGCAGGGCGATCGTCACCGATTATTTCACAGAGGGCATGCCGCAGATCGAGATACCACTCGACCCCGATATCTCGCCCCAGCAGAACGCACAGCTTTTGTATAAGCGCTATGCCCGCCTCAAAAATGCCGAGCAGGCTTTGACCGCCCAGATCGAGGCCGGAGAGGCCGAGCTTAAGTATATCGACAGCCTGCTTTACAGCCTCTCGCAGGCCCAGACCGAAAAGGATATCCGCGAACTGACGGCCGAAGCGGCGGCATCGGGCTATGTCAAAAAGGCCCAGGCCAAAAAGCAGAAGCAGGAAAAGCCCGGCGCTTTTGCGCCCAAAAGATATGTCACCTCGGGCGGCTTCACCCTCTTGCGTGGACGCAATAACCGCGAAAACGACCAGCTTACCATGCGGACGGCAAAGGGCGGCGACATCTGGTTCCATGCCCGCAATATCCCGGGCAGCCATGTCGTGATGCAGCTCGAAGGCGGAGAACCCTCCGAGCGGGACCTTGAAGAGGCCGCCGCGCTGGCGGCGCTCTATTCGGGGGCGGGCAGCTCGACGAAGGTCCCGGTCGACTATACCCGGGTCAAGAATGTCAAGAAGCCCCAGGGCGCGCGGCCCGGCATGGTCAACTATTTCAACTTCAAGACCATGCTGATAGAACCCAAAGAGCCCGAAGAGAAATAACACATTATATAATATAGGTATAAAAAAGCCCCGCGGTACAGTTCGTACCGCGGGGCTTATTGCTATTTGGTCATTACAGGCGCAGTCTTTTTTAATATGTTTTTGCACGGACATGCGCCGGGCAAAAACACCGTGACCCGCCGATTTTGCCGCAGCAAAACGGCGAAACCGGCCCGCAGGCCGGAGCTTGACTTTCTTCAACGGCGCTTCTGCGCCGCGCCGGAAGTCCGGCGTATACCGAAGAGAGGCTTTGCCGACCGAAGGACATTAAATTGACGGGGCCCCCACGGGCATGCTCGTGGGGGAGAAAAACAGCGAAGCTGTTTTTGACAGACTATTTGATTCTTGCAACGCCGCTGTCGACGGCGGCCTTCCTGACGGCCTCGGCCACACGGGCGTGGGCGGCCATATTGAAGGAGGGCGGCATGATGTAGTCGGGCGAGAGCTGCTCGTCGGTGACAAGATCGGCGATGGCGTGGGCGGCGGCCATCTTCATCTCTTCATTGATATCCGATGCGCGGACGTCCAGCGCGCCGCGGAAGATGCCGGGGAAGGCCAGGACATTGTTGATCTGGTTGGGATAGTCGCTGCGGCCGGTGCCGACGATGTATGCGCCGCCCTTTTTGGCCTCTTCGGGCATGATCTCGGGAACAGGGTTGGCCATGGCGAATACCGCCGATTTATCGGCCATCCTGGATACATCCTCGGCCGTCAGGCAGTTGGGGGCCGATACGCCGATGAATACGTCGGCGTTGACTATGGCGTCGGAAAGGCGGCCCTTGACCATATTCTGGTTGCACATCTTGGCGACCAGAGCCTGCTCGGGGTTCATGTCGGGGTTGCCGTCATAGAGCAGGCCGTATTTATCGCAGAGTATAAGCTCGCCGACCTTCATGGATATGAGCAGCTTGGCGATAGCCAGCGCCGCGGCGCCCGCGCCGTTGATGACCACCTTTATACTCTCGATCTTCTTGCCGGTCAGCTTGCATGCATTGATGAGGGCGGCGGCGACGACGACGGCCGTGCCGTGCTGATCGTCATGGAATACCGGGATGTCGCAGAGCTTCTTGAGCCTGCGCTCGATCTCGATGCACCGGGGGGCAGAGATATCCTCGAGGTTGATGCCGCCGAAGGACCCGGCGATCAGCTCGACGGTGCGGACGATATCGTCGACCTCCTTCGAGCGGACGCAGATGGGTATGGCGTCGATATCGGCAAAGGCCTTGAAGAGGGCGCATTTGCCCTCCATGACCGGCATACCGGCCTCGGGGCCGATGTCGCCCAGGCCGAGAACGGCCGTGCCGTCGGTGATGACGGCCACCGTGTTGCCGCGGCCGGTGTATTTATACTGGAGGTCCTTGTCATCCTTTATTTTAAGGCACGGCTCGGCCACGCCGGGGGTATAGGCGATGGTAAGATCCTCGGCCGATTCTATTTTGCACTTGGTTCTGATCTCCAGCTTGCCATGCCATTCTTCGTGGGCCTTGAGGGCGCGCTCTTTGACATCCATTTGAGATTCCTCCGTAATGATATTCAGCCCTTGCGGGACTTTTTTTATCAATTATACCACCCGGGATAAAGAGTTGTAAATACGCCCTATTAATAATGTATACAGCCCGAAATTCAAAGTTGCATAAAAAGCCCCGAAAACTTTTGAAAAAAATTCTTCAAAGAGCCGAAATGTAACCAGAATATAACCTTCGGTGTTTATAATACAGACATAAACAAACGGCGAGCCCCAAAAGGCCGCAAAAGGATGTGGCCTATGACGAAGAAAATATGGAACACCGTCTCATGGATACTGGTCGCCGCCGTCGCGGTGCTGGCTTTCCTGCTGGCCGGGATACGGATCATCGGGTTCACCCCCTATACCGTCCTGAGCGGCAGTATGGAGCCGACCTTCCACGTCGGGTCACTGATTTATGTCAGGTCGGCCGACCCCGAGAAGATCGAAGAGGGCGATATCATCACCTTCCGCTTAAGCGGCGAAACGGCCGCCACCCACCGGGTCATAGGGGTCGACCGCGAGAATAAGTGCTTCTATACCAAGGGGGACGCCAACAATACGCCCGATGGGTCGCCGATACCCTATGGCGATGTCATCGGCCGGGCAGTCTTCACCATCCCGAAGCTCGGATACTTCTCAGAATGGGTCACATCGCCGCCGGGCTGTTACATGGCGATGGCCGCCGGGGGGGTGCTGCTCCTGCTCATCCTGCTGCCCGATATCATATGGGGCGGGGACAAAAAGAAGAAACAAAGCTGAGACATCAGCTGGTTTATAAAAGGTCCACATTATAAAAGCTATTGGAGGAAGAAGAAATGAAAAAGACACTGACGATCGTTATGGCTATGGTGCTTGTCGCCGCAGTCGCAATTACCGGCACGCTGGCTTATATGTCGACGCAGTCCGGTACTGTTACAAACACATTTACATTCGGCAACATGTCCATCACTCTTAAAGAATCCCCTGTTGATGATAACGGCAAGAAGGTCGCCGGCGATCTTGTTGACAAGAACAACTACAAAGTCATCCCTGGTGCAGAAGTTGATAAAGAGCCTATCGTAACCGTTAATGCTAACAGCGAAAGCTGCTGGGTATATGTTGGCATTCAGAATAATGTCCTTGTAGATGGCGAAGAGGTTGCAGATTATAAAAGCTATATAGACGATGCTAACTGGGAAAAGGTAGAAGATGCTGCTCTTGCCGCAAAGCATGTGACCGTTTATAAGCATAAGACAGCTGTTGCGAACAGCGCCACTAATACGCCGCTCTCCGCAGTTTTCACAAAGGTAAAGTTTGACGGCGAGAAGATCACACTCGACAATATCGATGACCTTCAGAACAGCACCATTGTTATCAAGGCTTATGCTCATCAGTCCGAGAGCCTTGACAGCACATTTGATGTTGACGCCGCTGCTATCGCCCATTTCACAACAGAGTTCGGCGCATAACCCGGCACCCCAATAATTTCCGGCAATATTTAATTTGCAATATAAAAATCTGAAAGGAAGCGCAGAAACCATGAAAAAGAAAAGCATAGCTCTCACCCTGACAGCCGTTATGCTGGCCCTTGCAGTCGGCATCGGCGGAACCATCGCGTATTTCACAGCCAAGACAGATGACGTTGTCAACACATTTACAACAAGCTCCGGTATCGACATTAAGCTTGACGAAGCTAAGGTCGGTGAAGATTGGAAGGCTATTACAGGTGAAGGCGCGACTCGTGTTACTTCGAACACCTATAACAACATCGTCCCTGGTGCTGAACTGGACAAGGATCCTACCGTTACAGTTAATGATGGCAGCGATGATGCCTATATTGCTGTTAAGGTCGTTGTTTCTAAGGCTGAGGCTTGGAAGGATATTGTAAGTGCCCAGAAGAATAATCTTACTTATGCTACACTGAAGGCTTCTCTTTTCAATGGCCTTGATACAGCAAATAGTTGGAAAGAGATACAAGCTGATGATGCGACCATGACATATGTTTACATGTGGAAGGGCGCCGTTGACGGTGTCGTAAGCGCAAATAATGGATACACACTCTTTAATAAGGTAGTTATTCCTTCTACACTGGATAATGGTGAGATGAACTCGATTAAGGACTTCAAAATTACCGTTACAGCTTATGCCGTACAGGCACAGGGTGTTAGCGTAGCTACAGCTGAGACAGAGCTTATCAACCTGGCCAATAAGTAACACCCGCAAAACTAAAAACAGGATCATCCCTGAACGGTAGATCCGGATGAAAAGGATGCCGAGGGGGAAGCTTCCCCCTCGGCACAAGCAGCAGATACAGGCATCGTAAAGTTCTGCGGTAAAGTCACTTTGAAGGTTGAAATCTTAACCTCTGTGGTTTAAAATGTAACTGGAATGTGACCTCCGTGTGGTATCATGGACACAGAAGTTAAGGTTTGAGCCTTTAAAAGAAGAATATTTATATCTCATGAGAGGTGGTTAACGGAATGAAGAGGAAGATTGCCGCGCTGGCTGTCATCGTCATTGCTCTGAGCCTTGCGGCCTATGGCACAGTGGCGTATTTCACGGCCACAGGCACGGCCCACAATGTCCTGACAATGGGAAATATCGGCATAAAGCTCAACGATAAGACCGAAGTGGTCGAAAACGGCGAGACAAAGCGGGTCGAGTTCACAACCGAGTATCCCGACGGTATGCCGGTCATGCCGGCCACAGAGGCCAGCAAGATCGTAAGCGTCGAGAACACCGGCAGCGCCCCCGCATGGGTCAGGGTCAAGATCGAAAAGACCGTCGAGCCCGCCGATGCGGCCGTGACCGGGCTTGACACAAAATATGTCGGGCTCAATTATGATGAAACCAACTGGGTCGACGGCAAAGACGGCTTCTGGTATTATAAAAGTATACTGGAGCCCGGCAGGACGACCCCCAATCTGTTCGACAAAGTTACATTCTCGAAGGATATGGGCAACGAGTATATGAACTGCACGTTCAACATCATCGTATCGGCCCAGGCCGTACAGTCGGACAACAACGGCATCGCCGACGGACAGGATGTCCTTAGCGTTGCCGGATGGCCCGAAAGCAATTAAACGGCCGAGAGGAGGAACTAACACATGAAGCTGAAAAAATACTTATCTTTCATGCTGGCCCTGTGCCTCGTGTTTACGATGACCTCTCCGGCCTTCGCCGTTGAGGGCACCGAACAGCCCGCAGACAAGATCATCGAGGTCGACCGGTCCACGCAGCCCGGGGTAAAGGACGAGGTCGAGCAGCCCGAGAACCCCGAGAATCCCGAGAAGCCTGAGAACCCCGGGAAGCCTGAGAATCCCGAGAATCCCGAGAAACCCGAGAAACCCGAGAATCCCGAGAAGCCTGAGAATCCCGAGAAGCCTGAGAATCCCGAGAATCCCGAGAATCCCGAGAAGCCCGAGAATCCCGAGAATCCCGAGCAGCCCGAAAACCCGGGGCAGCCGGGCACAACGGTCGACCCCGTGCAGCCCACACAGCCCGAGTTCCCCGATGATATATCGGGTCTCGGCAGGGACGAGCTTGAGGCTCTTCTCGGCCGCGAGGATCTGACCGACGAACAGCGCCAGCTGCTTGAATCGGCCATCGAGAGTATCGACAGGAAGGCCGCCGACGAGGCCTTTGCCGCCTCCCTCGAGGGCCTGACCCTTGAAGAGCTCGACGCCCTCCTCGACGACGAGACCCTCACCTCGGCCCAGCGCCTCCTGGTCAAAAAGGCGATCGCGGCCGCGAGGGATAATGTCGATATCCCCGACATGACCGATTGGACGGTCGAAGAAATATACGAGTTTTATCTTACGATCGAGGGAAGCGACGCCGCCGTTGTCAGGCTTTTTGAAGCCCTGACATGGGAGCAGGAGGTCGAGTTTTCCGATTATCTTTACGACATAAGCGGCGGAGACGGCGTTATCGACTCGGTGGCCATGACCGATGCCTCAGAGCCCAATATGCCCCCTGTCGATGTCGAGATGCGTGCCCTTTCCCGCCGCAGGAAAACGGCAAAGTACAGCCTCTTCAGCCTCTATTCCGAGGGTAATACAAAGAAAAACAGCGAGGGCGTTGTTGCCGATAAGACCGTCAGGGCCGGAGAGCAGCCCGGCGAATACACCCTTACCCTTGACGCCTATGTAACCGGCGAAAAGACCTCTTCTTCTTCAAATAAGCGTGTTCCTATCGACGCCGTTCTGGTGCTCGACGTTTCGGGAAGCATGAAAGAGGAACTCACGACGGTCGACCGCGAGACTTATTACGAGGTTTATTCTAACAGAATAAGCACAAGGAACACATATTTTGTAAAGGACAGCAGCGGCAATTATATAAGCGTTAAATATGTTTCTGGAAATTGGCGGGGAACAGATAATAAAACCTATCAACCTAAACGTAGGGCAAGCGATGATTCTTCAAATCGCACCCAGTTTTACAGTTATGGTAAGATAAAACAGACAGTAACAAGGATCGAGGCTCTTAAAAACGCGGTGACAGAGTTTGTCGATGCCCTTGCGAAGGACGCCAAAGAGAATAAGGTTCAGCACCGTGTGTCCCTTATAGCGTATTCCTCCGATATAAAGACGAACATGTCCTGCGGGCTTACCATTGCCAACACGGGGGATACAGCAAATATCAACAGCACCCTCCAGAACTGTATAGACAACCTTGCTCCTGAAGGTTCGACCTATCCCAACCTTGCCATGGAAGAAGCCGTAAAGGTGTTCAACGGCGGGGCGTCTGTCGGAGAGAATGACTCTGTTAACGGCACCGAAGCCCGCCAGCGCGTCACCGTCCTCTTTACCGACGGCATGCCGGGGTATAATAGTACAGACTATCCGAGCGACGACTCGGCCGAATTGACGATAAAGTTTGCCCGCGTTTTAAAAGCCGGCACGGATGCCGATGTTAATATAGCGAAAACCACCTGGTACACAGGTTATTACACGAGCAGTTACTTCGGCGGAGTTTCCTACCAAGTTGGCGGAACGCAGGAATACAGCGGAAGGGGCTGCGGCTCGACGGTTTATACGGTCGGCATGATGAGCGGCCTTAATCCCGACAACGATGTCAGCCAGAATTCCGGAAAATCCGACCGCTATCTGCACTATGTATCTTCCAACTATATGACGGCCAATAAGCTGACATATGGTTTGGGCGAGACACTGCCGGAGCGCACGCAGATCAATGGGGAGGATTCTAAATATTATCTTTCGGCAAACGATGCTGACACACTGAACAATATCTTCACCAATATCGCCGAAAGCGTTATCGGCGGGGAAGCCTCGGTTGCCCTCGACGGTACAACGGTCGTAAGGGATGTGCTCTCGGGTGATGTAGTGCTCAATTACAGCGGTGATAAGGCCGACGCCGTAAGGGTATATACCGTTGACTATGAGGGCGGCAATTACAATAACTTCTCGGAAAATAAGGATGATTGGACAGACGTTACCGACGAGGTAAACGTAACATTCAAAGACGACGGAACGATCGACGTATCAGGTTTTAACTTCGCCGCAAATTATGTCTGGGATAATGCGGACGGTGTAGAAGGTAAAACCTTCGGCGGCAAGAAGCTGATAATCGAGATCGACATCAAGGCCAAGGAATCCTTCGGCGGCAACAATATTAAGACCAATGCCGAAAACAACCAGTCGCTGATCTTCAAGGGCAGCGAGGACAATGGCTTCTATTACTTCACCAGCCCGACGGTCGATGTAAAACTCGACTATGAGATAGACAAGAACGACAAGACCATCTATCTCGGCAATGACACCAACGTCCATGATCTGCTGAAATATGCCGATGGTTATGAGCCCGACGGCGACAACAACAAGTACGTTGATATCAAATATACAATAAAGGATAAGGACGGCAACCCCGTCGGCACATACACCATCCCGGCACGCACAAAGGCCGAAAATGGCACATGGACAGGCGGCGATAACATCAAGCCCGAAGATTGCGCCGATTACACCATCGAGTGCGAGGTCACGGCAAAACATGAGACCGAAACGGACAGATGGTCAGGCGGCGAGAGGCCTGCGAACTACGAGGATTATTACGTCCATCTGGATGATAACGAGAGCCTGAAACTCGACAAAGAACACAACAAAGCCGAGAGCGCTACCATCCATGTCCTCAAACCGACGATAACGGCTATGGACATCTGGGCCAACTACGGTACAGAGATTCCTCTGGAAAAGTGGGCGGCAGATAATGCTAACGGCGTTCTGAAGGTTAAAGATTGGACCGACGGCAGCAGCCATACCGATATCCCCGATCCCGAAGCCGAGAGTGAAGCCCCGGCGGTGAGCCTCGCGGAGGTAGCGAAGGTATCTGATAATACCGACGGAACGCTGGCCGGTCTGAATTACACCACCGGTGCGAAAGATTCCGACTTCGATATCACAAAGATCACGATCGGCGGTAAGAACTTTGATAAGTCCAAGTTCACGGTCATAAAGGCTGTTGGCACCGAAGAGCACGACTTCACGGTACACATCAACCACTTTGATCTGAAGGTCATCAAGAATGTAACAGACGGAGACACGAGCCTTTACGGCAACACCTTCGTGTTCACCGTCAAGGACGGCAATGACGAGATCGTCGAGTTCGTCCTGGGCAATGGCGATAGCAAGACCATAACCGGTCTGCTGTGCGGCAAGAGCTATACCGTCACTGAGGATGAACGCTGGAGCTGGAGGTACACGGCCGATAATAGCGATGTTCCCGTTCTTGTTGGTAAAGATCACGGGATCTCCAATACCGAGGTCAAAACCTGCAAGACAGAAGTGACAGTTAATAACAGTCTCACAGAAGATAAGTGGCTGACCGACGAGCAGATCATTACAAACAGCTTTACAAGCGGCCTTGACGTCGCCACAGGTTCTTAAGAGAGGGGGAGACCATAATGAAAAGAAATGATCGCAAGAGCGGGTCGGGCAAAAAGGCCCTGATCCTCATGATTTCACTGGTCGCCATCCTCGCGGTGTCGGTCGGAGGTGTGCTGGCCTGGCTGGCCACCTCCTCGGGTGAGGTCAAAAACACCTTTGCTCCAGGAAAGACAGATATCGAGATCGAAGAAAAATTCGAGAACAATGTCAAGAAAGATGTTAAGGTCAAGAACAGCGGCAGTATCCCGGTATATGCCCGTGTCAACCTCGTGTTCACATGGAAGGACAGGGCGGGTAATGTCATCGAAAGGCCCGCAGACGCCACACTGACCGTAGACTATGGTAACGGCGACTGGGTCAAGGGCAGCGACGGCTTCTGGTATTACACAAAGCCGGTAGCCGCCGGTGGTGAGACCTCCGCCGTCGTCAGCGAGGCTAAGGTAACCTTCCCCGAAGGCAATGGCTATAAGATGGATCTTGAAGTCATGGCCCAGTCGATACAGGCCGAGCCCAAGGATGCCGTTGAAGACGCATGGGGTGTCACGGTCAATTCCGATGGCAGCCTGACGGTAGTAAGGTAAGGGGGATGCGGATATGAAAAGCTATAAGCACGGAAAGCGCGTACTCGGCATGGCCCTTGCACTGGCGATGGTTTTCGCCATGAGTGTCGTTTCGCTGGCCGACAATGTGTCGGCGGCGGGAACTCCGACGGTCACCTTCACCGCCGAAAAGGCTTTTGCCTTTACCGATAAGAACGACCTCTTTGATAATTTCAAAAACATGATGCCCGGCGACCGGCTGAGCCAGAATATCGACGTCAAGTCGGAGGCCTCGGGCCGATATGATATCTATCTTTACGCCCGCGACTGCGAACTCTATAAGGACGCCGAGGCCGACGGCGGCATCCATCTCGCGACCAAAGAGAATGAGACCAGCCTGCTTCAGTATGTCACGGTCACCGATGCCGAGGGCAATGTCCTCGATCTCGTCAACGCGGGTGTCGGTACGGCCGGCGTCAAGCTTGGCCGGTTCAGCAAGGGCGACGAGATCCAGCTGACCGTTAAGGTCGAGCTTCCTATCGAGCTGGACAACAAGTATCAGGACGCCGAGGCGTATATCGACTGGATCTTCTACGCCGAAGAATACATCGAGCCCGATCCCGGCGACGGCCCCAGCAAGACATACACGGTCACGGTCAATTATTACGACACCGACGGCAACGTCATCCGCGGCAGCTATCAGCGCACATATAACGAAGGTACGAATTACGATATGAGCTCTCGTGCATACGAGACCATCATGGTCGGCGATACTGCCTATGCCCTTGTCGGCATGGAGGGCGACCCGATAAGCGGCCGCGTCAATGAAGATAAGGTCATCGACCTCTATTACGAGCCGACCATCGTGATACCCGTAAATCCGACCCCGGGCGACGAGAAGCCCGATTTGCCGGATGATGAGCCCGGTATCCCGTCGATCGATATCGACGAGCCGCCCGTGCCTCTTGATAAACTGCCCGAGACAGGCGACAACGGCCTTATCCTTCCGGCCGTCATGATGGTGCTCAGCGGTTCGGCCCTTGCGGCTCTGCTGCTCTTCGCACCCAAAAAGAAAAATGAAGCCGAGTAATCTCGGCTGATATA
>CAKUAK010000026.1 GCA_934636325.1 uncultured Eubacteriales bacterium
GGGCTGTCATATCCGCCATCCTCCTCGATGGTCATGGTGTGATACAGGTCACGATCTTCTCCGGAAAAGAGGGGCATGGCGTTGACGACCGTGATCCCGGCCGAGATCAGCGTCCAGAACAGGCCGAATACACCGAAGGTCGGTATGACGATAAATATGCCCAACAGGCAGAATATCACACCCACGACCAGCGAGAGTACCATCGAAGGCTTTGAGGGATGGATCCTTACGACCCTTCTTCTGCGCATATATATTTCCTCCCAGGGGTTTTTATATTATGACCGGGCAGTTTGAGCAGAAGTTCCGCGGGTTATTCGTCGTCCTCGTCGGGGTCTTTATAGCCGATATAGGCCTGCTTGACCAGCAGCAGCTGGAGCATGGCGGTGAAGGCCGAGATGACCGAACAGGCCGTCGCAAGGATATTGACCCACGAGGCGTTGACCATCATGGTGACGCCCGAGAGGGTGGCAAGGACGGCGACGACGACGGTGGTCACCGTCATGATCTTTATCATCTTTTTGGGGTTGCCCATTTTAAACTCCTTTGCATATAAAACAGAGCGCCGCCGGAAGGGCAGCGCTCTTGAAAAAACGATAGATTAAAGGGCGGCCTTGGCCTTTGCGACCAGAGCGCTGAAGCCCTCCTTGTCGGCGATAGCGATCTCAGACAGCATCTTGCGGTTGAGGTCGATGCCGGCCCTCTTCAGACCGTTCATGAAGCGGGAATAGTTGATGTCATTCTGTTTGCAGGCAGCCGAGATCCTTGTGATCCACAGCTTGCGGAAATCACGCTTTTTGAGCTTTCTGCCGACGTAAGCATAATTGCCCGACTTCATGACCTGCTGGTTGGCCATCTTGTAATGGTTCTTCTTTGTGCCCCAATAACCTTTGGCCAGCTTTATAACTTTTTTCCTTCTTTTGCGCGTCATCATTGCGCCTTTAACTCTTGCCATTTGTGATTATTCCTTTCGTTATCAGGGTTTATTTATAGGGGATAAGGCGCCTGATCTGAGGCACTACTGTTGCATCGGCATAGAGGGCCTTGCGGAGCTGACGCATCTTCTGCTTGGACTTGCAGCCCTTGATGTCGTGACGTCTCTTGGCGCTGGCGCGCTTGATCTTACCTGTCTTTGTGACGCTGAACCTTTTCTTCGCGCCGCTGTGTGTCTTTATTTTGGGCATGATTTTTCTCCTCTCTGTTGGGGGCTGGATTACTTTTTCTTTTCAGGGGCCAAAAACATCAGCATCTGACGGCCCTCCAGCTTGGGCGCCTTTTCGACCGAGCCGAACTCGGCGCATGCTTCGCCAAAGCGGTTGAGGACATCAAGACCGATATTGGTGTGGGCCATCTCCCTGCCTCTGAAGCGGATCGAGGCCTTGACCTTGTCGCCGCCTGAGAGGAATTTCTGGGCCGCACGCACCTTTGTCTCGAAATCGTGGGTGTCGATCTTTGCCGAAAGACGGACTTCCTTTATCTCGACGACCTTCTGATTCTTGCGGGCCTCTTTTTCCTTCTTGGCCTGTTCGAAACGGAACTTGCCATAGTCCATGACGCGGCAGACAGGCGGCTCGGCCTTCGGGGCGATCTTGACAAGATCGAGCCCGCGCTCGATGGAGACCTCCATGGCCCGCTGGATGGATACGATACCAAGCTGCGAACCGTCCGCGTCTATAAGACGAACTTCCTTATCGGTGATCTCTTCGTTGATCTGATGCTCTTGTGTGCTAATGCTGAAACACCTCCCAGAAAATGAAAAAGGACGGCAGTTATACCGTCCGAACAAACATACCAAAGCAACAGGCCAGGCCTGCCGCGGCACGATGTTGACCTCTTCTTGCAAAGTAATTGAGGTGAGGATGGTATTATCCTGCTTTCTTTTATAGAAATTATATCACCGGCGGGCATGGGTGTCAACCGTAAATATTTTTAAAATTGCGGCAAAATAAGTTTGCTTTTGCATGGGCGTTTGTTATAATGGATAAAAAGATCTTAAAGGAGCATTATCATGGACGAGTTTTTTGACAGAGATATAATTTCGCTTCAGGACGAGGACGGCAACGACCTCGAGGTCGAGCTGATCGACACGGTCGAATACAACGGCGAGACATATTTCGCCTTCATCCCCGTCGAGATGACCCTCGACGAGAGCTATGAGCTTATCATCCTCAAGCTGGAGATCGACGGCGAGGAAGAGTCGATGGTCACACTGGATGACGAGGACGAATACAACGAGCTTTATCAGATCTTCTCCGAGCGCAACGAAGAGGGATATGATGAAGAAGAGGAAGAGGACGACGAGAAATAGTCCCGGCGCGGGCGCTTTATCACATCATGGTTGATTTGGCGCGCGTCATGCATTATAATATGGATACCGGCATATAATATGGCATGGGCCATGCTTTCAAAGCCGGGGTGCGGAGCACTTTATTTAACCGCAAAGTGTTAATAGGGACAGCGCGTTCTTTCCCCGATGGCAGACCTCCCGTTTTAAGGAAGTTGGGAGCCGTTTAAAGGAGAGACAGCCGACCCACCTGCTGTGATCGGCGGGTTAACTTAAAGTCCGCATCCCTGCTTTGGAAGCATGGTTTTTCATATCAGACACGATCGTCATCCGCGGACATCCGGGGATGACGATTTTTGATTTGTGGCATGTACACAAAAAATTCACGAAACTTTTGTTGATATGCGACATATAATGTGTTATAATCCATTTTCAATAAGACCGGACGCCGCCGTATGGGCGGCAGAATACAGGGAAAGGAGGACGCCATGCTGGAAAACACCAAGAAGATCACAGCCGATAACTGTGACATCGACGAGCTTATATTCCGTGATGAAACACACAGGATCAGCGAAAGATAAGGATGGAAAAAGCCGCCTGAGAGCGGTCTTTTTTTTTATTCTTTTTACAGGGTATAACGGGTTATGGTTGACCGAAGGGGCCGGACGCGATATTATCTATAGTAAAAGATCGCCGCAGGGAGGAAGAAAATGAAAAAGATCATAAAGGCTTTGTTCGGCCAGACAAGCATTATCATAATGCTGCTTGTCGTTCAGGTGCTGTTTTTCTTTTCCACGACGCTGAGGATAGTCGGAGACGAGCATTTTCAAATACTCAATACCCTTATCCGCATAGCCAGCTTCTGCCTCATGGTATATATCATAAACTCGCGCGGGAACCCCGAATCAAAACTGGCCTGGATAGTCCAGATAGCCATCTTCCCCATCCAGGGAACGCTGCTTTATCTTTTCGTTCAGGGCCAGAAGCTGCCTATCATCTTCAATAAAGAGCTCAAGCGCATGCGCCGCGAAAGCTCTCCTTATATAAAGCAGGACGAAAATGTCATCAGGCATATCGAGGCCGAGGAACGGCAGAAGGCAAATATCGTCAGATATCTGAACGATCACGCCGACGTCCCGGCCTTTGAGAACACAGAGGTCACATATTTCCCTACCGGCGAGGAAAACTGGAAGGCCATCCTTGAAGAGCTGGAGAAGGCCGAAAAATATATATTCATCGAGTATTTCATCATCGGCCCGGGAAAGATGTGGGACAGCATACTCGATGTGCTGCGGCGTAAGGCGGCGCAGGGGGTCGATATAAGGCTCATGTACGACGGCATGGGCTGCCTGACCAGGCTGCCCTATAATTACCCTTCAAAGCTGGCGGCGATGGGGATAAAATGCCATGTGTTCAACCCCTTCCGCCCCTTTATGTCGACCATACAGAACAACCGCGACCACAGAAAGATAATGGTCATCGACGGCAAGACGGCCTTTACCGGCGGCGTCAATCTGGCCGATGAATATGTCAACATAACCTCGCCCTACGGCCATTGGAAGGATACCGCCGTCATGCTGCGGGGCGAAGCGGTGTTCAGCTTTGCGGTAATGTTCCTCGAGCTTTGGCAGATATCGGAGAAGAAAAGCGTCGGCAGCTATGAGCAGTTCCGGCCCGACGTCCTGCCCGAGATATCGCAGCCGGGCTATGTCGCCCCCTTCGGCGATTCGCCCTTTGACCACGAGCTGGTCGGCGAGACGGTATATATCGACATACTCTCGAAGGCGAGGGAATATGTCCACATAACAACGCCTTATATGATAATCGACAACGAGATGATAACGGCCCTCGGCTCGGCGGCCAAGAGCGGCGTCGACGTCAAGATCATCGTCCCCCACCGGGCCGACCACTGGTATGCCCACGCCGTCGCCAAGGCATATTATGCCGAGCTGATAAGCCGCGGGGTGCAGCTTTATGAATACATGCCGGGCTTTATCCACAGCAAGTCCTTCGTCTCGGACGGCGATACGGCCGTCGTCGGCACGATAAATATGGATTACCGGAGCCTGTATCTCCACTTCGAGTGCGGGACATGGATGTATAAGCATCCGGTCATCGGGCAGATCGAAGAGGATTTTGAGCAGACCCTTGAAAAGTGCCGCCCGATAACCCTTGAGAGCTGCCGCGTGCATGGGCTGAAGCGGATACTTTACGCTATCCTGCGGCTTTTCGCGCCACTTATGTAATACAGAGATCAATAAAAGAGCCTGCGTTTGTCAAACGCAGGCTCTTTCTCATCAGGTGAGGATGTAGGCCGGGGCGGGCCCCGGCGGGATGTTCAGCGGCAGTACGAGCGGCGCTTGAGGGTATCGGAGATCTCCTGAAGGACATTTTTGGTGTCGATGCAGCAGTCGGTCTGGGTATAACCCTCGCCGTAATATGTGGTCATGGGTATGTCGATGACCCTTACGGCGTAATACCATGTCTCAATCCTCGGCTCGGGCCGGGGGCGGCAGCGGCGGCACTGACAGCAGCAGCCGCGGGAATATCTTCTCCAGAACATAAGCTCACCTGACCTTTGCAGTTTGAGCGCGCCCTCGGTTTGGGCGGCTCTGGTATATAATATGCCGCCGGCGCGCGGCGCGCCACAGCCGAGTTGACACGGCTCGGGCCGATGGGATATACTGAATCAGTAGTGCCGCGGAAGGAGCCGTCGGGGAGAACGGCCGCGGAGGTCATGGAGGATGAAAATTGAAAGAGAAAAGAGAGAAGCCGCAGGCCTTTTACGAGGGGCTGCTGCTGGTCACGACCATCGCGTGGAGCCTTTCCTTCATATGGTCGAAGGTGGCCACCAACGCCGGGCTGACGCCCGAGCTTTACCTGTTTTTCCGTTACACGCTGGCGGCGCTGCTGCTTTTGCCCTTTGCCGGAAAAAAGCTCAGGTATATCACAAAGGCCGAGCTCAAGACCGGCTTTATCATGGGATGTATTTTCTATGCCGGTATGATATTCCAGACGGCGGGCCTGGCGATGACGACACCGTCGAACAGCAGCTTCATCACGACCTCATATGTGGTGCTGGTGCCCTTTGCCGCCTGGGTCATGATGAAGAAAAAGCCGGATAAGATCACATATGCCGCCGTGCTGATCGCCATGGCCGGCATATATATACTCAATATGTCTCCCGGAGAGACCATCGCCTTTAACCTCGGCAATGTGCTGACATTGATCGGCGCCGTGTGGTGGGCCGTCCAGGTGCCCTATACGTCGATCGCCGGCGGGCGGGTAGAACCCCTCAAGCTGTCTTTCATGACATTTGCCTTTACCGGCCTCGGCGGACTGATAATGTCGCTTGTAAAGGGCTCTTTGTTTGCCGTCACGGGAACACAGATCAGGGGCGCGGCGCTGGCCGTGCTGCTGTCGGCCCTTTTCCCGACGATACTCGGAAATCTTGTGCAGGTCTATGCCCAGCCCAAGGTCGACCCCAGCAAGGCGGTCGTCATATACACGATGGAGGGCGTATTGGCCACCATCATCTCGATCATGCTGGGCATGGAGGAATGGAGCATTTCGGTGCTGGCCGGCGGCGCGCTGATACTGGCGGCCGTGCTGGTCATACAGTTTGGAGGAAAGAAAAATGCAGAACAATAAGGCAATATTCGATATGCTTGACGCCGCGGGGGCCGAATACCGCACGGTCAGCCACGAGGACGTTCACACGATGGAGGATCTTGTGCCCATCGAGCAGCAGCTTGGGGCAAAGTTCTTCCGCAATCTCTTTCTGTGCAACAGGCAGAAGACCCAGTTTTATATGCTGCTCATAATGGGGGACAAGCCCTTCCGCACGGCCGAGGTATCCAAGCTGCTCGGGGTGGCGAGGCTCTCCTTCGGCTCGGCCGAGACCCTTGACGAGATGCTTCACGTCAACCCCGGCGCTGTAAATCCCCTTAGCCTTATCTATGATACCGACAAGAGGATAACCCTTCTGGCCGACCGCGAGATACTCGGCTGTCAGGAGGTATGCATGCATCCCGGCAGCAACGGACAGAGCCTTGTCATGAAGACCTCCGATCTTTTTGAAAAGGTGCTGCCTTATATGGGCAGGACGCCGGTTTGGCTCGACATCAAGGGGGAGGCATAGGCATGGGCTTTTTCAATCGCGTGCATGAGATAGTCAAGGTCATACCCGAGGGCCGGGTAATGAGCTATGGCGATATCGCCAAGGTCATGGGAGAGCCTCGGAAGGCAAGATTCGTCGGTTTCGCCATGAAGTTCTGCCCGACCGGATATCCGTGGCACAGGGTCGTACGCAGCGACGGCAGGGTCGTCACGGGCAACCTTCAGGTAATGGTGCTTAGAAAAGAGGGTGTACCCTTTGTCGACGACGGGTATGTCAACCTGGAGAAGTGCCGCCTGCATCCGGCCGAGGCCGAGATGCTGCTTTCAGGCGCGGAGTTCGTGCCGTCGGATAAGGACGAGCGGCCGCCGGTGATCGGCGACGACGAATAACAGATCAAAAGCCCGCAGGTTTTTCCTGCGGGCTTTGCTTGTCAAAAAAGTCTGTGATAGCATAGACTTTTTTCCAACAGATGTTTTTGCCGTGACATGTGCACGGGAAAAAAACCTGACCCGCCGATTTTGCCGCAGCACAACGGCGAAACCGGCACGCAGGTATTGCCTGCGGGCTTTGCTTTTTTGGTTGCCATTCGCGCTTTAATGTGGTAATATTGGAGACATGGTGGATAATGACGGCAAAAGGGCTGCGCGAACAAGAAGATTTGTGCATGGGGCACAAATCTGCGGCCGGAAAGCTGTGTAATCCAACCAAAAGGAAAGGAGATAATACATATGAAGTACGACAAAGAATTGTTTGTCAAGCACCTTCAGGGCATGGTCCAGATACCGACGGTATCCAGCGCCGATCCCGAAAAAACAAGGGTAGACGATTTCCTTAAGCTCCATGAATACCTCGCAGAGGCATATCCTCTGGTAAATAAGACCCTTACAAGAGAAGTTATCGGCAAATGCGCCCTGCTTTACAGATGGAAGGGCACAGGCAAGTCGGATAAGCTGCCTCTTCTGATGACGGCCCATCAGGACGTCGTCCCCGAGGGCGACCACTCGATGTGGAAATATCCCCCCTTCTCCGGCCACGTTGACGAGGACGGCGTTATGTGGGGCAGAGGCACAACAGACTCCAAGTGCAACATCCAGGCATATCTCGACGCCATCGAGCTGCTTATCGCCGACGGCTTCACCCCCGACCACGATATCTATCTTGCCTTCGGCTACAACGAAGAGATCATGGGCGGCCCGGGCGCTGCCGGTCAGATCGTCCATGACGAGCTGAAAAAGCGCGGCATCGAGTTCGGTATGGCCATCGACGAGTGCGGCGGCATGTCGATCATCGACGGCAAGCCTGTCGCCACCATCATCACCTGCGAGAAGGGCTATGCCGACTATGAGTTCTATGTCGAAGATCCCGGCGGACATTCGGCCTTCCCGCCCGTACATACGGCCCTCGGCAAGGTTGGCAACGCCATCTGGACGCTGGAAAACAACCGTATGGATACAAAGCTGATCGCCCCCGTCATCTCCGAGATGAAGGATCGCGCACAGTTCACACCCGGCCATCTCGGCGAGCTCTTTAAGGACCCCGAGGCCAACTGGGAAGAGCTCAAGGCTCTGGCCGAGACCGATAAGGTCGTTAACCAGATGACCCGCACGACGACGGCCGCCACGATGTCCCACGGCAGCGACCAGGCCAACATCCTGCCCGAGAGAGCTTCGGTCATCACCAACAGCCGTATCCTGCCCGGCGAGACACTTGAGGATCTTGAGGCTCACTTCGCCAAGGTCATGCCCGAAGGCGTCAAGTTCCGCCTTGTCAAGGGACACAATCCCCCGGCTATCTCGACGACCGACAGCTATGGCTATCGTCTGATCCAGAAGATCATTTCCGAAAAGTATCCCGGCGTCACATTTATCCCCTCGATGCTGGCCGGCGGCACAGACTCGCGTTATTACTGCGACCTGACACCGACAAAGAGCGTTTATCGCTTCACCGGCATCCTGTCCAGTGAGCGCACCGGCGGCGCGCATCAGGTCAACGAGCATATCGATACCAATATCATCGTCGATAACGTCGACTTCTATGTCCAGCTCTTCAAGGGCTACGGCAGCGCCGAATAATCAAGTGGAGATCAAGCGCCCGCGGGTATA
>CAKUAK010000027.1 GCA_934636325.1 uncultured Eubacteriales bacterium
TGAAAGTCGTCAAAGTGGCTGAAGCACATCTCGGACGGGATGGTGTCGTCCGTATCAAAAAAGTATTTCATGCTTACCTCCGTAAGGGATTATCTCCGTTTGAGGACGGGCCCTTTTTAACCTCCGCAGCTCATAATTTGTTCCGACGTTAAAAAAACCATCACAACCGGCGGGAAATTTCCCGCCGGTTCAGTATATCAGATTATATTTTGCTGTGGCCGATGGTCGAGGCGACGGCCTTCTTCCAGCCGTCATACCGGCGGGCGCGTTCTTCGGCGGTCATGGCCGGCATGAACACGCGGCTGCTTTTGCGAAGGCGGGATACATCGTTAAGATCCTTCCAGAAGCCGCAGTGAAGCCCTGCCAGCATGGCTGCGCCCATGGCGGTGCACTCGACGCTTTCGGGGCGGTCGAGGGGGACGCCAAGCATATCTGCCTGGAACTGCATTAGGACGTCGCTCTGGCTCGCGCCGCCGTCGGCGCGCAGGTCACCGAGCATGATGCCGCTGTCCTTCTCCATGGCGATTATCAGATCCTGCACCTGATAGGCTATGGCCTCTATGACGGCGCGGGCGATCTGGGGGCGTCCGGTGGCGCGGGATATGCCGTACATCGCCCCGCGGGCGTACATATCCCAATATGGCGCGCCAAGGCCGGTGAAGGCCGGAACTATATAAAGGCCGCCTGCGTCATCGACCGACGATGCGAGGTCGCTGCACTGGGCCGCAGTCTCGATGATCCTGAGGTCGTCGCGCAGCCATTTGATGACCGAACCGGCATTAAATACGCTGCCCTCGAGGGCGTATTCGACCTTTCCGTCGAGACCCCATGCGATGGTCGAGAGCATCCGATTGGTCGAGCGTACACGCTTTTCACCGGTATTCATAAGCAGGAAGCAGCCTGTGCCATAGGTGTTTTTGGCCTGCCCCGGCTCAAAGCATCCCTGGCCGAAAAGGGCGGCGTGCTGGTCGCCGGCAAGCCCGCATATCGGCACGCCGTCGATGGCCTCGAGCCCACGCATGGCGACAGCCGTTCCAAAGTCGGCCGAAGAGGGCAGAACCTTGGGCAGTATATCCATCGGGATCCCGAGGGCCTCGCAGAGACCGGCGTCCCAGCAAAGGTCGTTTATGTTAAAAAGCATCGTGCGGGAGGCGTTGGTCAGGTCGGTGACGTGGCTCTTGCCGCCGGTCAGGTTCCAGATCAGCCATGTGTCGATCGTGCCGAAAAGAAGCCTGCCTTCATCGGCCAGCTTTCGGGCCTCCGGCACATTGTCAAGTATCCAGCGTATCTTTCCGGCCGAAAAATATGCATCGGCTATAAGGCCGGTCTTTTCGGATATTTCGGGCTCAAGGCCGTCGGCCTTGAGCTTTTCGCAGAAGTCGGCCGTCCGGCGGCACTGCCACACGATGGCGTTATAGACGGGGCGGCCGGTCTGTTTGTCCCAAAGCACGGTCGTTTCGCGCTGGTTGGTGATGCCGATGGCGGCGATATCCTGCGGCCCGGCATTTATCGCGCGGCAGCATTCGTCGATCGACAGGGTCTGGCTGAACAGCAACTCCATCGGGTCATGCTCGACCCAGCCGTCTTTTGGAAATATCTGTGTGAACTCGTGCTGCGCCACAGAGCACACCTTTCCGTCATGGTCGAAAAGAATGGCGCGGGAGCTGGTCGTGCCCTGGTCGATGGCAAGGATGTATTTTTTACTCATTGTCGTCCCTCTCTGTTATCCATGTTATGATGTCGGTAAAGACCTGATCGCAGTCCTTTTCATTGAGGATCTCGTGACGCTTGCCGGGATATATGATGTTTTTGACCTCGCGGCCGCAGGCTTTAAGCTGGCGCTCGATCCATTCCGGCCCTTTGCCGCAGTTTCCCACGGGATCGTCGCCGCCGGAAATGAGCAGAAAGGGCTTGCATTCGGTTTTTACGGCCCAGCCGTCGCTTCGTACACGGGAGAGACCGTCGAACAGATCATAAAAGCCTGCCGATGTGAAATGGAAGCCGCAGAGGGGGTCACGGTCGTATTTTCCGACCTGAGCCCCATCGGATGACAGCCACGCGTTGCTCGAGCTTTCCTTTTTGAAATGCCTGTTGTTGTTCGAAAAGGCCATGGCATTGAGAATGTCGTTGGGCTTGTCTGACATGCCGATACGGCAGAAGCCGCGGGCCATCGCCTTGCCCACCGGAGCGAGGGGATTGGGCGCGGGAGAGCCGCAGAGGATGAATGCGTCATAAAGTGTCGGACGCCCGAGCGCCGCCATCGACGACACGACGAGAGAACCCATGCTGTGTCCGAAAAGTATATACGGCCCGTCGGGATATCTGTGCCGCATGATCTCGCCCAGGGCGACGGCGTCGTTTACAAGGGCATCCCATCCGCCGGTCTCTCCGAAATACCCCAGCACCTCGCCCTCACGGCAGGTTTTTCCGTGGCCGCGGTGGTCGTGGCAGAAGGCGGCGTAACCGTAAGAAGCCAGGTATTCGCCCAATTTGGCATATCTTGCGCTGTGCTCGGCCATGCCGTGGCAGAGCTGGACAAGGCCGCGGATATCGCCATCGGGTAGCCATTCGCGCACGAAAAGGGGATGTCCGAGGCCTTCGGTCATCATTTCTTCCTTATATATTGACATAGAGATCACTTCCGTTCGAAAACTTATACAAGGTCATTATACCAGATATAGAGAGGCATTTAAACGATACAAAAAAACTTAACAAATCGGGCGGCCTGTTCTTGACAAAAAGGGCTGACCGATGTATCTTTAATTAGGGTTAGCCATAGGCAACCCGTTTATTTCAAAGGAAGGGTTAGCTTGAACTAACCCTAAAGGGAGGTAAACGATGCTACTTATCAACAAGACCCTTTTGGATATGTCAAAGGGCCTCAAACGGTACATCTTCGCCATAGTCGCCTTTAAGCTGGCGTCATTGGCGGCGACGGCACAGTTTGCGCAGATAATGTCGGCCTTCATGGGGGATATGGCCGCTCCGTCGATGACGCGAAGCGATTTCACATCGGCCGTTCTTGCGGCGCTGGGAGCTGCGGCCGTCATGCTTGTCTGCGAGGTGCTGGTCGGCGAGACAGAGTACCGATGCACGGCAAAATCAAGGCTTTTGCTGCGCGACAGGATATTTTCAAAGATACTTGAGCTCGATGTCATGAACATCGAAAAGATCGGTGCTTCGGCCGCCGTTGCCAACGCTGTCGACGGCGTCGAATCCATGCAGGTATATTACAGCAAATATCTGCCGGGCTTGCTTTACTGCCTGCTTGCGCCGATATATCTTTTCTTCAGGCTTAAAAGCATATCGCTTCCGGTTGCCTGGATGCTGCTTGTTGTGGCGATAGCTCTTATGCCCCTCAACAACAAGTTCCGTTCGGTCATCGACGCCCTCAAGAAGGATTACTGGACCAGCTTCCGCGGGCTGACGGCCTATTACCTCGAAAGCCTGCGCAGCCTTACGACCATAAAGCTCTTCAATCAGGATGAACGAAGGTATAAGGTCCTGAGGGAAAAGGCCGATGATTTCAGGGGCAGGATCATGTCGGTCATGAAGATCAACTTCTCGGCCTTTCTTTTCACCGAAACAGCCATCTATTCGGCCGTCGTACTGGCCGCCGTTATAACCTGCCGCCAGATGCTTTCGGGTACGGTCAGCCTTTCACAGGCCCTTATGGTGCTTATGCTTTCTTACAGCTTCTTCTCGGCCATGCGCGCCCTGATGAACGCCACCCATTCGGCCCTGACAGGTATCGCGGCCGCCCAGAACATCGCCGAAATGCTTGAGATAGACACCACACGCCCCTATCATAAGTTTGACGGCAAAAAGAAAAATGATTTCGACGGCATCACGATGGATGATGTCACCTTCAGCTATGACGGGCGCAAGGATGTTCTGCGCGATGCCGGGATGACCTTTGAAAAGGGAAAAATGACGGCTATCGTCGGCAGATCGGGCTGCGGCAAGAGCACGGCGGCCGCCCTTCTGATGCGCTTCGGCGATCCGAAGCAGGGTGGTATATACATGGAGGGTGTCGACTATACCTGCTTTAAACCGGAGGAGCTCCGCAAAAAGATAGCTATGGTGCCCCAGGCCGTAAGCATCTTCAGCGGCACGATAGCCGATAATCTCCGTGCCGCCGATCCCTCGGCGACCGAGGCGCAGATGATCGACGCCCTCGACCGGGTAAGGCTCAGGGATTGGGTCATGTCACAGCCCGACGGACTCAATGCCGACGTAGGTGATGCCGGAGCACGTCTTTCGGGCGGCCAGCGCCAGAAGATAGGAATAGCCCGCGCGCTGCTTTCAAGCGCGCCCTATATCATATTCGACGAGGCGACCTCCAGCGTCGACATCGACAGCGAAAAGGAGATCTGGGAGTGCATCGGCGAGCTTGCGCCCGCCAGGACCCCGATAGTGATATCCCATCGCCTGTCGACCATAGCCCAGGCCGACAAGATATATGTCATGGAGACAGGGCATGTCACCGAGAGCGGCGATCATTCCGCCCTCATGCAGCATGACGGGCTCTACTGCAGGCTCGTGACCGAACAGGCCGAGCTTGAGCATCACGGCGAAAGGAGGCTTGGCGATGCAGAAGAATAAGCGCAGCTTTATGGAAATGACGGTCAGGCTGTTCAAGATAGCCGGTCCGATAAAGTGGAAGCTGGTGGCCTCGACGCTGGCCAGCATAATAGGAAACGCATCCCACCTCGGCATCATGGGCTTCGGCGCGATGATGATACTCTATTACGCCGGGATGACGTCGGTCGGGTCGGCCGGGCTCTGGGCCGGGCTTATGGCCCTGTCGGCCTTTGGGATAATGATATGCCGGTACATAGAGGGCCTTGTGTCCCATGCCGCGGCATACCAGCTGCTGGCCGATATGCGCGTCAAGATGTTCGATACGGTGAAGCGCCTTGCGCCGGCCTGCCTTGTCGACAGGCAGAAGGGCGACATACTTTCGATCGCCGTCGCCGATATAGAGACGATAGAGTTCTTCTTTGCCCATACCATAGGCCCGGTATTTACCGTAATACTGCTGCCCCTTATGACCCTGATACTGGCCGGGTCGATAAACGGATTATTTGTCTGGGTGCTGCTCCCGCTCTATATTCTGATAAGCGTTCTGCTGCCTTATCTGTCCCTGCGTCTCGGCCGAAATGTCGGCAGAGATTACCGCATCCGGATCGGCCAGCTCAAGGCCAGCGTGCTTGAAAGCGTTTACGGTGTGCGCGATATCCAGATCTTCGGCATGGGTGATGAGCGCAAAAAGGCGGTCGAGGACAAGACGAAAGAGATAAACCGCTCGGCCCATCTGCTGACCATGCATCGCCAGCTGGTGACCTCGGCCCCCACATTCTTTATCTATCTCGCAAGGATACTGATAATTGCCGTGGCCTCATATCTTGCGGCCGGGGGAGAGGCCGATCCCGCCGGGGTCATCGTCCTTTCCTTTGTCGTATCGGCCTCCTTCTCGTCGACACAGTCGCTGACCCAGGTCGTTTCCAGTCTGCTTGAAACATACGCCGCGGCAGAGCGCCTGTTCGATCTTGAGGATACAATCCCCGAGGTCATCGAAGATCCCGATCCCGTCGGACTCGAAAAAATAGAGAAGATAGAGCTGCGGGACGTTACCTTCGGCTACCGTGGTTCTTCCAAGCCGGTGCTCGAGCACGTCGATCTTACCATTTCACCTAAGGATAAAATTGGAATCGTCGGCGAGAGCGGCATCGGAAAATCAACTGTCATACGCCTGCTTCTCAGATTCTGGGAGCCCACCGGCGGCGAGATACTCATAAACGGAATACCGCTCAAGAAGATAAAGCTGGCCGGCCTGCGCAGGCGTATAGCCCTGCTTGAACAGGACACATTCATCTTCAGCGATACGATCGCCGCCAATATAGCCTTCGGCAGGTCCGACGCTTCGAGGGAGGAGATAGAGCGCGCCGCCCGCAGGGCAGGCATACATGACTTTATCATGACCCTGCCCGACGGATACGATACCGCCATGGGCGAGCTTGGCGGTAGGCTCTCCGGCGGCGAGAAGCAGAGGATAGGCATTGCTCGCGTCATGCTCTGTGATCCTGACATGCTCGTCATGGACGAGCCGACCAGCAGCCTTGATATACTCAATGAAAAGGCTCTTCTGAGGACGCTTGAGACCGAATACGAGGATAAGATGATAATGCTCGTTTCCCACAGGCCCTCGACCCTGACCGGCTGCAGCAGAATACTGCGGTTGAAGGACAGAAAGATAACCGAGTAGCTTAAAATGCTCTGATATAAATGCCTGTAAAGTTTTAAACTTTACAGGCATTTTGTGCTTGCTTTATTGGATATATGTGATAAAATATAGAAAAAAGAGATTTTCCTTCAGGAGGAATGACCGATATGACATTCGAAATGCCCGAATACAGCGCGCCCGACTTTGATTCCCCGGCCTTTGCCGGCCTTCCGGAGGCGGCTATGCTTGAAGCCCCGATGGACGGCGTCGCGCCGGAAAATTACCATGCCACAGGCATATACCCCGAATACTTCCATATCGACGGGAAATGGCTGCTGGCCGAAGAGAGCCGAATGGACTGTGTTCCGGTATATGAAAACGGAAGGATAGAGATAACCGAGTTCCGCAGGCTGAGGAAGGGTCAGAAGGTCGTGCTGGGCCGCACAGAGGACGGCAGCGAGGGCATATATGTCCATATGGACGGCTTCGAGGAAAAGAAGCAGGGTGGCATGCAGTTTGCCTTCCGGCAGGGGCGCTCTCGTGAGACGGCCTATTCGAAGGATTATGACCAGCTCTATTCTCTGCTCAAACGGGAGAAGGAGCAGGGGGGCAATATCCTTTGGGTAATGGGTCCGGCATGCGCCTTCGACAGCGATTCGAGAAAGGCCATGGAGGCCATAATAAAGGGCGGATACGCAAACGGACTTATGGCCGGCAACGCCCTGGCTACCCACGATCTTGAGGCCGGGCTGATGCGGACGGCTCTCGGCCAGGACATATACACACAGGAGATACGCCACAACGGCCGCTATAACCATATCGACACGATAAACAAGGCCAGGGCCTGCGGTTCTATCCGCGAGTTTGCCGAGCGCTATGGCATACGCGACGGCATTATTTCCTCCTGTCTCGAGATGGATGTACCCTATGTGCTGGCGGGCTCTATAAGAGACGACGGACCGCTGCCCGGCGTTTACGCCAATGTTTACGAGGCGCAGGACGCCATGCGCGGCCTGGTGCGTCAGGCGACGACGATAATCTGTATGGCCTCTGTTCTGCACACAGTGGCCACCGGAAATATGACGCCGTCCTATCGTGTAAGAGATGGTAGGGTGCGGCCGCTTTATTTCTATTCGATAGATATATCAGAGTTTGCCGTCAATAAGCTGACCGACCGTGGTAGCCTCGCGGTAAAGAGCCTTGTCACCAACGCACAGGATTTTGTCGTCAATGTCCGCAAGGGCCTCGGCCTTTGATCGGACATAAGTAAAGCCCCCTGACCACGAAGCAGGTCAGGGGGTATTTTTAATGATTCAGGGGTTTGATCGTCCCGTCCTCAACCAGCCTTATGAACAGGGCGCCGAGCTCCGGATCGAACTGCGAGCCGAGGCCGCGCCTAAGCTCGTTCAGAGCCAGATCGAGCGGCATGGGGTCGCGATAGGGGCGGCGGGATATCATCGCGTCAAAGGCGTCTGCGATGCCGAGGCAGCGGGCGCCGATCGGTATCTCCTCGCCCTTGAGCCCGCGGGGATAGCCGCGGCCGTCCCACCGTTCGTGATGCCCGACGGCAGAAGGGATGACATAGTCAAGGGATGGCAGGTAGCGTATGATGGGGACGCAGCGCTCTACATGGGTCTTCATGATGGCGTATTCCTCATCGGTAAGGCGGCTGGTCTTGGAAAGTATGGCCTCCGGGATAGCTATCTTGCCGATATCGTGGAGCAGCCCGGCCTGACGTATGATCTCGACATGCTCTCCGTCGAGGGGTATATGCTCGGCCAACTGCGCCGCGTAGGCCGCGACGGCCTGCGAGTGGTTGAAGGTATAGTGATCCTTGGCGTCGATAGCCGCCGTAAGGGCGAATATCATCTGCGAGCAGCTTTCCGACAGCTTGCGGCGGGCGGCACCCTTTTCGTTGTCGGGATCGATGCTGCTGCTGTAAACGACGGTTCGTGCCTTGCCGTTCTGCTTGGCGCTGAATACCGCCATGCCGCAGCGATTCTGAAGCTCTTCTATCCCCGAGGCCGACATGGGATAACCGCATATGCCGCAGCTGAAGGTCAGAGACCCGCCGGGCTGGCTGCCGTATTTTTCGGAAATATAGCCTGCGAACCGCGTGCGGATCTCGTCGGCATAGGCCGCCGCCTTTGACGGCGGGCAGAAGGGAAGAAATACGGCGAACTCCTTGCCGCTGTAGCGGCAGACCGAGCCGTGCCGGCCCATAACGGAATCAAGTATGCGTGCAAAGTTGACAAGGACGACATCGCCCTCCATGCTGCCATAAAGCTCGTTGAAGAGGTGGAAGTCGTCCATATTGAAGATCATGAAGGATATCACATCGTGGAAGGCCGAGCGGAAATCCTCGCTGATGCGCTGGATGAAATAGCGGCGGTTATAAAGGCCGGTCAGGCTGTCGTTGCGGGCCTCGCGCTGGAGTGACGAATAGAGCGACGAGTTCTGAAGGGCGACCGAGAGTATCGAGGCAGTCGATTCCATGAATGTGACCTCGCTGAAGCTGTAATCCTTGCCGTCAGAGCGGGGGGTGAGGATGGTTATTCCGGTCAGGCTGCCGTCATACATGATGGGAATCATCAGCCGTGCGCCCGAATCGGAGAGCATGCGCTTTTCGCTCTCCCACATGGATTTGTATTCAACCGTGCGCTTGAAATCCTCAAGGGTGACCGAATGGCCGTGCTTGCGGAAGAGATCGGCAAGGGGGCTGTTGGTCGATATCGAAAGATCGGCCAGCGAATATTCCCTTACGGCTCCGGCGGCGCGGAAGCTGCTGCCGTCGGCGGTGGGGATGCAGATAAAGGCGTTTTCGGCCTGGGTATTTTCACGCAGATAGTTTTTGTAAAGCTCGATGATCTCTTTAATATCGAGAGTCTTGCTGACGTCGCCGCTGAAGGACCGAAGGGCCACATTCCGTGCTTCCTCTCCCTTGACAAAAAGATCCGACATCAGACGCCTTATGACGTTATAGACAAGGGTCGATATCACCGAGAACAAAACGGCAAAGGCAAGGGTCTTATATTGGCTGAAATTATCGAACCTGGAATTGTAAAACAGCTCTATCGAAGGATAGGCGGCCGCCATGAAGGCCGTTGTAAAGACGGCCGAGAGCAGATAGGTCGAGCTGCCCGAGGCTATGCGGCTCAGCGGGATCAGGCGCTTTTTATAAAGGGTATAGTATATGCATATGGAGTTTATGCCGCAGACCAGCGTGTCGGCCGGGAAAGAGCCGAGGCTGGGGATCGCGTCGGACACCGTGCCGATGAACATGATGATGACGCCGATGAAAAGCGGCCGGTATACATATATTGGGACGCCGTCGCGGCGGATATTCCTGACGACCATGCGTCCGGCCGAAAAGAGGGTGACGGCAGCATAAAGTATCGGGATTATCGCCCAGGGGGTGATAATGAAATTGAACTCGCGCGAGCCGTCGGCAAGGACGATCTGCGGGTGCTTTATAAAGACATCTACTATGTTGAGAACGGCGATGACCGTCCAGCTGACCATATATACGAGCCGGGTCAGCGGCGCGCGTTTGCCGGTGAAGCAGTATATGAAGTTATAGATCAGGAAGGGCACGCAGAATATTCCGGTTATCGAGACCTCGTACCAGAAGCGCTCGCCGGGATAAAGCCGCAGACGCAGGAAGAGCGATCCGGCCGACCATGCCGTAAAAGACAGCAGGAGCAGCATGAAGGCATATATCGTGCGGTTCTTTTTTGCGCCCAGAACGGTCAGGAAAAGAAAGAGACTGCACAGGGTCGATATCAGCGGGACGGCGAGGAACAGAGAATCGGTTATCGACAAGCCGCGTCACCTCCCGTCGTCATTCCGGAGATCTTTTTGATCTCGATCACATCGAATACCGGGGGATTGATCTTCGGGATATCCCTGCCGCAGCGGGCGCGGAATTCGGCCATGCTGCCGCTGCGCAGGATGGTCACCTCAAGGGGATCATACCCCAGCAGCTTTTTAAGGTCGCTGTAATCCTTATCGTAAAATCTGAAATAGACGCCAAGATGCTCGGCTATGATCTGGCGGCTTATTGCGGCCGAATCGAGGCAGGCGGGATCCATCTCGGCATAAAGGTGCATGAAAGAGCGGTTGTCGCCGTCGTATTCCTTAAGGGCGAACCAATCACTTATCTGAAGTCGGGACATGCCTATGACCTCTTCGACGGCGCGGCGGGTGATGCGGGTGAAGCCGGCGATGTCGATGACGGTCGGGACGCGGTCGACATATTCGAACTGGGGGATATCGAGACCGTCTGCGGGATTCTTTGTCCGCAGGCAGCGGTAGACGTCGCCGACCCGGTAGCGGGCAAAGGCTCCGCCCTTCAAGACGGTTATGACAAGCTCATAGCACAGTCCGGCCGCCAGCTCGTCCATGAGATATGTCTTTGGAACATAGGACGGATCGTCGATGCCGCGCAGCATTTCGGATTCGGGTATAAACTCGTAAAAGCAGTCGTCAGGGAAGAATACAAGGCCGTTCTTGCTCCAGGTCTCGGTCCCGAGGCACGAGGGCTCTGTCCCGCCCGCGATCTCCAGCGGACGGCAGCCCCATAAAGCCTCGAGCTCGTCCTTGTAGAGCGAGGTATCGGTCCCGACGCAGACAAAGCCGTGAAGGTCGAATATATCCTTGGGCATGACCGGCTGGCCGTCGCGGCGGCTGCGGTAGCGGGCCGACAGTATTTTGAAGAGCATCCCCGGGGATATGTTGAGCATCGATCCGGCCTTTTTGCCCGAACCGCCCGAGGCCATATCGGCGACCTTGCGGCTTATGCCGAGGAGTATGCTGCTCATGCCGAAGAACATATCCATGCCGTATTTGAGGCTGAGCTCGAAGCCGCGTTTGGTCTGCTGCGAAAAGGAGAGGGTCCTGGCCTCTTTTATCGACGGAAGGAAATGAAAGGTCATCTCCGAGTCGATAAGGCCAGGGAAAAGTCCGGTGGCATAGGGCATCGGCGCGAGGGCATAAAGCACCCGCGCACCCGGAATCACGTGAAAACGCCCCTTGCAGGGCGAAGTCGAAAGGATCATTGCCGCGATGATATTGGTCTTATATGTGTCGAGCATGGCCTGGGAGTAGGGCGCGACCTTGTCCGGGCGGCTGCCGCCCTCCCATGTGGTCTTGAGCCATACCTGAGGCTTTGCCGGGAGCATTTCCTCTTTTTTGAGAAGCAGCACATCGGCGTAATCGTCATAGGTCGTAAGGGGAACGAGGTGCCGGAAATCCTCGGTACTTTTTATTTCTTGTCCGCCGAAGAGGCGTTTCCCCAGATGGCAGGAGGATAAAAGCTCTATCTGCTCGGCCAGAAGGCGGTGCTGTATCTGCATATACTGGTCGATCGACAGGTCGAGAAAACCGCAGTATTCCTGCCAGATCTCTTCCTGTGTCATGCTTTTGAGCTTATCCTCGAACTTCATAAAAGAGGTCACCTTTCGGATGGGGAATTGAAAAAGCGCGATATGCTTCCGATGGTAGGGATCAGAAACGGAGTCGTTTTTTTATAGCCTTCATAATCTGATATTGTAAAAGGGAAGATATACACATCCTGCCATTTGACATAGATCAGATCGAGGACCATGTCGAGGATGCACAGCATGCCCATTGAGGCTGTGGGGCACAGCAGATAAAGACATACGCAGCACAGCCCCATTGCGATAACTCCCGGATGGCGGCACAGGGCATACATACCGGTCGATATAAGGGGCTTCAGCCGGTCATCCGACCTTTCGGCCGCCTTGTGTGTGACCGAGGGGAAAAGACAGAGAAGCAGAAGACCCATCGAAAATATGAGGCCGCCGATCGCCGGGCCGGAGATAACGAGGGTATCGTTTACTACCCCGCGGAATAGCAGGTGCGAGAAGCAGGATATAAAGCCCAAAGCGCCGGTGATAAAAACGATGTGGGGCAAAAGGCCGTTTTCGCGCCGCCTGAGATTCAGGATATCGGCCATGAAGAATAGCGCGTATGATGCAAGAAGAACAGAATAGATCATTATTTTTCGATAAATGAGATGCCGACGCACCCACGGCCCGTGTAGATGCCGATGGCCGCCCCGACCCATTCTATATGTATATCCGCGGCGGGGTCGATCTCCCTTATGCGGGTAGCAACAGACTGCGCATCGGGCAGATCATCGGTGTGAAAGATAAATACCGTGCCGCCGTATTTTGCCCCCGAGCGGTATTTTTCAACGATGGCATTCAAACCCTCGGGGTAATTGCGCATGATGCCGGCGTCGCGGACCAGCCCATCACGGAAAACGAGAAGAGGCTTGACGCCGAGGATATCGGCCGCCAGCGTCCTGATGGCGCCGACACGCCCGCCCTTTTTGGCGTTTTTCAGCGACTGCATGAGAAAATATACGCCTATCTTCTGCTTGGTACGGTCAAGCTCAGAGATTATGGCGACAGCCGGGAGGCCCTTGTCGGCCAGGGCGGCCGCCATGACGACCATAAGACTCAGGCCATAAGAGACCTGCATTGAATCGTATATGTATATCGAGGGGGCAAAGCCCTTCTGCTTGAGCATATCGGCCGAGGTGCAGGCCGTGCTGTAGGTCCCCGACATTTTAGAGGTTATCGTTAAACACAGGATCTCGTCACATTCGCCGCAGGATCGGAAGCACTCTTCATATACAGAGATATTGGGGTGCGAGGTCGTCGGCAACTTGAGGGAAGAGTCCATCATATCGTATATTTCGGGGGGCGTTATATCGATATTGGTGCGGTATTCGCGGCCCTCGAAAACGATGGTATCGGGGATAAGGGTCACACCGAGCTTTTCGGCAAGGGCAGGCGAAAGATCGCAGCATGAATTGGTGAATATTTTCACCCTGCGCATCGTGATGCACCTCCTTAAAATGTCAGAAAACCACTTAATAAATCAAAAAGCGATTATAACTCATATTTTATTATATTTGTGCGGAAAAATCCAGTTAATTTTGATAATATATTCAAATCTATATAAATGGGTAATAATACAGAAAAGGACGCGCCGAATATTTCGGCGCGTCCTTGAACGATATCCTTATTTCGATGTCTGAGCCTGAGGCTCGATAGATGCCGTAAGCTGTCCGTCCTTTACGCCGACAGCGATGTGCGCGCCGGGTGCGGGATCGTCCTTGATAATGATGCGGGCCACGAGTGTCTCGACATTGTGCTGTATATATCTCTTGAGAGGTCTTGCACCGAATACGGGGTCATATCCGCCGTCGATGATAAGATCCTTTGCCTCGTCGCTCACATCGAGGGTCAACTGCTTGTCGGCCAGACGCCTGCGCAGCGAATCGAGCATAAGATCGACTATCCTGCCGATCTCGTTCTTGGAGAGCGGCTTATAGAATACGATCTCGTCGATCCTGTTGAGAAATTCGGGGCGGAAATGCTGATGGAGCAGCGATGTGACCTTGTCGCGGGTGTCGGAGCTGAGCTCGCCCTTTTCGGCGTCCTCGAGGATATACTGAGAGCCGAGGTTGGAGGTCATGATGATTATGGTGTTCTTGAAATCGACCGTCCTGCCCTGGCTGTCGGTTATGCGTCCATCGTCGAGCACCTGGAGCAGGATGTTGAACACATCGGGATGGGCCTTTTCGATCTCATCGAAGAGTATGACCGAATAGGGCCTGCGGCGGACGGCTTCGGTCAGCTGGCCGCCCTCTTCATATCCGACATATCCCGGGGGTGCTCCGATAAGGCGTGATACCGAGAACTTCTCCATATATTCGCTCATGTCGATCCTGACCATATTGCTCTCGTCGTCAAAGAGGGCTTCGGCCAGCGTCTTTGCCAGCTCTGTCTTGCCGACGCCTGTCGGGCCGAGGAAGAGGAAAGAGCCGATCGGCCTGTTGGGGTCCTGGATGCCGGCGCGGGAGCGAAGTATCGCGTCGGATACCTTTGTGACGGCCTCGTCCTGACCGATGACACGCTTATGAAGGATATTTTCCATATTGAGCAGCTTCTCGCGCTCTCCCTCCATCAGGCGGGAGACCGGGATGCCGGTCCAGCGGCAGATGATCCGGGCGATCTCTTCTTCACCGACAGTATCGCGGAGCAGACTGTTTTCGCCCTCGGGGCCGTTCTTTTCGGCCTCTTCCAGCTGACGCTGGAGGCCGGGCAGCCTGCCGTATTTGAGCTCGGCGGCCTTGTTGAGGTCGTATTCGTTTTCGGCGCGCTCGATCTGTGCGTTGGTGCTTTCGATCTCTTCGCGCAGCTTGCGGACCTTTACGATGGCCTCTTTTTCATTGTCCCACCGTGCCTTCATCTCGCTGAACTGGCTGCGGAGCTGTGCCAGCTCACGCTGGACCTCTTCGAGGCGGGCCATAGAGAGCTTATCGGTCTCTTTTTTAAGGGCGGCCTCGGCGATCTCGTCCTGCATGATCTTTCTCGAGATCTCGTCCAGCTCTGTCGGCATCGAGTCGATCTCTGTCCTTATCATGGCGCAGGCCTCATCGACCAGGTCGATGGCCTTGTCGGGCAGGAATCTGTCGGAAATATATCTGTTGGAAAGTGTCGCGGCGGCGATAAGGGCGCTGTCGTGGATCTTTACGCCGTGAAAGACCTCGTATCTCTCTTTAAGGCCCCTGAGAATGGCAATGGTATCCTCGACTGTCGGTTCGTCGACCGTGACCGGCTGGAAGCGGCGTTCGAGGGCGGCATCCTTTTCGATGTATTTGCGGTATTCGTCAAGGGTCGTCGCGCCGATGCAGTGCAGCTCGCCGCGGGCCAGCATAGGCTTGAGCAGGTTGCCGGCATCCATAGATCCCTCTGTCTTGCCTGCGCCTACGATGGTGTGCAGCTCGTCGATAAAGAGGATTATGCGTCCCTCGCTGCTTTTTACGGCGTTGAGGACGGCCTTCAGACGCTCTTCGAACTCGCCGCGATACTTTGCGCCGGCGATAAGGGCGCCCATATCGAGGGAGAATATCTGGCGGTCGCGCAGACCGGCGGGGACGTCGCCCTTTACTATGCGCTGGGCAAGCCCCTCGGCGATGGCCGTCTTGCCGACGCCCGGTTCACCGATAAGACAGGGGTTATTTTTGGTCTTGCGGGAAAGTATGCGGATGACCGAGCGTATCTCGTTATCCCTGCCTATGACAGGGTCGAGCTTCTGCTCGCGGGCCATCTCGACAAGGTCGCGCCCGTATTTTTTAAGAACATCATAGGTATCCTCGGGGTTGTCGCCCGTGACGCGGGCGTTGCCGCGGACATCCTTGAGGGCGACAAGGAAGCTCTGCGATGTGATGCCATACCGCGAGAATATCTCTTTGACCTCGCCGGAGGCCTTTTCGACAAGGCCGAGGAAGATGTGCTCGACCGAGACATACTCGTCGGTCATACGCTGGGCCTGTGCTTCGGCCTCGTTAAGGGCCTGATCGGCGCTCTGAGAGATATAGATCTTGTCGACCTCCCTTGCGCTGCCGCTGACCGACGGCATTTTATCGACCGCCATTTTTACATCGGCGGCGATGGTATGGGGGTCTTTGCCCATCTTTGTCAGAAGCTGGGCGATAAGGCTGTTTTCATAGCTGAGCAGCGCCAGCAGGATATGCTCCTGTTCGATCTGGGGGTTGCCGTCGTGGACGGCAAGAGCCTGCGCGCTCTTTATTACTTCAAGGGATCTTTCTGTCAGCTTGTTTGTGTTCATATATGTTCCTCCTTATAAAAGAAGTGTCGGTTTGTTTGCATAGTCGGAATATATCTTTGCGGTGCCGGATGACGGATCAAGCCCGCGCCCCATATCGGAAAAGAATGATTTCATCGCCGTGTCCATCGTCTCGACATATGATACGATGGCCTTGGCAATGGCCTGTTCGTCGGCGCTGTCGGGGCGGCGGAGCATGCGTGAATATCTGCCCTCGCCGTATTCGGCCTGTGGGGGATCGGAAAGCCCGGCCTCGATCTGGGTCCACAGCGCGAAGAAGCTGTTCATAAGGGCGACAAGGCTGGCGTTCTGGGTGCGCAGCGTCACGCGGAGCTGCCCCAGCGCGCTGCTGTTTTTATAAAGCTCGATGCTGTACCGCACCGTCGGGTTGTATTTATAGCTCAGTGCGCTTTTTACCGACAGCAGGGTGTCCGACGGCCGCAGCATGACCTGGAGCTGATCCATTGCATTTATCATTTCCACGGCCTTTGAAAATATATCGCCGCGGCGCTTTTCCGGCGTCGTATAGGAAACATGCTCGGCCAGGATCTGGTTTATCATATTTGAGCGGCTGGTGCCGTTGGCATAGGCCAGGCGGTCGATGCAGGCGACGACGTCATCCGAAAGGACGATGCTGTATACGCTTTTCTGCACTTTACCCACTTCCTTTCTTGCGAAACTATTATACCGCGTCTAAATAATTTGTCAAGTAGTTTATATAATTTAATTTGCGAATTATTAGGATTGTTTTGGAGATGGGCATATGTTAGAATGAAAACACAGGATCCGCCGGAGGGGACGGCGGCAAAGGAAAAGGAGAAGAAGTATGGATTATCTGAAGAGAGCGGGGGAGCTGATGCCACAGATGGTGGCCGACAGGCGGTATCTGCATCAGAACCCCGAGGTCGGGTTCGAGCTTCCGAAAACGACGGCATTCGTATGCGAAAAGCTGCGGGAGATCGGGCTTGAGCCCAAAATGGTCGGCAAAAGCGGCATAACGGCGACGATAGGCGATCCGGCGAGGGGAAAGACCATCCTGCTGCGCGCCGATATGGACGCGCTGCCCATGCGCGAGGACAGCGGCCTGCCCTTCGCATCGACCTGCGAGCGGGCTCATACCTGCGGACATGATATGCATACGGCCATGCTGTTGGGGGCGGCAAGGCTGCTCAAGGAAAACGAGAAGGAGCTTTGCGGCTGCGTCAAGCTGATGTTCCAGCCGGCCGAAGAGATCCTTGGCGGTGCAAAGGACATGCTTGAAAACGGCATACTTGAAGCTCCTCATGTCGACGCCGCTATGGGTGCCCATATGCTTCCGATGGCGCCGACCGGCTTTATCGGGTATGGCAAGGGGGCTGTGTCGGCCTCAAGCGACGCTATAAATATAACCGTGACCGGCAAGGGCGGCCACGGCGCGAGCCCGCAAAATACCATTGACCCGATAAACGTCATGGTACATATACATCTGGCCCTTCAGGAGCTGATAGCCCGCGAGGCGACGCCCGGAGAGGTCGCCGTGCTGACCTTCGGCCGTTTTCAGGCCGGCGAAGCCAATAACATCATCCCCCAGACGGCCTTTATGGGCGGAAGCCTGCGCATGTATGACAAAAAGCAGCGGGCCTTCATGCTTGAACGCATAGAGCAGGTGACAAAGAGTATAGCCGAGGCCTTCCGCGCCGAGGCGAAGTTCGAAAATCCGCATTCGACCTGCGCGCTGGTCATAGACGAAAGGATGGCCGACATCATAGGCGAGGGCTTCGGGAAGCTCTTCGGACCCCGCGCAGCCTGCCTCGATCAGAAGATGAGCGGTTCCGAGGACTTTGCCGAGGTCGCCGAGCGCGTGCCCTCGATGTTCTTTGTCGTCGGGGGAGGGACGCCGGAAAACGGATATTGCTACGGCGGACACCACCCCAAGGTCATGTTTGATGAAAACGCCCTTCAGTTCGGCGCGGCTGCCTATGCGTGCGGCGCGTCCTATTGGCTGTCGAGCTGCGATAAATAGGCAAAACAAAAGCCGGAGTCTTTGTGACTCCGGCTTTTACTGTCGAAAAAACATCCTGATAAAAGGGTCTGTGCAGGCACAGACCTTTTGATAATAAGGTTTATGTTTCCTTGATGGTGCGGATGTCGGCGGTGTTATTCTTCTGGCTGTCCTCGACGATCTTGTCGACACATTCCATGCCCGAGGTGACGCGGCCGAAGGCGGCATACTGGCCGTCGA
>CAKUAK010000028.1 GCA_934636325.1 uncultured Eubacteriales bacterium
CTTTTATGGCTCAAAAACTCGGCGCTGGCCATGATCCTCGGCGACATTGTCGTCATTGCCATACGCGCGCTGGCCATAACCCTCAGGCTCCAGCTCCCGCGCATAAGGAATATCGACCGCACGGGGCTTTAAAGCCGCATTAATTATAGCATTGCAAAATTGTCCCCACAACTGTTTTTCGACATTATTTATCATAATTAAAGGCCCTGCGCACGAATGCGCAGGGCCCTGTCTTTATATTCCTATGTCTATCAGCTCGACCTGACCGCACAGATCGCGCGCCAGCTCGTGACACGGCTTCAGCCGGGCGAATGCAAGCGTAAGATCGGCCTTGACCGCGCCGGCGGCGGCATGGCCGGTATCACACTCGACCCCGCTGGGCAGATCGAAGGCCGCCTTGACCCCCTTTGCCGAGTTGATGACGCCGCAGCAAAGCTCTTCTTCAAGGGGCAGCTCGCCGTGAAATCCCGCGCCGTAAATGGCGTCGATAACTACCCCAGCCGATGTGATATATGCAATATCCTCCTTCGAGAGATACTGTCCCACCACCATCGGGATATCCAGCATGGAGGCCAGATAAAAATTGGTTTTGGCATCTTCGGTCCTGGGCTTGCCGCCGCACAGCACGAGCAGCACCCCTATCCCGGCATTTTTGAGTATCCGGGCGGCGACAAAGCCGTCGCCTCCGTTATTCCCCCGCCCGCAGAATACTGCGGCCGTCTTAAGCCCGGGGATGCGTTCGATCAGCAGCCGGGCCGCGCCCGTCCCGGCGTTCTCCATCATCTGAAGATAGGGCATGCCGCCCTCGGCGGCGCGCTTCTCTATCTCTTTCATCTCGGCGGCCGTAACAGTGGTCATAACAGATCCCCCCCGCTATTTTATATAATCGCTTATATTCGAGAAATCGATCTTCTGGCATACGCCGCTTTCGGTGACGTTTATGTTGCTCTCGGCGGCCGAGATATAGCTGTTGAAGGCCCAGTCAGATGCCGCCAGCTCTATCTGCTCGCGGGTCTCATCGAAATAGCTTATATCGACGGCCTGCCGCTGAAGGATATAGTATCCGTCGCTGTAGGTATAAACGCCGCCGGTCTGACCGTCGATGAGCGAAAATGCGTCGGACACATACTCGGCCTGCGAGGCGTCCTGGGTCCCTATGACCGTTCCCTCGAGACCGGCTCCGTCACCATACTCTGCCCCTGCCTGGTCAAAGGTCAGCTCGCCGTCGTTGATCTGGCGCAGCACCTCCTGTGCCTGCTCTAGAAGGGCATCAAGGCTGTCGCTGTCCATAAGGCTGCCGTCCTCGTCGAGCGACGAAAACCTTATATACCTGACCTTCGTATAATTCTCCGAAAAGAACTGGCGGAGCTGCTGGTCATTGTTGACCCCGATATCGGGATCGGCCGCGATGTAGTCATGGAGCATCGAATAATAATAGCTGTTCTCCTGGAGTTTGTCGTAAAGCCTGTCGGTAAGCGCATTTTCCCTGAGATAATCAAGATAGCCCGAAAGCCCGCCGAAGGAATCTATAAGCTCGTCCTTTTCGTCCTTCATCTCTTTCTTCTGCTCTTTTGTCAGCTCAAGACCCAGCTCATCACACTTTATGCGAACGATCTCGGCCGACACGATCTGCTGTCGGGCGGCCTGACGGGCCTGCTCCATGAGCTGATCCATGTTGAGCACCGTCGTTCCGGCGGCAAGAGCGTCGAGGTTAAGGCGGTTATAATTGAGATAATACGCGTATTCCGACGCGTCGACCTTATTGTTGCCCACCTTTATGGCCGTGGGGCTGGCCGAGCAGCTGAAAAGGCTGAGGGCCAGCAGAACGGCGAATATGCCTACAAGATATTTTTTCATATGATACTTCTCCGTAAATATATCGGTTTGGATCGCTGCGGTATGCCGATATTATATCATTCGCCGATATACAAATCAATCATAACGACGGCGGCATCAAGGGGCGATTCGTCGGGCTGGAGCTTGAGGGTCAGATAGGGCGTATCTCCGGCGGAGAAAAGTATCCTGCCGCGGAAGTCGGGGCAGGCGCAGACGCGGGACACCCTTTCCATATCGACATTCGCAAAATAGACCATAAGTGTCCTGCCCTTCTGGTTTATCTCGGTTATGCCGTTCTTCGAGGCCCTTGACCGCAGCAGCGCAATATCGAGAAGCGCCTGCGCCGGCGCCGGTATATCGCCGAAACGGTCGAGCAGCTCGTCCTGCATATCGTAGAAATCCTCCTGGGAGGATATCATCGAGATCCGGCGGTAAAGGTCGATCCTGACCGCGGCGTCGGAAACGTAATTCTGCGGCAGACCGGCCGAAACAAGCAGATCGGCCGTACACTCGGTCCTCTGGGGCAGCGGCTCTCCCTTCAGCTCGGCCGTCGCCTCGTCCAGCAGGCGCAGATACATATCGTATCCGACGCTCATCATATGGCCGCTCTGCTCCGGGCCGAGGACGTTGCCCGCACCCCTTATCTCGAGATCGCGCATGGCTATCTTGAAGCCCGAACCGAACTCGGCGAACTCGCGTATAGCCGAAAGACGCTTCTGCGATATCTCGGAGAGCACCTTACCCCGGCGGTATGTCAGGTACGCGAAGGCCCTGCGCTGCGAGCGCCCGACACGCCCCCTGATCTGGTGCAGCTGGGCAAGGCCCATGCTGTCGGCGTCCTCTATTATAAGGGTGTTGACGTTGGGGATGTCGACGCCGGTCTCTATTATCGTCGTGCAGACAAGGATATCTATCTCGCCGGCATAGGCCCTGCCCATGACGTCAGCCATTCTGGCTTCTCCCATACGCCCGTGGGCCGTTTCGATAACGGCGTCGGGGAAAGCCTTCTGAAGCTCAGAGGCCACCTCTTCGATATCGTCGATGCGGTTGTGCAGATAATACACCTGGCCGCCGCGGGCCAGCTCTTTTCTGATGGCGTCGCGGATGATGACGTCATCGTGTTCGAGGACATAGGTCTGCACCGGCATCCTGCCCGCCGGCGGCTCTTCGAGGACCGACATATCCCTTATGCCCGAAAGAGCCATATTCAGGGTCCTCGGTATCGGCGTCGCCGTCAGGGTCAGTACGTCGACCGAGGTCGTCATCTGCTTTATTTTCTCTTTATGGCTGACGCCGAAGCGCTGCTCCTCATCGATGACCAGCAGCCCCAGGTCCTTGAACTTTACATCCTTCTGAAGTATGCGGTGTGTGCCGATAAGAAGATCGCATGAGCCGGCGTAAAGCTCGTGCAGGGTCTCGCGCTGCTGTCCCGGCGTGCGGAAGCGTGACATCATATCGACCTTTACCGGATAACCGGCGAAGCGCTGGCAGGCCGAAAGGTAATGCTGGCGCGCCAGGACCGTGGTCGGCGCAAGGATGGCCGCCTGCTTTCCGCCGAGTATGCACTTCATTACGGCACGGAAGGCCACCTCGGTCTTTCCGAAGCCGACGTCACCGCAAAGCAGGCGATCCATCGGATAAGGCTTTTCCATATCACGCTTTATTTCGGCGGCACAGGTCAGCTGATCGTCGGTCTCGTCATATTGGAAGCGTTCCTCAAAGCCCTTCTGCATATCGTCATCGGGGAAAAAGGCGAAGCCGGGCTGGCTGCGCCGTGCAGCGTAGAGCTTGAGCAGCCCCTCGGCCAGATCCTTTGCCGCCTTCTTGGCGCGGCTCTTTGTCTTGGCCCATGTGGCGCCCCCCAGCTTTGAGAGCTTGACCTCGGTCTGTTCGCCCGCGCCGATATACTTTGAAACGACATCAAGGGATGTTGCCGGGACAAAGACAAAATCGGAACCCGCAAAGGCTATCTTTATATAATCACGCCATACCTTGTCGACGCTTATCCTCTCGACCCCTACAAAACGTCCGATGCCGTGCTTATCGTGAACGACAAGGTCCCCGGGATGAAGGTCACTGAAGGTGATGGCGTTCTTCTTGCTTTTTCTTGTCTTTTTCTTCTCTCCGCCGCCATGCTTTATCGAAAGCTGACCCTCTGTGATGACGGCAAGGCGTATGGACGGATATTCGAATCCGGCCGAGAGATTGGCCGTCGAAAGGGCTATCTTACCCTTTACCGGCCTGTCCCCGGCGTCAACACACTCAAGCTCCTGATCCTCCAGCACCCGCTTGAGGCTGGCGGCACGCTGGCTTCCTCCGGCCATGGCCAGCACCGTATAGTTCATCGAGAGGAAGGACCGCAGGTCGGAGCATGCCGTTTCAAGGCTGCCGCCGTATGACGGGAGCTGGCGGGCATTAAGGGATATTATGGCCTGGGGAGGCAGACCCTGCGAGCTCAAAAACTGGTCGAAGGACAGCACCGGGTTCTGCTGGCAGGCGGCGCGGAAGGCGGCATGAGAAAGATTATATCCGCTCTTTGCCGGGGCGAGCACCCCCTCTTCAAGAAGATGGGTGACGTCCTCTCCCATGCGGTATTCATATGCCTTGGCCGCCTCAAGGCAGGCCGGGCTGTCGGCCAGAATGACCAGAGCCTCGGGTGGGATATAATCCATGGCCGGGGCGGCCTCTCCATACATATGGGGGATATATCTGTCGAGGGCTGGGAAATACACATTTGCTCTAAGATTATCGACATCCTGAAGGATGGTGTTCTTCAGCTTATCGGGGCTGCCCTTTCTTGATGCCAGCTTTTCCAGCCGGGAGCAGAGCCCCTCTGTCCCCCCTTCGGTCAGCTCGGGCAGAGTTTCTCTGGCCGGAATAAGGTCGAAGGAGGGTATGTTCTCTGTCCTGCGCTGGGTCAGCGGGTCGAAATGGCCGATCGAATCGACGGTATCGCCCCAGAACTCTATCCTGACCGGATGCTCTTCATCGGCCGGATAGACGTCGAGTATCCCACCGCGCAGCGCGAACTGGCCCGGGCCTTCGACGCTGTCGCACCTCGAATATCCCCACCTTACAAGGCTAAGGCACAGCTCCTGAAGGTCATAGTCCTCATCGGCCGAGATGGTCATTACGGCCTGTGACAGCAGCTTTGGCGGTATCGTATAGAGCATCATGCCCTCCGGCGTCGAAAACAGCGCGCCGGATATGCCCCTCTGGAAGGTCGAGAGGGCCTTGAGGCGCTTCTGCTCGTGCTCGTGAGAGGCGTTGTCTATATTGTGAAAGACCAGCTCTCTTGAAGGAAGAAAAGACGCCCGCTCATCGGAAAACGCGATATAATCGGCCATAACGCCTTCGGCGCTGCGCTCATCACGGGTTATTACGACGATCGGCCTTCCCGTATCACGCCGCAGGGCAGCGGCAAAATGAGCCTGGTGTATGGCCGACATGCCGTAGACAGACACCGTCCTTTTCCCATCGGCGACGGCTTCGAGAAGCTCGCGGTACTCCGGCAGCTCCCGCAGCATATCAAGCAGCAGTTTCATCTTTTCACTCCTCACTCTTGTGCAATGCAGTATGCCCCATCTTATAAAAAGATGGGGTTGCTGCATTTCCATATTATGTTTATTCAGAGATCATTTCTGCGAGAAGTCCTTTCCGTTGAACTCCTGCATGGCGGCGTCGACGCCGCGGAGAACGATGGCCAGCGCCGCGTCGGGCGCCGCCTTGACGCCCTGATATGTATCCGAGGATATCGAATCGAGGACGTAATCCTTCATATCCTCCCCTTCCGGCGTCCCGACCCCTATCTTGACACGGGGGAACCTGTCCGACTGGAGATGATATATGATATTCTTGATGCCGTTATGGCCGCCGTCCGAGCCGGCGCGCTTTACACGGAGCCGGCCGGGATGGATGTTTATATCGTCATAGAGCACCACGATATGCTCGGCGTCGACCTTATAGGCCGCCGCCAGATCACGCACAGCTTCGCCCGAAAGATTCATGAAGGTCTGCGGCTTGACCAGCATAAGGGCCTTGCCCTCGTGGATGCAGGTCGTATAAAGGGCTTTGCATTTGCCGCGGTTTATACGTCCGGCGTCCAGCCTTTCGGCCAGCAGATCTATCGCCATGAACCCGGCGTTGTGCCGCGTCGTCTCGTATCTTGCGCCCGGATTGCCCAGGCCGACGATCATATAGTCGATCTTCTGCGGCTCCGGGGCCGCGCTTTTGCGTCTGAAAATACCGAACACCCTCTGTTACATGAAGAGCTCGGATACCGAATCATCGGTAGCGATCCTCTTGATAGCCTCGGCGAACATGTCGGCGACGGGGACCGTCTCGATCTTATCGCACTTCTTGTCCTCTGTCATGGGGATGGTATCGAGCAGCAGCAGCTTTGTGATATAGCTGTTGTTGATGCGCTCGATAGCCGGGCCGGAGAGAACGCCATGGGAGGCACATGCAATGACCTCTGTGGCTCCGCCTATCTTGACAAGGGCCTCTGCACCGTGGCAGAGTGTGCCGGCCGTGTCGACCATATCATCAACGATGATGACCTTCTTGCCCTTGACGTCGCCGATGATATTCATGACCTCGGAGACATTGGCCTTCTGACGGCGCTTATCGATGATGGCCATCGGCAGCTGGAGCCTTTCGGCGAACTTTCTTGCCCTTGCGACAGAACCGAAATCGGGGGCGACGACGGCGTATTCGGGGTCGCCGGCCTTGACCATCTTTTCAAAATAGGGCAGCAGGACCGATGTGCCCAGCAGGTTGTCGACGGGGATATCAAAGAAGCCCTGGATCTGGGAAGCATGAAGATCCATCGTCAGGACCCTGTCATATCCGGCGGTTTCGATAAGGTTGGCGATCAGCTTGGCCGAGATAGGCTCGCGGGCCTTGGTCTTTCTGTCCTGACGGCCATAGCCGAAATAAGGAATGACGGCCGTGATGCGTCCGGCAGATGCGCGGCGCAGGGCGTCGGCCATGATGAGCAGCTCCATCAGATGATCGTTGACCGGAGCGCATGTCGACTGGATGACAAAGACGTCGCAGCCGCGGACCGACTCGTCGATGGCGACAGATACCTCGCCGTCAGAGAAGGTCTTTATCGTGCATTTTCCGAGCTCCTTGCCGAGAGACTTTGCGATAGCCTCGGCCAAAGCCGGGTTGGAATTGCCGGAAAAGAGCTTTACCTGTGTGTTGGAAATCATGTTTTTACCCCCAAATATATCTGTTGACTTCAAATATATAGATTACTTTTTAGAGCTTTCCGCTTTCGCGGCGCTTTTCGACCCAGCCGGGCTTGACCTCCTGACGGCTGCGGGCGATGGCAAATGCGCCGTCCTCGACGTCGTCGGTTATGGTGCTTCCGGCGGCGATAAAGGTATCGCTGCCGATATTGACGGGCGACACAAGATTGACGTTGCAGCCGATGAAGCTGTTGTCTCCTACCGTCGTTTTGTATTTTCCCTTGCCGTCGTAATTGACGACGACCGTGCCGCAGCCGACATTGATGTGCCGGCCGAACTCGGCGTCGCCGATATATGTCAGATGAGAGACCTTTGTGCCGTTTCCGATGACGGCCTTCTTGAGCTCGACGAAATCGCCGAGGCGGACATTATCGCCGACCGTGCATCCGGGGCGTATCCAGCAGAAGGGGCCGACGGTCGAATCGCAGCCCACCGTGCTCTCCTTCATCTGTGTCTCGTTGACCGATGTCCTGTCGCCGATGACGGCCTGTTCAAGCAGGCAGTTGGGCCCGATGCGGCAGTCGCTTCCGATGACCGTGCCGCTGTATATCAGGCAGCCGGGCAGGATGACCGTCCCGCTTCCGATGACCGCGTCGGGCGCGATATGGGTCGTCTGCGGTGAAAGCAGCATGACGCCGTTTTTAAGGTGCTGCATGTTGATGCGTTCCCGCAGCAGCTCCTGTGCCTTGAAGGCGCTTTCGGTGTCGTGGACATACGCGGCGTCCCCCGGCGGGGTCTCTACGGCGTCAAAGCTGCTGTAATCCTCATGCTCGATGGCCTCTTTGACATCCGACGCGGCGCCGTAAACGGCAAGGACCTCTCCCTTTGACATGAGCACGGCGGCGCTCTGCTCGGTCAGATACGAAAGGGTATCGGCCGAAAGCGCGGGGCAGGGCTTTAAAAATGCCAGCACGCTGCCGAAGTCGGTATCTATCTCGCCCGCGGTGATCCCGCCGTCGGAGATCTGCGTCACAGAGGCGCGGATATAATCGGAGACCTTCTGCGAAAGTATGCTGTATTCCAGCCAGCTCCCGCAGCAAGGCAGTATATATGTGTTGAAATGGCGCATAAACACCCTCCTTAACATAGTGATTATAGCAGAAGCCCCTTTAAAAATCCACTCAATTTTTGGGGATTTACTGACAAAGCTTTTGCTGTTATACTGTATCCGGCTATATATTTCCCATAACCCGACCGTGAAAGGAGGCTTTTTCGAATATGGACGAGGACATCGTCATCTGTATGGACAACCCCGAGGCCATGAAGACCCTGTGCGCCATCAACGACGGCGACTGCGCCCTGCTGTATGCCTATGCCAGCGCCTCCGGCGGAAAATGCAGGCTCAACGATGCGCAGCTCCACACCGGCTTCGACGACCGAAGGATGGAACGGGCGAAAAGCCTTCTTATCCTCTATAAGATATGCCGCCCCGCCGGGGCAGGGGCCGGACTCGAGGAAGGCCCGGGGTATACGGCAGCCGAGCTTTTATCGGCACAGCGCACCGATCCCGCCTTCCGCGGCCTGTGCGATTACCTTGAGCAGGCACTGGGGCGCAGCATGCGCAAAAGCGAGATAGAGACCCTCTACGGCATATACGATAAGCTCAATATGCCCCCCGATGTCATAATGCTGATGATAAACTACTGCCGCTCCCGCGGGAGACTGAGCGCCCGCGAGCTTGAAAAACGCGCCTATGAATGGCACGACAAGGGTATCGTCACCTATACGGCCGCCGCCGATATGGCCGACGCCATGAGCAGGCGCCGCGCCCAGTATACCCGCATAATGTCGGTATTCGGTATGAGCGGCCGCGCCCCCTCCGAAAGCGAGCAGAAATACATGTCGGCATGGCTGGAAATGGGCATGACCGAGGAAATGATAAAGATGGCCTATGACCGCACGGTCATGCGGACCGGAAGGCTGCAATGGCGCTATCTTCATAAGATACTTGAAGACTGGAGCAAAAAGGGCTATAAGACGCGCCGCCAGGTCGAGTTGGCCGAGGGCGCGGCTCCCGCGCCGAAGGAGGCCGGGCAGCCGCCCGAAAAGAAGGAAGAGAGCGTTGTTTCCTATGTCACCCGCATGTTCGAGGAAAAGCGCGCCCGCAGAGAGGCCGAACAGACCCGTCATCTTGAAGAGCTGCGCCACCGCAGCCCCGGCTTCGCCCGCAATGAGGTCGAGCTTGGCCGAATCACCGTTCAGAAGGCCAAGGCGTCACTTTCCAGCGGAGCGGCCCTGGGCGAGATAGAGGCCCGGCATCGGGCACTGCTTTCCGAAAGGTCGGCTATTCTGTCTGCCCTCGGTCTCGATGAGACATACATATCGATACCACCCGAATGTCCGAAATGCAAGGATCACGGCTATATCGGCAACCGCATGTGCGACTGCTTCAAGCGTGCCTGCATAGCGGAAGAGCAGCGACGCAAGCGCCTCAATGTAAAATAAAGCTCAAAGCTCCGGCTAAAAACGGCCGGAGCTTTGCTTTTGCTATTTGAAGATATTGAAGAATCCCCTGTCTTTTTCATTTTCGGCATGCATGACCCGGTAAAGGCATGACGCCGTCATCTCTCGTGTCATCGGCATTGCGGGTGAAAAGCTGCCGTCATCAAGGAGGTCGATATACCCCGCCGACACGGTATTGACCACCGCCTGGGCCGCCCAGGAGGGTATATCCCCCGCGTCGGGATATCCGGGAACTCTGCCGTCGTCGGCCAGATCGAGCAGCCTGTCGACTATGACGGCCGCCTCGGCGCGTGTTATCGGGTCGCCCGCCCTTATGACGCGATTGCCGCTTTCATCTATCTCGCCGTTTACGACGCTCGACGTCAATGCCGCCGAAATGCACGGACGCGCCCACATCGGGATATCGTCGTTATCCCCCATACCGGTGTAAACGGCCGCCGTTGTCACCGGCAGCGAACGGAGCTTTGCGGCCATCGCAACAAACTCGGCGCGGCTGACCGTCTGTCCGGGGCTGAAAAACGAGCTGTCGCCGAAGCTCTCGCCGCGGATCACGCCCTGCTCGGCCAGCCTTACAGCGGCATAATGGGCGGCGCTGTCCGCCATATCGCTGTAGGTGAGGCACTCGCCGTCATCCCTGCGGCGGACAAATATATCGACCCTGCCGTCGCCCGATGTGTTGCCGAAGCTGTCGATAACGCAAAAATCAAAGCTGTCCTCCCTGCTGCCGCTGCATGTCGGGGTGTAAACATACCTGTCGCCGGTGATGCTTACCTCGCCGTACTTGGGCGCTCTTGTCAGCCTGTATCCGGCAATATCGCCGTCGGGATCATAGGCCGCCAGCTTTCCGGTAAGAGCCATTCCGCAATAGGTCTCTCCTCTGCCGTCGACGGCGACCGGCGCGCTGCTCTCCTTGTCGGAAACATTGAGGGATACCGTCATGCTCCGGCTGTCCGCCCCCTTGTCTGAATATACCGGTGTGAACTCGAAGGATGTGTGGATATCCTCCCCGCTCCCTGATGCCGCAAAGCAGACCGCGCCCAAGGAATCGGCCTCTATAACGCTGCCCGGCTCGACAGGCTCTCCGCCGCAGAGCAGACTTCCGGCCTGGTGGTCCGGCAGGGCTGTGACAATGACGCCGGAAAGCTCCCCACCGGCATGCCCCTCAAAATCCGATGCCGTAAAGGATACCGTTTCGGACGGCATCACGTTCTTGACCAGCGATCTGCCCGACACAGATTTTCCGGATATCGCGGCATGGGCCGGCTCTGCGGCAAGGGCGGTCATTATGACCGCCGCCAGACAGGCCGCCGACAAAATATATCGTCTGTGCTTTTCCATCAATTATCTCCCCTTGACTGTTTTTATGGTAATAGTCTGCATTTCACGGCTCAAAATATTCCTGCGGCGCAGGCGGCCAATATAAAAACAGTTGCTTCTTTTCCCCGATTATGACATAATATAGTTTATGATATTGATTTGAAACCGCGGTTTTAAATACACGCGGATCAAAATACTTCAGCCTGGAGGAAGTTTAATGAACAAGCAGCAGAAAGTGCTGGTTCTTGATTTCGGCGGCCAGTATAACCAGCTGATCGCAAGGCGAGTCAGAGAATGCAATGTTTATTGCGAGGTCAAACCCTATACCATCTCTCTCGACGAGATCAAGGCCTATGATCCCATCGGCATAATCTTTACCGGCGGGCCCAACAGCGTATATCTCGAGACCTCTCCCCATGTCGATCCGGCCATATTCCGTCTCGGCGTGCCCATCCTCGGCATCTGCTACGGATGCCAGCTGATGGCCCACAACCTCGGCGGCCTGGTCACCGAAGCCCAGGACGATACAGCCAGAGAATACGGAAAGACCGTAACATACTATAATACCGACTGCCGCCTGTTCAAGGGTATCCCCGAAGAGGGAATTTCGTGGATGAGCCACGGCGACTATATGGCCAAGGTGCCCGAAGGCTTCAAGCTGGTCGCCCACACCGACGCCTGCCCCAATGCCGCCATCGCCGACGAAGCCCGCGGCTTCTACGGCGTACAGTATCACCCCGAGGTCAACCACACACAGCACGGCGTCGATATGATAAGGAACTTCCTCTATGAGGTCTGCCGTGCCAAGGGCGACTGGACAATGGGCGATTATAAGGACACAGCCATAAAGCAGATCCGCGAAAAGGTCGGCGACGGCAAGGTCCTGCTGGCCCTTTCTGGCGGCGTAGATTCCTCTGTCGCGGCCGCACTGCTGGCCGAGGCCGTCGGCAATCAGCTGACATGCGTCTTTGTCGACCACGGCCTCATGCGTCTCAATGAAGGCGACGAGGTCGAAGAGGCCTTCAAAAAATGGAACATCAATTTTGTACGCGCCAACGCCGAGGAGCATTTCCTCTCCAAGCTGGCCGGCGTCAGCGACCCTGAGACCAAGCGCAAGATCATCGGCGAAGAGTTCATCCGTATATTTGAGGCCGAGGCCAAAAAGATCGGCCAGGTCGATTACCTTGTCCAGGGCACCATCTACCCCGACGTAATCGAGTCGGGCAAGGGCGACGCCGCCGTTATCAAGAGCCATCACAATGTCGGCGGTCTTCCCGACCATGTCGATTTCAAAGAGATCATCGAGCCTCTGCGCATGCTCTTCAAAGACGAGGTCCGTCAGCTGGGCCGTGAGCTTGGCCTTCCCGAGTATCTCGTGATGCGCCAGCCCTTCCCCGGCCCCGGTCTTGCCATCAGGGTCATCGGTGACATAACAAAGGAAAAGCTCGACACCCTGCGTCTGGCCGACTTCATCTTCCGCGATGAGATCGCCAAGGCCGGCATCGAGAACACCATGAGTCAGTATTTCGCTGTTCTGACCAATATGCGATCGGTCGGCGTCATGGGCGACGGCAGAACATATGATTATACCCTCGCCCTCCGCTCTGTCGCCACAAGCGACTTCATGACGGCCGATTGGGTACACATCCCTTATGACGTCCTTGATAAGGTCAGCGTCAGGATCGTAAACGAAGTCCCCGGCATCAACCGCATCGTTTATGATATCACCTCCAAACCCCCCGCAACCATCGAGTGGGAATAAAAACGAAATTGCCCGGAAGTCTTGTCCTGCAAGGCTTTCCGGGCTTTTCTGTATGCGGAGCGTACCAGATTCGTACCAATCCCTATTTCTGCACATATTCTGCAAGCATTTCCGCAACTTCGGTCTGCTTGTTTGGGTACAGGTGCGAGTATGTATTGAGCGTTGTTTTGATGTCTTCATGTCCAAGCCGCTCGCTGATAGTAAGCGGCGATACGCCTAATTCTATTAGATGACTGGCATGGCTGTGACGTAACTCATGCACCCTGATTTTCCGTACACCGGACTTTTTGCAATATGTCTGCATCGCTCTAAAAAGCGAGTGCTTGCTGGTCTGAAAAAGTCTGTTGGTCGGCTTATTCTTATAAAGAGCATTCGCGTATTCCTGCACCATATCCATGATAGGCTGCGGCAAGGCAATCACCCGATTGCTTTTTGGTGTCTTTGTGGCTTTGACCACCGCTTCACCTTTAATCACCGCAAGACTCTTGCTGATAGAAACCGTTCCTTTTTCAAAGTCAAAGTCATTAAGCGTAAGCGCAAGCAATTCTCCCTCGCGCATCCCGCTATAGAAGAACAAGCTAAAAATGGTTCGTACTGGCATATTATCTTCTGTTGTTCGGATAAACTGTTGGAACTCGTCATACGTCCAAAAGTCAAACTTCTCTGCATTCTGCTTTCCCATACTCCCGCATAGCTGTGCTGGATTTCTGAGCAGCCCATAATACTTCACAGCAAAATTGAATATCGTTGACAGTTGATTGTGGATTTGCCGTAGATAGGTCTGTGCGTATGGATTGCCCGTTTTGGGGTTACGATAATTCATCAATTCTGTCTGCCATTTCATTACTGCTGCCGTGTCAATTTCGCTTAGCGGCAGGTTTTCAAAATACGGCAGAATCTTTGTCCGAATCATATGCTCTTTTGTTGCAAGCGTTGTCTTTTCAATACGCGCGGAGCGATTTTCAAAGTAGACTTTTACAAGATTGCCAAATGTAATATCTATGTCTGTACGCTTGCTATTTACAAACGTAGTCTCAGCTTCTTTTGCTTCTCGCTGTGTCTTAAAGCCCTCTTGCTTTTTTCGTTTCCTCGTTCCTGTCCAGTCAGTGTACCAAACCGAAAAGCGCCATAACGTTTTCCCATTTTTGGCTGTATATTTTTGAACAGCCACTACAAATCCCCCCTTGATATACTGCCAGTCTATCAGCTCCAAAACGATTCGCACACTTCAAAAAAGGCCGCCGTACTTCAATCGTACAAGGCGGTCTTTCACATTAAATGGACTAACAATAAAGGCGCTCCATAAAATACTTCACTGGCACTTTTCCACTTATTGTTATGTATCCTTTGCTTTTTAGCTCATCATTCAATTTTTTCATTTCTCTGTATGCAGTTGCTTTTGATACGCCTAAAATAGCTTTCACGTCAACAACCGTATAAAAGTACTTTTCGCTTTCATAGCTATCTCCCTCTATAATTCATTCCCCATTTCTTCATTTAGTTTGAACTATCGATTATAAGTGCTTAACCACCAGAGTTTTTCTGGGAAAACCGCACTTTTTTATTCCCCGCAATCCCTTGTGCCACAATGGGCAGAGCATCCAAAAAGAAAATGTTGACACGATTGCCCGCTTTATTATTTTCAACGTATTTGTCCATCAACTGCATTTTGAACGGATAATTTCAAAACGGCATATCATCATCGTCTACCATGCGATAGCCTTGCCCCTCAGGTGGAATATAGTAGAGTGCATTGACACGTTCTACATCTGCTTCACCAGCTTCATCATACACCAGTTTATCATAGCTGTATCTATCCAATGGGGAATGATTATGCCGCTTCTCTACCGACGTATCCTTGATTGCAGGCATACTATTTTCTGTTTTATTATTTGTATTATTAAGTGTGTTATCTGTTGTAATATTTCTATCCTGATTGACAGGGGTATCCTCTACGGCTGCACGGAGATACCCCTCTACCTGTGTGTCAGGACACCTATTCGGTTCTGTAACTGCCCCTATCGGTTTAGACATATCTATATCGCTTGATGGCGGTATATCGGTCTGCATAGATATTGCCGTAGACACCGGCTCTGCTTCATCGGAAGTCCAGCCATCAGGATATAGATTTTCATAACATGGCGGCAGCTCATAAAATGTGTAGTAAGGGCTGCCATCATGTTTTGGTACTAAAAAGCCTGCATCAATCAGCCTGTGAAAAGCTGTACGGCATCTTTCCTTGCTAATATTCAGCTCTCGATACAACGCTGCTGGACTAAACGAAAAGGTATGCGCGTCCTGATGCAGCGCAAAATGAACATACAGCAAAAAAGCTGCCGTTCCATCGTCCAAGAGACGAACAGCAACACGCTCTGCCTGTCTTAAAATTGTACCGTAGGTTTTCCCGTCTTTTGACTTTTTTGCCCCTACAACGGTAACTATTCTTTGGTTTGGATTCGTTAGCACGTTTTACTACTCCTTTCCCGTGCCACACTGTGTCAACGTTCGATAGAGATTGTCCATACACGCCCCGCACACTCTGACCTTTGCCTTTTCGCCATCATGGACGCTGCCATAGCCAGCTTGCAGCGTCACGAAAGACGCATAACAAGGCGATTCCTGTTTGCAGACAGGGCATATAAAATCCGCATTTGGACGAGTGTATTCTTCGATATGCCGTTGCCCGGTCTGAAGCCTTTTCAGTAATTCCGACATTTGCTTAACTCCCTTCATTTTTTTCTATGCAGTAGTGGCGTTGGCTCCTTGGTGCGCTGCACCTCGGGTGAACGCTTTCTACTAACACTAATCGCAAAGGGTGTACCCTACACTGCCAACCGCAACAGGTACACCCTTATTCCAGACATCGAAAAAGACACAGCGTGTGTCCTAAATGTTTTCTCAAAGCATTGTCTCACAACGGTTTCACACCCCCAGCCTTATAAAGAGAATTGGGGGATACCTTCAAGCTATTTAAAGAGCCATTCAAAGCAAGTTGCAGGCGCCGCATTGATAGCGACGGTATAGCCAGCCGAGCGCCCTTTGTGTGTCCTAAAATATAAAAGCCGTGCTTATCGGGCAGTTATTTTCTGCTCAATAAGGCACGGCATCTTTTTGCAATTCCCACGGTTACATCGACCGACTACATATATTTTTCTTCTGGACAGGCGGCAAAAATACCAAAACTGCCCCCCGCCTGTGCCTGTTCCCGCTCCATGCGTTCAAAAATCGCACGTTTGATATACGTGTTCACCTTTTCGCCCGCTGCGCTTGCTGCGGCTTGCAGCTTATCATAATCGTCCTTTTGCATATCCAAGGGAACACGTTTAATGTTCTTCTTGGCATAGTCAACGTCATACTTTGCCTTTTCTCTTTTTTTATCTGTGTCTTTCACTCTGCATCACCTCAGTAATAGTATATCACGCCGCACAAACTACGTACATAGTCATATTGAATAAAAACTACGTACGCATTTCTTGCACTTTGCCCATTTACAAATAACTACGTACGTAGTATCATGTAGCCATCACAGGGAACACAGGCAATTCATAGCGAACAAAATCGCCGCCTGTCCAAATCCCGAAAAGAATGAAAGGAAGATGCAAAATGTCAAGTATCGAAATCATTTCCAAAATCGAAACGCTGAAAGAGTATGAAGCTATCGCCGCCGAAGCCGCCGCAATGGTTGAATCCATCAAAGATGAAATCAAGCGGCACATGGACACGCAGGGTGTTGACGAGCTGACCGTTGGGACGCATATCATCAGATACACAACCGTTCTTTCCAACCGCTTTGACAGCACCGCGTTCAAAAAGGTTATGCCTGACGTTTATAAGGCATACACCAAACAGACCACATCCCGCCGTTTCTCCATTGCCTAAAAAGAAGTCTGCTACCCCAACCGACCAAAGTTAGATAGCAGACCTCTATACCACGCAGCCAGTCAAGGGGGCGGGTACAAGTGAATTATATCTGTATCCGCTCCCCATTTCAACATCAACTTTTTTGAATGAAAGGGAGCGTTCACATGAAAGAATTAACCAAATACAGCCGCCTTGCCGGATACCTTGAAAAGCTATACGACAAACTCAATGCAGACTTTTTTGATGGTGTGCTTGACCGTCCTGTTATCACCATTCAGAGCAGCAGCCGTAGTTATGGGCACTATACTTTGTACGATGCTTGGAGCGTCAAGGGGGAGGGGCATAAAGAAATCAATATTGCCGCCGGTACGCTAAACAGACCTATTGAGTATACGGTGTGTACCTTGCTCCATGAAATGTGTCACCAATACAACAACGAAATCGTCAATACACAGGATTGCAGCAGAGGTGGAACATACCACAATAAGTATTTCAAACAAACGGCAGAAACCCACGGTTTAATCGTGACCCGCACCGAAAAATATGGCTGGAGCACCACAACGCCATCGGACGAACTGCTTGAATGGATATTGAATAATGACATTCAAGAAATCAAGTTGAATCGAAACGACCTTTATGGCATCCGTATCACAGGCGGCAGCACAGCCGCCAACGGTGGAATACCTACGCCACCGACGCGCCCGAATCACAACCACCGCTATATCTGCCCGTGCTGCCACAATATCGCCCGCTCTGGTAAACCTATGCGCCTGATATGCGGAGCGTGTATGACCGTCATGCAAGGCAACTGAAATTCTCAATCCATCAATTTACATATGAAAGGAAATCGTATCATGGGAAAAGCTATCATCTGTATTCTTATTGTCGTTCTTGCGTGCGCTTGCCCGCTGCTTGCGTTGCTGCTTCTGCTTGCACTTGGATTGTTCAATCTGTAAATACGAATTGTGGCGGGGAAAAATCCCCGCCATTTTCGCCCCCTTATACCGCAACGGGAGAACCCTTTGAATTTATCCGTTCAATTTATAGAACGTGCTGCGCTTTACACCCGTCTGTCGCATTGCTTCAACGGCTGTAATCTCCCCGTTTCTCCATCGCGTTATCACAGTATCCCAATTTTGGGGTATCTGTGTGCTTGGTCTGCCTAAATGCTTGCCCTTTTCTTTTGCCGTTGCAATTCCCTCTGCTTGCCGCTGATGGATTGTTTCACGCTCCTGCTGCGCGATGGAGGACAAGACTTCCACAAGAATGTTGTTAACCATATCCAACACCCATTCCTGTCCTGCGGGGTACTCAATCATTGTAGTCGGCAAATCCAACACCTTTAGACGAATACCATTCTCTTTGAAATACTGCAATTCATTCTTTATGTCACGCTTGCTTCTGCTCAGTCTGTCTAAGGATTTTATAACCAGTGTATCGCCACGGCGTAGCAGCGCCGTTTTAAGTGCTGTATAGCCGCTTCTGTCCAGATCCTTACCAGATTCTTTGTCAGTGATAATCTCCCGTTCCTGCGCCCCTAAAGCGGCAAAGGCAGCAATCTGGCGGTCAAGATTCTGTTCCTTGCTGGATACTCGCGCGTAGTAATATGTGCGGCTTTCCATAAGAAAACGCCCCTTTCCTGTTTCTGTACTCAGCATAACAGGTGGGGCGCTTTCTGCACACTTCAACTTTCCAGAAAGGTTGTTCAATTTTTGGATATGTCCGAAAATAGCGCATCAGGCATTGTCGGATGCTTGATGCAGCCATTATTGCGGTGTCCAAAAAGGTAGACTTTTTCAGAAGTAATGCTTGCAACGGGTGCACTCGTATTGTTTTCCAATCTTTGCCGATGCAGCACCCCATGCTGTTACGGATACAGCGCGATTCGCAGAAGATAGCCGTTTTACGTGCTCCTTAGAACCGCAGATAGGACATGGCGGCAGCTTTGATAG
>CAKUAK010000029.1 GCA_934636325.1 uncultured Eubacteriales bacterium
CGCCTAACACCGTTTCCTTACCAAAATGACCGGAGACTGATCCTGACCGGGATCACCTAACTCCACAGGCCCTGCCGCGTATCAAGCGGCGGGGCTTTTCTCATTAATGAATATACGCCCGCGTATATCAAGTGTGTTCCCGGCGGCCATACCGTCGAGACCGTAATGCGCAACATCGAAGCCGTCATGGAGACCGGAAAGGTGCTGGCATTTTCGGTTTTCTGCGCGGATTTTGACCGTTACGAACAGCAGGGAGAGTGGACATATCTCAATGCGATGAAGCTGATAGCGTCGGGGCTGAGAAGCTGGAAAAATGTCGTTCCGGATGGCGGGAAGCAGATCGACAGGGAAGAATAGCCCACCGGCAGGCGATGAAAATATCAAAGAGAGCGGCTGCGTGTGCGGCCGCTCTCTTCATGCTCATGGCATGATCGGGCAAAGTATGGTATGATTGATCGGGACAAAATATCATGCACATTACGATTTACGGGGATATAGATATGGATAGCTATGAAAAGGACACGGCCTATTATCATCTTCCGGGTCTGTTCGAGTTTTACGAGTTTTATAAGGTGTTCCTGCCGCTCTTCCACCGGCACAGGGAGTATTTTTATGATCGGTGCGACATAGGTTCGATATACGGCGCGCCGGCCGATTGCATCTGGGGAGGCGGGCGAGTCGGATCGGGCGACGTCGACCCCGAAGAGGTCCTTGCGCTCATGCGGGAATACGGGATATCGGCGCGGCTGACCTTCAGCAATTCGCTACTGCGGGGAGAGCATCTTGCCGACGAGCGATGCAATCGGCTTTGCAGGCTGTTTGTCCAAAGCGGCGGGGTCGGGAATGGGGTCATACTCCATTCCGAGCTGCTGCTCGATCATTTAAAGGATAAATACCCGGGGCTGTATTTTGTCTCGTCGACCACTAAGGTCCTGACCGACTTTGAAGATTTCCGGCAAGAGGCTGGGCGGGATGATTTCCGCTATGTCGTTCCGGATTTTCGTCTGAACAGAGCTTTTGAAAAGCTGGAGAAGCTGCCGCAGGCCCTGAAGGACAAGACCGAGTTTTTATGCAACGAGTGCTGCTGGTTCGGCTGTGCCGACAGAAAGGCCTGCTACGAGGCCGTGAGCCGCAAGAATCTCGGGGAAACCGGGCCGGAGCACCGCTGCACCGCGCCCGGCGCGGGAGAGGGCTATCGCTTTTCGAAGGCCATGGCCAACCCTGGCTTTATCGGCATAGATGATATCAGGGATATCTATATGCCGATGGGCTTTTCAAATTTCAAGATAGAGGGCCGCGGGCTGGGCAGCGCCCTGCTGCTCGAGTTCCTGCTTTATTACATGACCCGGCCAGAATATCATATCCATTACAGGGAAGAGATATATCTCGATAATACGCTCTAACTGTTTTAGCATTTTTGCACGGCAGGATATTAAAGAAGCAGCTGACAGATGTCAGCTGCTTCTGCGCTATAAATCGTGAATAAGGTTATTCGTGGATCTTGAGTTCGAGAACGTCGGGGCGGGCATAGTGGCCGCAGACATCATGCTCCATTTTGCTGGCCGGGACCTTCTGCATATCCAGCTCGGCATAGATGATGGCTTCGTCATCCCAGACCGTCTCCGATACGGGATGGCCGAAGGGGTCGATGACACAGCTTCCGCCGCGGCAGGGGATATCGCCGAGGCGCGCGATTTCTTCGGATGCTCCGGCGGTCTCGGGATAGTCGGAATGGCGTATGACCATATCGCAGTTTATGAAATAGCAGTGACCCTCGATGGCGATATGGCGGATGGTATCCTGCCACTCGGGGTTATCGTTGGTGTTGGGCGAGATGTAAAGAGAAATGCCTTTACTGTAAAGAGCTACGCGGGCCAGCGGCATATAGCTTTCCCAGCAGATAAGGTTTCCCATCGGGCCCCAGGGCGTATCCATGACGGGGAAGAAATCCCTGTCGCCATCGCCCCATACCACGCGCTCAGAGCCTGTCGGCTTGAGCTTGCGGTGGTTCATGGCCGTGCCGTCGGGCGATATCATCATGTTGGAGTTATAAAGGGTGCCCGTGACGGCGTCGCGCTCCGAATAGCCGATGCTGAGATAGATGTTGTGCTCGGCGGCGCTGGCGATAAGGCGCTTCATTTCGACGCCGTCGGACAGAAGGGAGTTATCGTAATACTTCTTCCAGTCCTCGCGGCCGGCGGCATTTCGGCTGCCGACCGTAAAGCCGAAGGTCATGCCAAAAGGATAGCCGGGGATGAAAAGCTCGGGGAAAACGATAAGCTCGGCGCCGTTTGCCGCCGCCTCGTCGATCAGCCGGAGGACCTTTTCAACGCAGGCATCCTTGTCGAACATTATGGGCGCGGCCTGCACCACGGCTATATTGCATGTATTTTTAAGGTCTCTCATTTTTGTTTTATCCTCCGCGTTTTTAATGTTGGAATACCTGTATTTTATCCTTTTGCCGCCCGTCTTTCAAGAAGATGTTCGGATTTCCCGGCATAGACTTTTATATAGTGACGATAGGGTATCCAATTATATATAATAAGGGACAAGATTCATGGCTCAGCATACGCGCAAAAGGTGTAAAATAAACAAAAAGTCAAAATGCATGTGGCATTTCGACACTATATGTGCTAATGTTATATTTGACGCAAAATGTATGCCTGCGCGGTATTTCGCTGTGACCGCGGCGGCACTATACAATATAATTTCGTGAACGCAAAACTATTCTGCGCATCAGCGCCGAACCGGTGCGCCTTTAAGGAGACGTCTACATGGACGTAAGAGAAAAAATACTGATCGCTGACGATTCAAAGATGAACCAGCAGATCCTGACCGACATCCTCGGCGACCGATACGAGTATCTGTATGCTGACGACGGTATCGAGGCTCTGGAGGTGCTGCACAGCCATGTTGATGTCGGCCTTGTGCTGCTCGATATCAACATGCCGCGGCTCGACGGCTTCGGCGTGCTGGAGGTCATGAAGCAGCGCAGCTGGATCGAAGAGGTCCCGGTCATCATAATTTCGGCTGAGAACAGCTCAAACTTTATCAAGAAGGCATATGACCTCGGCGCGACCGACTATATCAGTCGTCCCTTCAACCTGACGGTCGTACGGCGAAGGGTAAGCAACACCCTTATGCTCTATGACCGCCAGCATCATCTCGTTCAGCTGGCCGAGGAGCAGGTGTATGAGCGTGAAAAGACCAACAGCGCCGTCATCAATATACTCAGCCACGTTGTCGAATCGCGCAACTTCGAATCGGGCACCCATATACTCCACGTCAGGACACTGACAGATCTGCTGCTTCGACAGATCGTCAAGATGAGCGATAAATATCATCTTTCGCAGGCCGACATCTCGATGATCACGACCATGTCCTCTCTGCACGATATCGGCAAGAACGCTGTGCCTGAGGCTATACTCAATAAGCCCGGTAAGCTTACCCCCGAGGAATGGGAGATCATGAAGAGCCATACCGTCGCCGGGGATAAGTTGATCCGCGAGGTCGGCGTGCCGGACGATGACCCGATGATGCGCACCGCCCACGAGATATGCCGCTGGCATCATGAGAAGTGGGACGGTACCGGATATCCCGATGGTCTCAAGGGCGACGAGATACCCATTTCGGCTCAGGTCGTTTCGCTGGCCGATGTATACGATGCCCTTGTCAATGAACGCTGCTATAAAAAAGCCTTTGATCATGACACGGCCATAAGGATGATAAAGAACGGAGAGTGCGGCGCCTTCAATCCGCTGCTTATGGAATGCCTCGACGCCGTCGAAGACCGCATCAGGCTCTGTATGCAGGATAATCCCGACGTCTTTGATTTCCAGCAGGAATCCCAGCGCCTCGCGGCTGAAATGTTTGAAGAGCGCGCCCTGCCTATGGACGACCGGGCCGGAAGGATACTGCCGGTTGAAGAGATGAAGACCAGCTTCTTTGCCGCTCAGTGCGGAGGCATACAGTTCGTATATGACCGTCTGCTCAATAAGGTCATATATACCGACTGGTATTCCTCGGCCCCGCAGCACAGGCATGTGCTTTATCTTTCCGAGGGCGACGATATGACTCTCATGAGGCCCGAGGACTGGTCGCGCATGCATAACCTGCTTGTCAAAACGACCCCCGAGAAGCCCGAGATCACTATGCAGGTGCTCATTCCGGTGGGAGATGCCCTGCGTTGGCACAGGCTTACGGCAAGGGCCATCTGGGCGCCGGACGATGACAGATATTCATGCGTCGTCGGCCAGTTCACCGATATACATGATAAGACTGTCCAGCAGGGCATTTCGGCCATGCTGAAGGACAGCAAGACGGCAAAATACACCATGCAGGGCCTGCGCGAGATGTTCGAGGTCGTGCGTCTGGTCGATCCCGAATCGACAAGGGTCCTCGAACCCGACGCCGACGGCATACTGCATCAGACCGACAAGCATTGCTATGACCTGTGGGGCCGGGAGAAATGCTGCCGCAAGTGCAGCTCGCTCATGGCCATGAAGAACCGCAGCTGGTCGAGTAAGCTGGAAAGCCGCGACGGAAAGATATTCTTCGTTCTTTCAAAGTATCTTGCCGTGGGGGACAGCGGGTGCGTGCTCGAATTGGCGTCGCAGATCGACTTCGATCTTAGCGGGGACGACGAGGGCAAGAGCGGCGGCGCCATGCTGATCGACTTTTACCGCGACCCGCTTACGAAAGCCTATTCGAGGCTGTATCTTGATAATTTCATGCATGAGCTTGAAAAGGCCGACGGCGTGGCCGTTATCGACGTCGACCGCCTGAAGCGGATCAACGATACATACGGACATCAGGCCGGGGACAAGGCCCTAAAGCTGATCGCCGAGAGGATCATGTCGAACATCCGCAGCAGCGACTGTCTTGTGCGCTACGGCGGCGACGAGTTCCTTCTTATATTCCCCAGCATTTCAGAGAACGCTTTCAATAAAAGGCTCGAACAGATACACAGCGCCGTCCACGGCATGGAAATGACCGACCCCGATATCACCCTTGATATCAGCGTGGGCGGGGCATACCGCGTATACCCGATGGAGGAGGCCATACGCCGTGCTGACCGCGAGATGTACAGCAACAAGCCGACAGAAGACAGAAACAGATAAGGAAGTAATCAAAATGAAGCTGACTGAATTATATGAAAAATTAGGAGGCAGCTGCACGGATGTTCTCCAGCGTATCCCCAGCGAGCAGATGCTGCTCAAGTTTGTAAAGCTCTATCCCGCCGATCCCAGCGAGGGCCAGCTTGAAGCCGCCGTCGAGGCAAAGGACTGGCAGACGGCCTTCCGCGCCGCCCATACACTCAAGGGTGTGGCGCAGAATCTCGGGTTCAAGAAGCTCCAGAGGGCGGCATCGGAGATCACCGAGGCCCTTCGCGGCGGCCAGGAGCTTGAGGATGCTTCTCTTCTGGAAGAGGTAAAAAAAGAGCATAAAAGCGTTATTTCCGCCATTTCCGGCCTGGACGCCTGAGTTACAGCCGGAGACGGAACTCCTTTTGACCGCCGCCTGCGCGGATGTTAAAAGGGCTGATCATCAAAAATATGGATATGGGAATGAACGAGATCATCCTGCATTCTCTCGGGATAAGCAGCGTCGATGTGGCCGACGAGATCCAGAAGGCCGTCCGGCTGCTTTATCATGCCGTGCTCGAGCTGGATATGGATAGCGGCCGCGCCGTTGTCCTTTACAGCCCGGCCGAGGGAATGATAGGCAGGGAATATGATTGGGACGAATGTCTCACGAGCTATGTAGACAGGCTGGTGCTGCCGCCCGACAGGATGAGGGTCGCGGCGGACTTCCGCTTTGACAGCCTGAAGGCTCTTGGTGAAAACGGCAAGCACACCTTTTCGGCCGATTTCCAGTCGGCCGTTGCCGTTAAAGATCAGAATTATGTGACCATGCTGGCCTTTCTGCCCGAAAAGGGCGGCAGGACGGCGTATATACTCGTGCGCGGCACGGGCGGATACCATCTGACAAAGTCGATCATAAACCAGTATGTTTATGAGATGTGTGATTCCTTTGTATATATATACGGTCTCAATAACAGTTACAGCATGATAAGCAGCCGCGGCGGAGTGCCGCTGCCGCCGGCCTTCGGTGTCGATTACGATGCCGATATGAGGCGGTATAACATAAAATATGTCCCCGAGGAAGAGCGTGAGGCCGCCATATCCGAAATGCGGCTTTCACGGATAATGGAAGAGCTCGACCGAACGGGCAGGCATACCCTGACCTGCGGCATCATTGATCCGGCGCGGGGATACACAAGAAAACGCATCGAGTTCCGTTATCACGACAGGGACAACCGGATGATACTCATGTCCCGGACCGATATAACCGACGTTTATCTTGAGGAACAGAAAAAGCGCCGCCTGCTGGAGGAGGCCCTCCGGCTGGCGCAGACCGATCCTCTTACCGGCCTCTGGAACATCAGGGCCACCGAAGAGAGGATAAGCGAGAAGCTGGCCCTCGGCGGAAAGCATGTCCTTATGTTCGTCGACCTCGACGATTTCAAAAAGATAAACGATACTATGGGACATCCCGAGGGCGACCGTGTGCTGTGCGAGGTCTCGGCCGCGCTCAAAGCCGCCGCAGGCCCGGACGGAGTTGCCGGCAGGGTAGGCGGCGACGAGTTTGTCGTGTTCATGCCGATAGAGGATGCTCACCATGCCGGAAGGGCCGCCGGATGTATCTGCGGCGCGGTCGGCGCCGTGGAGCTTTCGGGTGGGCACGTTTCGGCAAGCGTCGGCGCGGCGCTCTCGCCCGAGGACGGGGTCGACTATGAATCGCTCTGCAAGGAAGCCGACCGCAGGCTTTATGCCGCAAAGGCCGACGGAAAGGCCAGATATCATTTTTAAGATATGCCGCATGACCACGGGCGGCGGAAAAGGTGATAGATATGCGCGACGATAAGATGGAAGCAAAATATAATTCCGGCAGAGCCATGCGGGATTTTGCCGATCCGATAATGAAGCATCTGACACACATAAGCAGGATGAAGGATATGTCCGAGCTTGAATCTGCCGTTCAGGAACTTTTCTGTATCGTCGGCAAAACGACGGGGGCCGACCGCGTCTTTCTTTTTGACGAGAATTCCGACCGGCCCGGGGTCTATGGCAATACCTATGAATGGTGCGCCGGCGGCGTCAGCGCCCAGAAAGACGAGCTCCAGACCCTTACCCAGGACGATATGCCCTATTGGACCCGCACATTTTTGAACGTCGAAAACATAGTCATACCCGATCTTGAAGAGGTAAAGGATATCATGCCGGGTGAATACGAGATCCTCGCCGCGCAGGATATCCGCTCGGAGATAGCGTCGCCGATCATTTATCGCGGGCATCTCATGGGCTTTATCGGGCTCGACAATCCCGCAAGCGATGTTTCGGCCCTTTTCATACAGGAGCTGGCTTTCATCGGCTCGGCAATAATCAGCACCCGCGAGAATATGAGGATGATAGCCCTTCTCGAACGTCAGCGGGCCGATCTCCAGGAAAACCTGCTCAGTATGGAGCGCGAACAGCAGATACTCTCGGTCCTCAGCTCGGACAGCACGGCGGTCTATCGCGTCGACCTTAAAAGCAACACGGCAGAGATCGTCAAAATAGAAGTCGGCTCCAATACGCAGGATCTGATGTATTCCTCGGGCGGCAAGCTCTGTTATTTCAAAGAGATGACACGGTATTATAATAACTTTGTCGTCAAAGAGACCTCGCCTGACTTTCTTGAAATATTCGAGCCGAATAATCTCATGCGCGCGCTGGCCGATAAAGAGGTCATAAGCCATCGCTTCCAGTGCAGGCCCAACGGCCTTGGGCAGATATACTTCGAGCTGCGCGTTACACGCATGCTCTGCACAGATACCGAGTTCCAGGTGCTTGTCGACTTCCGCCATATCGACGATGTCGTCAGGGAAGAGCGCCAGCATCAGGAGGAGCTCGAGCGCGCCCTCGAGGATGCCCGGACCAATAACGAGGTCATTTCGGCCATAGGCACGCTCTATTTTTCAATATACAGGATCGGCCTTAAGACCGACTATTTTGAAGAGATATCGGGCGGACATACAGAGCATCGCCTGACCGGGCGGGCAGGCAAGGCCTCGGTGCAGATGTTCAGCATCGTCAAAAAGGGCATTTCCGACGAATACCGCGAGGCGGCTTACCGCTTTTTCGATCTGGCAACGCTGGCCGAGCGTATGGGAGATGACGAGACCATCTCTATGGAATATCTGGCCGCCGACGAGAGCTGGCACCTGGCGCGCTTTATAGTACAGAAGCGCGGAGAGGACGGCCTTGCCGAACAGGTGCTCTGCGTCATACGTCTTATAAGCGAAGAGAAACGCCGCGAACGCTATTATATCAGCGCCGCCGAAGAGGCCAACCGCGCAAGCGAGGCCAAGAGCGAGTTCCTTTCACGCATGTCACACGACATCCGCACGCCGATGAATGTCATCATGGGCTTTGTCGGCATTGCAAAGCGCCACCTGACAGAGCCCGATAAGCTGAGCGGTTATCTCGATAAGATCGAGATGAGCGGAGATAATCTTGTTCATCTTATCGATGATATTCTTGATATCTCCCGCATTGAAAGCGGCGAGTTCCGCATCGTGCAGCAGCCGCTGGATATAGCCGAGATGTACGATTTTTATCGTCAGGTAATCATGGGGACGGTGGGCAGCCGGAACCTCAACATGGTTTTCGATAAGCATGATATCGTCCATAATATAGTTCTGGGCGACCAGCTGCGCCTCGGCCAGATATACATGAACCTTTTGTCCAATGCCGTGAAGTATACGCCCGACGGCGGCATGGTGCGCTTCGAGGTATATGAAGAACCCCTTGAAAAGCCGGGGATGGTCCGGCTGGTGTCGGTCGTCAGCGATACCGGCATCGGCATGACCCCCGAGTTCATGAAGGAGATGTATTCAGAGTTCTCCCGCGCCGTCGATACCCGGGTCAATAAGGTCAGGGGAAGCGGCCTCGGCCTGGCCATCGTCAAGAAGATTGTCGACCTTATGGGAGGCACGATAGAGGCCGAGAGCCATATCCAGCACGGCACGATCTTTAAGGTCACACTTGATATGAAGTACGACGATTCGGCCGTTACCGAGGCCGTGCATTTCTCTTCCGACGAAGAGGTCCGTCTGCCCGAGGGAAAGGTCACCCTTCTGATAGCCGAGGACAACGATCTCAACTATGAGATACTGGCCGAACAGCTTGAAGAGCGGGGGATACACTGCGTCCGCGCCGTCAACGGCCTCGACTGCGTCCAGAAGTTCAGCGGCGCGCCGGCCGGAACCTTCGATGAGATACTGATGGATATGCAGATGCCTGTCATGAATGGCCTTGAGGCCGCGGCGAGGATAAGAAAGTGCGGCAAGCCGCAGTCGGATACCATCCCGATAATCGCCCTGACGGCAAATGCGTATCACGAGGACGTCCGCGAATGTATGGAGGCCGGGATGAACGCCCATCTTTCAAAGCCGGTAGATATAAAAAGCGTGCTCAAGACGGTGGCCAGTTACCTGCCGTCGGCCGACGAAATATAAAAACAGCTCCCTTTACGGTCTATTCCGCAAAGGGAGCTTATTTTATCATATGAGCTTCTGCTCGGTCGGTTCGAAATCGGTGCGGTGAAAGCCAATGCGCCAGACGATGTCGCCGGGAGAGGGCGGCAGGGCAAAGTATGCCGAAGAGCATGCCGCCTCGATGCGTTCTTCTTCTGCCCCGCCGCATACTGCGGCGGATATGGCCGTCGGCCCGTCGGCCCCGCCGATGATGCCGATGACGGAAGCATCGTTTGCCGGTGAGGCATCATCTGCTGCTGCGGCTTTTGGCGTGTCGCCGCGGCAGCTGTCGGATATCGTTATCAGGCCGGGTGCGGGCGGCGGGTCGAGCCGATAGCTCATCATATAGAAATCAGAGGGATATTCCCATCCGCTGAACCGAAGGGGCGCGGAGAACTTCTCGGCCCTTATGTCGACGACGGTCAAGGTGTGCGGCTCTTTGTTATCGGGAAGAGAGAAGGAAAAGCTGTCGCCCGGCTTTGACACACTGAAGCTGGGGCCGGGTACGGTGTATGGGTCCTGCGAGAGCTCAAGACGGAGTGATCTGACCTCCATACGGTTGAGCCACCTGAAGCAGTAACGCCAGACGATCCATCCCATATCGGGGTCGAGATGATAGTGGCGCATGACATACATGGTCTCCTGGTCGTTGCTGTCGGGGAAGAGGGGATCATAGGATACGGCGCAGCCGTGACATGCCTCAAAGGTCTTGGAGTTGAGGCCGATCTTCGGTGTGAACTCAATGTGCAGCGGGTTTTCCGCCTGGATGGCCGAAAGCTCCTCGCCGGTGAAGCGGCTTCCGTCGTCATCCTCCTCGAGACCCCATTTGTCGGCGAAGGCCTTTATGCGGTCCTTGGGGACACTGATGCACATGTCGATGACGATGCCCTTGCCGCAGCGGTACACGGCCGGGATATACCATTGGTGTCCGGCCCAGTCGAAGCGATGATCCAGCGGGATCTCGTGCCCGGCGTGGGCGCGGCCGGTGTGCCACATGAAGCCGCTTTCGAAAAAGACCTGCCACTCGGGCTCGGGCATGCCCGAGCCATCGTCCAGCTGGCCGGGTCCTTCGGAATACTTTATCTGTTCCGGGTCGAAACCGGTCCGAAGGGTCTTCATGTATTCATAGGGATCGGCCATCGGCATAAGACCGAGCTCGCGCGACAGCTTATCGAGGATGTTTTGGGCATCGGGGGCTGGCTTTTCGTTATTTATAAGGGTATAGAATGCATTTCTGCCGATATGAGAGGCCTGCTCGATGACCGACGCATGGCGGCACGACAGCAGCAGACGCAGAAAGGTCCTGAGATCCTCGGCCACCGGAGAGACATAGTTGGGAGACTCCATCGGGCTGACGGCAAAGACCGTTTCGCCGAAGCCGCTGATAAAGCAGAAGTGGATGCCGTCGACCCCGAGCCAGCCGAATATCTCCGCGCCCCTCGGCGTGCAGAAATAGGGGGAGTTGTCGGCGCGGTCCTCGAGCCCCAGCGGGGCAAGGTCGATGCCGAGGGTCTTGAAACGACTGTAAAAGCTCATATAAGTTCTTCCTTTTTTGTCCTGTTCTTTTTGGGCTTGGGCGGGGGAGTGATCCGGTCGAGCTCATCCAACACCCGGCGGATCAGCTCGGTATCTTCCATGTCCAGCATATAATGCTCCTTTGCCCCATCATAGGGGAAGCCATAGGGGGCGTCGGGTATGATCGCGCCGACCTCAGGCAGCTTTTTGACAAAGACATTGTTGTCGCAGACGAGAAGCAGCGGCTTGTCGTTTATGTATACCATGTATTCGCCGAACATCTTTTTGTACCGCGCGTTTTCGGTAAGGCCGATGCTCGACATGACATATTCTATATATTCCTTGGATGTGGCCATATGTGTTCCTTTCGATTACAGGTATTTGCCGTATATGAGATGGTCGACCCGCCGTCCGCCGAAATCGACGATGCCGGGCAGCCTGCCCCATTCCCGATATCCGAACTTTTTGAGCAGGCCGACGCTGGGGGCGTTGCTGGCCAGAAGAATGGCGACAAGCACCTCTATGCCGCGGGCGGCGGCTTCCTTTTCGGTATGCTCAAGCATAAAGCTGCCGATATGACGCCCGTGGGCGCTGAAGCTGAGATAATAGCTGACCTCGGCCACATGGCGGACGGCAAGCCTGCCCGGGCGGTATGGGGTGATATAGGAGTATCCGACGGGGCGGCCGTCATCCTCGCAGATGAAGATTGGGTATTCGCCCGGCGGATGGGATGCGATCCAGTCGAGGCGGTTCTGTACCGTCACCGGGACCGTGTCGCAGGTACAGTCTCCGGCGGCGATGGCTTCGTTATAGACTGACGCGATGAACCCGGCGTCGTATTCACGTGCGGGACGCATGACAGGCATATCCTTTCTCCTTTGCAATGCAGAGAATATAAATATGATATCATATTTCATGCCCGATTGAAATATAATATATGCCGGGCTGACCGGCGCGGCGGGGCTGTGCCAAACGGCGGGTCATGTTTTTGTCTAAATACGCCAAAGAATACAAAAAAAATTCATAACTTTTTCGAAAAAGGGTATTGCAAAATATGGGGTCATGGCTTATTATAGTACCAGTGGTTAGCACTCTTGATAAATGAGTGCTAAATGAGAAATTAAAATATGATTATAGAAAGAGGTTTTAAAAATGAAACTTGTACCTTTACAGGACAGAGTGGTTCTGAAAATGGCAGAGGCCGAAGAGACCACTAAGAGCGGCATCATCCTTACGGGAGCTGCGAAGGAAAAGCCTCAGTTCGCCATCGTTATCGCTGTCGGCCCGGGCCTCGGCACAGGCGAAAAGAAGACCCCGATGGAAGTCAAGGTCGGCGATAAGGTCATCACGAACAAGTATTCCGGCACAGAGGTCAAGATCGACGGCGAAGAGCTTGTCATCGTCAAGCAGGCCGATATCCTTGCCGTAGTCGAATAAGAATAATATATTTTCTCAATACAGGTTGGAGGTAAGTTAAAATGGCAAAAGAAATTTTGTTTGGCGAAGAAGCTCGTCACGCTCTCGAAAGAGGCGTCAACAAGCTGGCCGATACAGTAAAGGTAACACTTGGTCCTAAGGGCAGGAACGTCGTTCTCGATAAGAAGTTCGGCGCACCCCTTATCACAAACGACGGCGTCACCATCGCAAGGGACGTCGAGCTCGAGGATATCTTCGAGAATATGGGCGCACAGCTGGTCAAGCAGGTCGCCGATAAGACAAACGACATCGCAGGCGACGGCACAACGACAGCTACACTGCTGGCACAGGCTTTTGTCCGCGAGGGTCTGAAGAACGTCACCGCCGGCGCTAACCCGATGGTCGTAAGAAAGGGCATCGCAAAGGCTGTCGACGCCGCTATCACAGAGATCAAGGGCGGCGCAAAGAAGGTCAACGGCGCAAAGGATATCGCAAGGGTCGGCGCTGTTTCTTCCGGCGACGAGAAGATAGGCAACCTTATCGCCGAGGCCATGGAGAAGGTCACGGCCGACGGCGTCATCACGGTCGAAGAGTCCAAGACAGCCGAGACATACAGCGAGGTCGTCGAGGGCATGCAGTTCGACCGCGGCTATATCACACCGTATATGATCACCGACACAGAGAAGATGGAAGCCGTCATTGACGATGCTTACATCCTCATCACCGATAAGAAGATCTCCAACATCCAGGAGATCCTGCCTCTGCTTGAAGAGGTCGTACAGGCCGGCAAGAAGCTGGTCATCATCGCCGAGGATATCGAAGGCGAGGCACTCAGCACACTTATCGTCAATAAGCTGAGAGGCACATTCACATGCCTGGCCGTCAAGGCCCCCGGCTTCGGCGACAGGCGCAAGGAGATGCTGAAGGATATCGCTGCTCTGACAGGCGGCACGGTCATCTCCGAGGAGATCGGCTATGATCTGAAGGAAGCCACAATGGCCATGCTGGGCCGCGCACGTCAGGTCAAATCGACAAAGGAGAACACCATCATCGTCAACGGCGAAGGCTCTAAGGACGCCATCCTCGGCCGCATCAACAACATTAAGGCCGAGCTTGAGAATACGACATCCGAGTTCGACCGCGAGAAGCTCCAGGAGCGTCTTGCCAAGCTGTCGGGCGGCGTAGCCGTCATCAAGGTCGGCGCTGCCACCGAGGTCGAGATGAAGGAAAAGAAGCTGAGGATCGAGGACGCCCTTAACTCCACAAGGGCTGCTGTTGAAGAAGGCATCGTTGCCGGCGGCGGAACAGCCTTTATCAACGCCATCCCCGCTGTCGCGTCTCTGGTCGATACCCTTGAGGGCGACGAAAAGACAGGCGCAAAGATCGTCATGAAGGCTCTTGAAGAGCCCGTAAAGCAGATCGCCTTCAACGCCGGCGTCGACGGTTCGGTCGTCATCGAGAGGATCAGGAACAGCGGCAAGACCGGCTATGGCTTCGATGCTTACAACGAAGAGTATGTCGACATGATCGAGGCCGGTATCGTCGATCCTGTAAAGGTAACGCGTACAGCCCTTGAGAACGCCGCTTCCATCGCTTCGATGGTCCTGACGACAGAGTCCCTTGTCGCCGAGAAGAAAGAGCCCC
>CAKUAK010000030.1 GCA_934636325.1 uncultured Eubacteriales bacterium
CGGAAGTCCGGCGTCCTGATTTGCCCGGACATGCGCCGGGCAAATCTATTTGATCATTGGGGCCCCCATCAAAACATGGTTTTGATGGGGAACATATGGCGCTGCCCTGATGCATGGAGAGATAACTTTATGGAGCTTAAAATAAAGACCTTTGAAGAGCTGTCGGCCCTCGAGCTCTTCGAGATATACCGCCTTCGGGTGTCTGTGTTCGTCGTCGAGCAGGCCTGCCCTTATCAGGAGGTCGACGAGGCCGATCTTACGGCCCTTCACGTCTGGCTCGAGGACGAGGACGGCATGGCGGCATACCTGCGGGTGCTTCCGCCCGAGGGTCAGTATGGGCCGGCCCACATCGGCCGGGTCATATCGGCACGGCGGGGACAGGGCCTCGGCGCGGCCGTCGTCCGCCAGGGCATAGAGGCCGCCTACAATGCCTTCGGCTATTGCAGGATAGAGATAGAGGCACAATACTATGCCATCGGCTTTTACGAAAAGCTGGGCTTTGTCATCACAGGGGCCGAGTTCCTGCTGGACGGCATACCACACGTCAAGATGGAACTGATATAGTCTGTCGAAAACCCTGCAGAGGGTTTTTCCGACAGAACAAGAAAATGCAGAGCAAGAAGCTTGCTCTGCCTGTTTTGTGGTATTTAGTGTGAAATTAAAGGGCCCTTGTCATGACCTCTTCGCCGAGCTTCTCGACGAACTCGTCGAGGGTCATGACGGTCGTTTCTCCGGTCTTGCGGTCGCGGACGGCCACCTGCCCGGCTTCGGCTTCCTTATCGCCGAGGACCAGCATATAGGGGATCTTCTCCATCTGGGCCTCGCGGATCTTATAGCCGATCTTCTCGCTGCGGCCGTCGAGCTCTACGCGATAGCCGAGGGCGAACAGCTTGTCATATATCTGCTGGGCATAGTCGTGGGTGCGGTCGGTGATGGGCAGGACCTTTACCTGGACCGGGGCCAGCCATGTGGGGAATGCGCCGGCAAAATGCTCTGTGATGACGCCGATGAAGCGCTCGATAGAGCCGAGCAGGGCGCGGTGGATCATGACCGGGCGGTGCTTCTCGCCGTCGGCGCCGGTGTATTCAAGCTCGAAGCGCTCGGGCATCTGGAAGTCGAGCTGGATCGTGCCGCACTGCCATGTGCGTCCGATAGAGTCGGACAGATGGAAGTCGAGCTTCGGGCCATAGAAGGCGCCGTCGCCGGCATTGATGACATAGGGCTTGCCCATCTCTTCGATGGCGGCCTTAAGGGTATCCTCGGCGAACTGCCAGACGCTCTCGTCGCCCATGTGATCCTCGGGCATGGTCGAAAGCTCGATGTTGTATTTGAGGCCGAAGGTCGTATAGATCTCGTCAAAGATCTTAACGGTGTTCTTGATCTCGTCCTTCATCTGGTCGGGGGTCATGAAGATATGGGCATCGTCCTGGGTGAAGCAGCGGACGCGGAAGAGACCGTGAAGGGCGCCCGAAAGCTCGTGGCGGTGGACAAGGCCCAGCTCGGCCATGCGCAGCGGCAGGTCGCGGTAGGAATGGGGCTGGCTCTTGTATACCAGCATGCCGCCGGGGCAGTTCATCGGCTTGATGGCGTAATCCTGCTCGTCGATGACCGTCGTATACATGTTGTTTTTATAATGATCCCAATGGCCGCTGCGGTGCCACAGCTCCTGATTGAGGATGATGGGGGTCGATATCTCGACATAGCCATAGCGGCGGTGTACCTCGCGCCAGTAATCGAGCAGGGCATTGCGCAGGGCCATGCCCTTGGGCAGGAAGAAGGGGAAGCCGGGGCCTTCCTCGGTCAGCATAAAGAGGCCGAGCTCCTTGCCCAGCTTGCGGTGGTCGCGCTTCTTTGCCTCTTCCATGGCTGTCAGATAGGCTTCAAGGTCCTCTTTGGTGGTGAAGGCCGTGCCGTAGATGCGCTGGAGCATCTTGCGGCTGGAATCGCCGCGCCAGTAAGCGCCGGTGACCGAGGTCAGCTTGACCGCCTTGACGCCCGAGGTCGAGGGCAGATGGGGTCCGGCGCAGAGGTCGGTGAAGTCGTCCTGCTTATAGAAGGAGATGACGGCGTCCTCGGGCAGATCGTTGATGAGCTCGACCTTATAGGGCTCGTCCTTCATGAACTCGAGGGCCTCGGCGCGGGGCAGCTCGAAGCGCTCGAGGCGATAGCCCTTCTTGATGATCTTCTTCATTTCCTTTTCGATCTTGTCGAGATCCTCCTGCGTGAAGGGCTCGTCGCGGTCGAAGTCATAATAGAAGCCGTTGTCGATGGCCGGTCCGATGGCGAAGTGTACCTCGGGATAGAGGTGCTTGACGGCCTGGGCCAGGACATGGGATGCCGTATGGCGAAGGGTCCAGCGTCCGTCGGCGTCCTCCCATGTGTTGTATTTTACGACGTCGCCGTCGTGAAGCGGGGTCGGCAGGCTCATGTTTTTGCCGTTGATCTCGCAGGAAAGGGCCTTCTTGTAATCGTCGCCCATGACCTCGCGGGCCAGATCGAGGGCAAGTACGCCGTCCTCGGCGGTGATATCCTTGCCGTTGACATTAAGGTTGATCATTGCGTTTCTTCCTTTCGGTTGTTTTTTACCGGGAAAATAAAAAGCCCCCGTGCCGGTTAAGACACAGAGGCGGATAGATTTCCGTGGTTCCACTCTGCTTGCACATCTCTTAAGATATGCCGCTCGTTGGCCGAATAACGCCGGCAGGACGTCGCACGCTACTGTGCTTCACGCGCGCTCCTCGCGGGAGGTGCTCCGGCTCATGCCCCAAGGCGGCTTTCAGCGTTTGCCGCCCTCTCTGGTGGCGCATATACAAGACAGAGGGCCCGGTCAGGGGATTTGGATATTAAAGACCTTCGGGGGGTCTTTGTGTTTTCCGATAATAAATTAATAATATCAGCCCCGGCCCGGCTTGTCAAGCCGCCCGGCGCGATTTGTCGCGCCGGAATACCTCATACTTTAGTAGGATTTACGGCTATAAAAGCCGGTGATATAATCAAAGAAAAAGTTTTCGGTGAACGGACGTCCGTTCATACCTTATGATATTCATAAGGTATGAACATCCTCTATCTGCTTTGTCTTTCAGTCTCCGGACGCCCATAGCCGAAAATGGAAAATAAGGTAATAGAAGGAGGCAAACTTATGAAAAAACGGATGATGGGCCTGTTCCTTGCGCTGGCCCTCTGCCTGACATTGCTGCCCGCGGCGGCCCTTGCGGCCGACCTGCCCGCAGGCATAAGCGGCGCGGGCACCAAAGAGGACCCGTACAGGATCGGGACGGCGGAGCAGCTTTATACCTTTGCGGCGTGGTATAACGCAAACGCCGAGGCTCTGCCTGAAGATGAAACGAATATCTATGCCGAGCTGACCGCCGATGTCGACCTCAACGAGGGTATGACCTTTACCGCCGACGGATACACCGGCAACGGCTCGCCGAGGAAGTGGATGCCTATCGGCTATATAGACAGCGGGTACAGATCGCTGCTGCCCTATCTGGGCGAGTTCAACGGTAACGGGCACACGATCTCGGGGCTGTATATTAACGAGCAGGAGACCACCCTGGGAACGATCGGCATGTTCGGATATTTTGTCGGATATCTGCATGACCTTAATATCACCAATGCCTATATATCCAGCAAAAGCGCCTGCACCGGGTCCTTTGCCGGCATCATGGGCGGCACTATCGAAAATTGCATTGCCGAGGCTATAGTTAGATCAGACGCCGAGGAAAACACCCTTAGCGGCACAGGCGGCATCGTCGGCAACCTCAACGATGTAAGCTCGCAGGCCCTGAACTGCGCATTTTTCGGCTTGGTAAGCTCGAAGGGCAACCCCTATACCGGCGGTATCGTCGGAGATAATCTCTATGGCTATATCGCGGGCTGCGTCAACAACGGCTCGGTGTCTTCCGATTGGGATAAGGTCGGCGGCATCGTCGGACAGAATCAGGTGGCCGAGACCGAGGATGAGCCCGTAGAGGGCCGTTCTTCGATCATAGAGCGCTGCGTCAACAACGGAATGATCACGGGGGCCGGTTCCAATGTCGGCGATTATGTCGGCGGCATCGTCGGCATGAGCTCGTGGAATTTCGACAATTCGTATATCGGCGCCGTTAAGGATTGTCTTAACACCGGAGAGATAAACGGAAGCGCGTCGGGCGGCATCATCGGTAATCTCGAAGCATCCACAAAGGTGGAAAACTGCATCAATACAGGCGCGGTGACCGGCCAGCCCTCGGGCGCTGTCGCTGGCATCCATTTTGCGTCCTGCACGATAGCCGATTGCTATTATATCGGGGCCGAGGGCCTGACGGCGGTCGGCAGGCTGGGCGGCACCGACGGGACCGGTCTGCCGTCCGAGGATGAAATGATATCGGACGATGACGCGGCTGTACCGGCCGAGAAGATATCCTCCGGAGAGATATCGTGGAAGCTCAACACAAAGGCCGGAACGATAGAAAACCGCGGCGTCTGGGCGGTAGAGGACGGTTCGCCCCTGCTTGCCTCCGAGGATGTCAAGGCGACATACAGGGTCATCTTCGACCTTCCCGAGGATGGCGCCGATGATATCATCGTCTATACCCCGGCCGACGGCAAGGCCGCGATACCTGCTGAAGCGGCGGGCAGGGCCCTTACATATTCCGAGAATGACCAGACAAAGACATTCACAGCCAATACGATAGTGACAGCCGATATAACGGTCACGGTCTCGGACAAGCTGCCCGAGGAGGACTCTTCCTCCGACTCCGACCCCAGCTATCCGGTCTCGGCGCCCGCCAAGACCCCCAACGGCACGGTGACGGTCAGCCCGAAGAACGCCTCCCGCGGCGACACGGTCACAATAACGGCCAAGCCCGACAGCGGCTATACCATCGGGACGGTAACTGTCACCGATGACCGCGGCAATCAGCTCGAGCTGACCGACAAGGGCGACGGAAAGTATACCTTCGTCATGCCGGGCCGCGGCGTCAGCGTAAAGGCCACATTCACGGAGGATAACTCGGCGCCTGATTTCTTCCGTGATGTGCCCAATGGCGCCTATTTCTATGACGCCGTAAAGTGGGCCGTCGAGAAGGGCGTCACCAACGGCAAGACCGAGACCCTCTTCGCACCCGATGACAGCTGCACAAGGGCAGAGATCGTCACCTTCCTGTGGCGCGCCGCCGGTTCGCCGGTCGTCAATTACGCCATGGATCTCGAGGATGTCAAGGGCGATGAATATTACGCCGAAGCCGTCCGCTGGGCCCTCAGCCTCGGCATAACAAAGGGCACCGACGAGAAGCATTTCAGCCCCGATGATACCTGCACCCGGGCCCAGGCCGTCACCTTCCTCTACCGCGCCATGGGCGAAAGCTCGGAGGGCAGGATACCCTTTACCGACGTCCCGGCCGGAAGCTATTACGAGGAAGCGGTAAATTGGGCGACGGCAAACGGAGTGACCAACGGCATGTCCGCCGGTATCTTCGCACCCGACGAGGACTGCACAAGGGCGCAGATCGTCACCTTCCTTTTCCGCGCATACAATAATAAATAGTCTGCATGCATAACAAAGCCCCGGCGGGAGATCCCGCCGGGGTATTTTTAATCCCTGCTGTGGGATTTAAAGAGCAGCGCGCCGATAAGCGAGAAGAATACCGCCGCCGATATTCCCCCGGCCGCCGCCGTCAGGCCGCCGGTCAGCGCGCCGAGCAGGCCGTATTGCCCGACGGCCTTCTCGACCCCCTTGGCCATGGCATAGCCGAAGCCGAAGAGGGGGGTCGTCGCGCCGCAGCCGCCCCATTTGACGATCGGCTCGTAAACGCCGATGGCGGCGAAGAATACCCCGAGGACGACATAAGAGGTCAGGATCCTTGCCGGGGTCAGGCGGGTGCGGTCGATCAGCACCTGCGAAAAGGCACATATCAGCCCGCCGCATACAAAAGCCCTTATATATTCACTCATCTTCCAGCCTCCAGACATACAAGGTGACAGATGCCGGGGATGCTCTCGCCCTGGCTGGTGGTCAGGGGGCTCAGAAGCGCGCCGGTGCCGCAGAAGAGCACACGCTTGAGCGCCCCGCGGGCCATCTCGGGAAGGATGTGGCCGCACAACACGGCGGCCGAGCAGCCGCAGCCCGAGCCCCCGGCATGGACGTCCTGACGGTCGGCGTCATAGAGCATTATTCCACAGTCTGTGTAATTCGGGCCGAGGTCGAAGCCGTCGTCCTTTGCCAGCTCGAGGACGATGTCACGGCCGATCGACGCCAGATCGCCGGTGGCGATAAGATCATAGGATGCCGGGTCCTCGTCGGTGGCCGAAAAATATCCGTGAAGGGTCTCATAGGCCGCCTGGGCCATGGCCGCCCCCATGTTGGCCGCATCGGTCACGCCGGGGTCATATATCCTGCCCGCCATGGCGCGGGTGACGGCGATCCCGCATCCCTTGCCCGAGGTCAGAAGGACCGTGCCAGAGGCCGTCGCCGTCCATTGGGCCGTCGGGGCGCGCTGGCCGCCGTATTCAAGGGGATAGCGGTACTGCCGCTCGGCCGAGCAGAAGTGAGAGGAGGCCGTGCACAGCGCCGTATCCTCCATGCCTCCCGAGATGAGGCAAGAGCCGAGGATAAGCGATTCGGCCATGGTCGAGCAGGCGCCGTAAAGGCCGAAGAATCGCGAGCCCAGCTGCCTTACGGCATAGCTGGTCGAGACGCACTGGTTGAGCAGATCGCCGCCCAGCACGCATCCGGCCTCGCCCGCGCTCATGCGGGCCTTTTGCAGCGCGCTGTTAAGGCTGGTCTCGACCATGGCGCGCTCGGCCTGCTCCCATGTCTCCTGGCCGAAGCGGTCGTCGGAGGCCACAACGTCGAAGCAGCCGCCCAGCGGCCCTTCGCCCTCTTTTTTGCCGACGCAGGAGGACCACGAAAGGACATGGGGCGGGCGGTCGAAATAATATACGTCGTTCTTTCTCATATTTCACACATCCTTATGCCATCATATATAGCTATCTTTCCCCGTTTATTTTTAAATATGAATAGCCCCCGGGCATATGCCCGGGGGCTATTCATATTTAAAAAT
>CAKUAK010000031.1 GCA_934636325.1 uncultured Eubacteriales bacterium
ATTTGATATAGCTCTATATTTTATACAGGCATTAGACCCAGAGGGGGTTATCCCACAGCATGAGCTTCTTGCCGATGCCCTTTTCAAGGGCGTTGAGGTAGATCTGGTTGGCGACGGCGACATCGACCGAGCCAATGCCGTAGGTGGCGCAGACGCAGAGCTCATCCTCGCTCTCGCGGCCGTGCTTCTGGCCGGCTGCCAGCTGGGGCAGCGAAGCGACCATATCCTCGGTCAGTTTGCCCTCACCGGCCAGCTTGTGGATAAGTGTACCTGTACCGTGGGACAGCTGTGCCCAGTTGTCAAGAGCCTTCTTGTCAGCCTTGAGATAGATCTCGTCCTCGATCTCATAGGCGCTCATCTGGATGACCGTGGCATTGGGCTTGACCCACTCGGCCTTGAGGAAGGGCTTGCGGGCGGTCGTCTCGGTGACGATGATATCGGCGTCCTTTGCGGCCTCTTCGGTCGAAGCGCAGGGGATGACGTTATATTTGCCCTCGAACTCCTTGGCGATGCCCTCGGCCTTCTTGATGTCGAGGTCGACCAGCTTGATCTCCTCCAGCGAGGGGACGGCTTCCATCATGGCCATTACCATCGTCCTGCCGATAACACCGGCGCCGACACGGCAGGCCTTCGGGGTGTTCTTGGAAGCCAGATATTTAGCGGCAACGCCGGCGGCGGCCGAGGTCCTCATGGCTGTGATCAGCGTGCCGTCCATGATGGCCTTGGGATATACTGTCTTGGGGTCGGACAGCATGACGACGTCAACGCCATAGGGCATGTCGGGCTGTGTGCCGTTGAATACAGATTCGGATGCCCACTTGAAGCCGGCGACGTCAACGTCACCGCCGATATAGGAAGGCATCGACATGCAGAAGGATGTCCAGTTCTCGTTGTTGGGCATGCCCAGCATGGTCTTGGGCGGGTTGATGATCTGGCCCTCGCCGATCATCTTGAAGGTCTTTTCGGTGATGCCCAGCACCATTTTCATATCGAGCAGGCCTGCGGCAACTACGTCTTCCTGCTTGAGGAAGAGGATCTCGGGTTTATATTCGGACATTTTGATTATCTCCTTTGTATCTTCTGTGAGAAGGTTTTGTTTTACTGTGGCTATATCATATACCCTCCCGGGCTGTAAGTCAAGTATATTTATTCAATAAATCCAATAATTATTTAAGTTGGTGAGAGTTACACAACCAAAAGCCGCCATGCACGGCCGGCGTTTGTATAATATTTCAGCTATCTGTATAGCTCCGCCCGATCTACTGCCCTCCGGCGGCATTATATGCATAAATAACCGCAGCATGTATGGCTTTTATACATACATTTTACCCAAAAGCGCGATTTTACACAGATTTTACCTTGGCGCGCCGCCCTTTTTACACGGATTTTATATTCTTTAGTTGAAAACAGAAATACGAAAAGAAAAAGGGTGTAAAAAATGACCATCTTCAATCTCTTCTCGCTGTTCGGCGGCCTGGCCCTCTTCCTCTACGGCATGTCGGCCATGGGCGACGGCCTCGAGCGAAAGGCCGGCGGACGCTTAAAGGAACTGCTTGAAAAGCTGTCCTCCAACCCCTTCAAGGGCTTTCTGCTGGGCCTCGGCGTCACCGCCATCATCCAGAGCTCTTCGGCCACGACGGTCATGGTCGTCGGCTTTGTCAACTCGGGCATAATGCAGCTCAGCCAGGCCATCGGCATAATAATGGGCGCCAACGTCGGCACGACGGTGACCTCGTGGCTGCTCAGCCTTTCGGGCATACAGGGCGACGGCCTCTTTATGCAGCTTCTCAAGCCGGCCAACTTCTCCCCTGTGCTGGCCGCCGTCGGCATCATCTTATATATGTTCTCCAAAAAGTCCTCTAAAAAGGATACCGGCACGATACTCCTTGGCTTTGCCATCCTGATGACCGGCATGGAGACCATGAGCGCCGCCGTCAAGCCCCTTGCCGGCATGCCCTGGTTCACCAACCTGCTGCTGATCTTTTCCAACCCGCTGCTGGGCGTCCTGGCCGGCGCGGTGCTGACCGGCATCATCCAGAGCTCTTCGGCCTCGGTCGGTATCCTTCAGGCCCTGAGCCAGACCGGCGCCGTCACCTACGGCACGGCCATACCGATAATCCTCGGCCAGAACATCGGCACATGCGTCACGGCCATGATCTCTTCGATCGGCACGGGCAAGAACGCCCGCAGGGCGGCCTTTGTCCACCTTTACTTTAACATGATCGGCACGACGGTATTTCTCGGCGGCTACGGCCTGCTCTGCCTGCTCTTCAAGCCGGCCTTCACCGGCATGGCCATCGACCCGGCCGGAATAGCCATCGTCCACACCTCTTTCAACCTCGTTTCGACCTCCATCATGCTGCCCTTCGCGTCGGTGCTTGAAAAGCTGGCCTGCATGACGGTCCGCGACGACCCCAAGGACGAAACACCCGAACAGTTCGAGCTCTCGCTGCTCGATGACCGCATCATGGCCACCCCCTCGGTGGCTGTCGAGCAGTGCCGTCAGGTCGGCAACATGATGGCCGAGTTCTCCTTCGACGCCTGCCGCAAGGCCATGACCCTTCTCGACCGCTTCGATCAGAGCACATATAACGAGGTCGCCGACCTTGAGAAGCGTGTCGATGCCCTCGAGGACCGCATGGGCACATACCTTCTGGCCCTGGGCCGCACGGCCCTGAGCCGGGACGACACCGCAGAGGTCGCGCTGCTGCTCCACTCGATAGGCGACCTCGAACGCATCGGCGACCACGCCCTCGGCCTTGCCAAGACGGCGGAGGAAATATATACTAAACATATCGCATTCTCTTCCCTGGCCCAGAAGGATATATCGGTCATAAGGGCGGCCGTCACCGAGATAATCGGCGTTACGGTCAACGCCTTTACAAAAGAGGATCGCGACGCCGCCCGCAGGGTCGAGCCGCTGGAGCAGGTCATCGACATCCTCCGCTTCAATATGAAGGATCACCACATCGACCGCCTCCAGACCGGCGAATGCACACAGCAGACCGGCTTTGTATATTCTGACCTGCTGACCAATCTCCAGCGCATATCCGACCACTGCTCCAACCTTGCCGTCTGCCTCATCAGGACCGGCGTCGACAAGCTGGACCAGCACGAATACTTAAGCCGGGTCAAATCGGGCGCCGACCTTGAATACACCAGGCTGTTCGAGGAATACAAGAAGAAATACGATCTGACCGAAGAAACCGAAAAGGAAAAGGAAACGGAGTGAGCTTCAGATGATCTATATCGTCGAGGATGACGACAACATCCGCCAGATGGAGGCCTATGCCCTGCAAAGCAGCGGTTTTCAGGTAATGGAGTTCTCGTCGGGCAGCGATATGCTGGCCCAGTGCCGCAGGCAGACGCCCGATGTGATCCTGCTTGACATCATGCTTCCCGGTCTCGACGGCCTTACGATACTCAAGATGGTCAAAAACGACCCGGCGCTGCGCCGGGTCGGGGTCATAATGGTGACGGCCAAGAGCACCGAGCTCGACGCCGTCGTCGGTCTCGACCACGGGGCCGATGATTACATCGCCAAGCCCTTCGGCATAATGGAGCTGATATCCCGGGTCAAGGCCCTGACCCGCAGGCTGGCCAACGACCGGCCCCAGGCCCTCAGCATGGACGAGCTTTTCCTCGACGACGAACGGCACATCGTTACGTCCAACGGCAAGGAGTGCCTTCTGACCTTTAAGGAATACGAGCTGCTCAAGTACCTTATGCTTAACCGCGGCATCGTCCTCTCCCGCGACCGTCTGATGGACGTCGTCTGGGGCACCGATTACGAGGGCGGCAGCCGCACGGTCGATATGCATGTCAAGACGCTGCGCCAGAAGCTGGGCGACAGCGGAGCCCATATAAAAACGGTCCGCAGCGTCGGCTATAAGATAGAATAGAGGTGTTTGATTCATGGAGGTAAAGATAAACTCACGGCTCTTTTTCATGGGGCTTTTATGTATGCTGCTGACGGCGGCGATAATACTGCCCCTGTGTACCCGCGCCTTCTACACCCAGGCCGTCGACAACGTCGAACAGGCGTGCCAGCTTATCGCCGCCTCCTACGACGCCCACCCCGGAGAGCCCGATCTTTCGGCCTTCGAGGAGCATGACCTGCGCATCACCCTCATCTCGCCCACCGGTCAGGTTCTTTACGAAAACAAGGCTGATACGGCCTCCCTCGGCAATCACTCGACCCGCGAGGAGGTCGTCGAAGCCATACGCGACGGCTCGGCCCAGGTGACAAGGTATTCATCGACCATGGGCGCCGACACATTTTACTGCGCCCGCAGGCTGGACAACGGCAACATCCTCCGCGTGTCCCGCAGCACCGGCGCCATGTGGGAGGTCTATAACAGGACCATGCCGGTCGGCATCCTTCTGGCCTTCGGCATACTGCTGGTCTCGATAGTCCTGTCGGTATTCCTGACCCGGCAGCTGGTCGCCCCGATAACCGGGCTGGGCAGCAATCTTGACGAGATAGAGGAGCATGTCCCCTATCCCGAGCTCCAGCCCTTTGCCGACAGCATAAGGCAATACCGCCTGCGCGAGCGCGAGAACGAGCGCCAGCGCCGCGAGTTCACGGCCAACGTCTCCCACGAGCTCAAGACCCCGCTGACAAGCATCTCGGGCTATGCCGAGATGATAGAGAACGGCATGTGCCGCCCCGAGGACATCAAGAGCTTCGGAGCAAGGATACATGCCGAGGCCTCGCGCCTTGTCACCCTTGTCGGCGACATAATCAATCTCTCTAAGCTCGACGAGGCCGACGCGCCCCCGGTCATGGAGAAGGTCGACCTTTCCCGCCTGGCCGAGAACAACGCCGATCTGCTGGCCCTCAACGCCGAGAACGCCGGGATAGAGCTGGTCTGCGGCGGGGCCCCGGCCATCGTCATGGGCTCGGCCTCGATACTCTCCGAGATGATATACAACCTCTGCGACAACGCCATACGCTATAACCGCCGGGGCGGGCATGTCTGGATAAACACCGGCAGCGACGGCCAGGGACGCGCCTTTGTAGAGGTCAGCGACGACGGCATCGGCATCCCCCACGACCAGCAGGGCCGCGTATTCGAGCGGTTCTACCGGGTCGACAAGAGCCACAGCCGAGAGACCGGCGGCACCGGCCTCGGCCTTGCCATAGTCAAGCACGCCGCCGCCCTTCACGGCGGGGACATCAGCCTCAAGTCGGAGGAGGGCGAGGGCACCTCGATAAGGATATCCTTCACCGAGGCCGCGTCCTGAGCCTTATGCTGGGTACAACCTACAAAATAACGCCGCCAAAGCTATGCAATTTGCCAAATTGAAAGATGGGCCTCCGGGGAGTAAAATGTTAATGTAATCTAACTATCCCGGAAGGAGAAAGTTCACATGATAATTCTTATTAAGAACGGCCATGTCAAGACCATGGCAGGTCCCGATCTGGAATGTGGTGACGTCCTGATCGAGAACGGCAAGATCAAAGAGGTCGGCACAGGCCTTACCGCCCCCGAGGGCGCAACGGTCATCGACGCCGCCGGACGCATCGTCGCCCCCGGCTTCATCGACGCCCACTGCCATATCGGCCTCGACAACGAGGGCATGGGCTGGGAAGGCATGGACTATAACGAGATCGTCGATCCCTGCACGCCCCAGCTGCGCGGCATCGACTCGATCAACCCCATCGATGAAGCCTTTATGAACGCCGTCAAGGGCGGCGTAACGACGGCCGTCACCGGTCCGGGATCGGCCAACGTTATCGGCGGTACATTCGCGGCCATCAAGCTCTATGGCAAGCGCGTCGACAAGATGATCCTCAAGGATCCCGTCGCCATGAAGGTCGCCTTCGGCGAGAACCCCAAGCGCTGCTACAGCAACATGAAGAAGTCCCCCTCCACCAGAATGGCGACAGCCGCCCTTCTGCGCGAGATGCTCTTTAAGACAAAGAGATATATGGAGGATAAGGAAGAGGCCGAAAAGAACGGCACAAAGGCACCTGCCTTTGATATGAAGCTCGAGGCCATGATCCCCGTCCTCAAGAAGGAGATCCCCCTCAAGGCTCATGCCCACAGGGCCGACGATATCTTCACCTCGATCCGCATCGCCCGCGAGTTCGATGTCGATATTACCCTCGACCACTGCACCGACGGTTCTCTCATCGCCGACGAGCTGGCCGAAGAGGGTCTGCCCGCATTTGTCGGACCTTCCCTCGGCAAGAAGAGCAAGATCGAGCTGGCCAATAAGTCCTTCGAGACACCGGGCATCCTTACAAAGGCCGGCGTAAAGGTCAGCATCATCACCGACGCCCCGGTCATTCCTCTCCAGTATCTGCCCATGTGCGCCGGCATGGCCGTCAAGGCCGGCCTCGACATCGAGGAAGCCTGGAAGTCCATCACCATCAACCCGGCAACAGCCATCGGCATCGCCGGCAGGGTCGGTTCGCTTGAGGCCGGCAAGGACGCCGACGTCGTTATCCACAACGGCAACCCCCTGACCGATATCGACTCCTCTGTCGCCACAGCTATCATCGACGGCAAGATCATCTATCAGGAATAATCACGAAAATATATCCCCCCACGGACTTGTCCGTGGGGGAGATCTGCTGTCAGGCGTCCGTAAGCAGGGCGCCAGTAATGGCTTCCCCTTGAAATGTCCGGGAATGTACGTTCATCCGGGCAGAACACGAATAAGAGATTATATCTCAAGGCTCCCTTGGGTAAAGGAAGCCTTTTTTGCGCCGCTATGCCCATACTGCGCCGTTTTTATTGACTTTCGGGTATTCGTTTGATATAATTTCTTTTATATGAGGGAGTAATTGACGCCTCGCGCGTGATATGTCAACATCCTGGCGGACCCCGCCTGGCATATCTTAATTAATGAGACTCATGTGCAATTTCAAGTCATTGTGCATGGAGTCTGTCGGTCGTGTATGGATATCCGATGCCATACACGCTTTTTTATGCCCAATGATCTGTCAAAACGGAGGAAACATGGAAACTATTCTGGTCTATCTTCTCTTCGCGCTGGGCGTCGTCCTTATCGTTAAAGGCGGCGACTGGTTCGTCGACGGCGCCGTCTGGGTGGCCGAGGTCACACGGATACCCAAGTTCATCATCGGCGCCACCATCATAAGCGTCGCCACCACCCTGCCCGAGATATTCGTCTCGACCATAGCCGCCATAGAGGGCCACGGCATCCTTGTATCGGGCGTCGGCGACTATATCGCCGCTTCGCAGGATAAGGTCGGCATGGCCATAGGCAACGGCATCGGCTCGGTCATATGCAACACGGCCATGATCCTTGCCATAAGCATGATCTTCATGCCGATCGCCGTCAAGCGCGCCGATTACGCCCCCAAATCCCTGCTGCTCATCGCCGCCGTCACGACCCTCTTTCTCTTCGCCCGCGGCGGCTCGCTCACGACCGTCGGCGCGATGGCTCTTCTTGCCATATTCGCTCTCTATATCGCCGAAAACATCCGCTCGGCAAAAACCGGCGGCGGTGACGACGACCTCGGATGTCCCCCGACCGACAGGAAGTCGGTCATATCCAATATCCTCCGGGTCGTGCTTGGCGCGGCCGGAATAGTCGCCGGGTCACAGCTGCTGGTCAACAGCGGCAGCGATATCGCCGCCCGCTGGGGCGTGTCCGAGGCCATCATCGGCGTAACGATAGTCGCCGTCGGCACATCGCTGCCCGAGCTGGTCACGGCCGTATCCTCGGTCATCAAGAAGCAGGCCGACATGTCGGTCGGCAACGTCATCGGCGCCAACGTCATCGACACGACCCTCATCCTGGCCGTATGTTCCTTTATCTACGGCGGCAGCCTGCCGGTGTCGGCCCAGAATATCTATCTCGATTTCCCGGTCGCCATCGTCGTTTCCATTATCGCCGCCGTGCCGACGATAATAAAGGGCCGCTTCAGCCGCTGGCAGGGCGTGCTCATGCTGGCCGTCTATATCGCGTATCTCGTTGTCGTGACGACAAGGCTGAACTGGTACCTCGGCCTTTTCGGCGTCATGGCTTAAAAACAGACCCCCGGACACATGTCCGGGGGTTTTCATGTCATATCGCCTTTATTTACTTTACGGCTGCGATGACCGATATCTCGACCAGGATGGCGGGGCTTGCCAGCTCGGCCTTGACGCAGGCGCGGGCGGGCTCGTGGCCGTCGTTAACCCATGCGTCCCAGATCTCGTTCATGGCGGCGAAATCGGCCATGTCCTTGAGATAGATCGTGGCCGAAAGGATATGATCCTTGTCAGAGCCGTATTTGTCAAGCAACTCTTCGACCTTGGCCAGCGAGGCCGCCGTCTGGGCCTTGACGTCGCCGCCGTCGCGGCTGGTCTGGCCGCAGAGATAAAGTGTATTGTTGAACCTTACGGCGCGGCTCATTCTGCCTGTGCCTTCGAATCTTTCGATCTCCATTTGAATATTCCTCCGTATTCCGGCCCTCTGCCGGGCCGTGTGTCTGTATATACATTATATTGTACCTGCGGCCGCCATGTAAAGGAGTTTTCTTCATTAAACCATTTACAAAACGGCCGGATAATGCTATTATATGGAGAGGTAATATTTTACGAGTTTCCGTCGCCGCGAGGTTTCGATTTTGTAACCTTTTTTGTGACTTTCTGCGGCGGCTTTCCGAAAGGAGCGGATATACAGCATGAAAAAAACGCTTGCGGCGATATTATGCATGCTTCAGCTTTCCTTCCTCTTTGCCTGCGGCGCACCGGCACAGGACGCCAATACCGACGAGGAAACAGAGGTCATCTGGCAGGAGGGCTCTGAGCTCGAGCTCCCGGCCGACAGCATGGAGGTCCCCCTCGCGGCGGCCCCCGTTCCGACGACCCTTATGCCCGAGGCCAGCGGCGTCAAGGTATATTCCAACCAGAACGCCGCCGTCGACGCCTCCCATCTTGACGATGGGTATATAATGGTAAAGTACACGGGCACATCGACGGCCGCCAAAAAGGTCATCGTCACCGGCCCTTCAAAGGTCAGGTACACATATGATCTCAACTCCAACGGCAGCTACGAGGTGTTCCCCCTTTCCGACGGCAGCGGCAAATACACCGTCGGTATCTACCAGAATGTCTCGGGGACAAAATACAGCACGGTATATTCGACCTTCCTTGACGTCGCGCTCAAAAGTGAGTACGCCCCCTTCCTGCTTCCCAACCAGTATGTCAACTATACGGCCGACAGCGCCGTTGTCAAAAAGGCTGCCGAGCTGACGGCGGGCGAGACCGATACCCTTAAAAAGATCGACAAGGTCTACACCTATGTCATAAAGAATATCAGCTACGACACCCAGAAGGCCAAGACGGTCCAGAGCGGTTATCTGCCAAATGTCGACGCCATCCTCTCTTCGGGCAAGGGCATATGCTTCGACTATGCCGCCGTCATGACGGCCATGCTCAGGAGCCAGGGCATACCGACAAAGCTGGTCGTCGGATATTCGGGAAAGGCCTATCACGCCTGGATAAACACCTGGAGCGAAGAGAGCGGCTGGGTCGAGGGAGTCATCTATTTTGACGGCACGACATGGAAGCTGATGGATCCGACCTATGCCTCCAGCGGCAATTCCAGCAAGGCCATCATGCAGTATATCGGCGACGGCGCGAACTATACCGCCAAATATCTCTATTGATCTTAAACCGACATTCACCATGGGGGGACATGCTTTGTCCCCCCATTTTTTTATTATCAGGCGGAGGTTTCGATAACTGTGAGTAAAAAAGAGATGAATAATAACGATTTGTCCTATATCTGCCAACAGCTTTCCCTCTTTATGGCGACCGGACTGCCCCCGGCCGACGGCCTTGCGCTGTGCGTCCCGGAGGGCGGCACGGCAAAGGAGGGGGTCGCCCGGGCCCTCGATTCGATAAACGAGGGACAGACCCTCGGCGAGGCCCTCGGGTCGGGGGGCTTTCCCAAGCTGATGTGCGCCATGATATCGGTCGGCGAGGCGACCGGCAGCCTCGACAACGTCCTCGATTCCCTGGCGTCATATTACGCGAGGATGGAGGAGGCACGCTCGGCGCTGGCCTCGGCCGTCATATACCCCGCCATGATATTCATCCTCATGCTGGCCGTGCAGGGTGTCCTCTGCGCCCGCGTCCTGCCCGTCATGGCCGCCGCCATGGAGCAGAGCGGCGGCAGCATCTCCGGCCCGGCAAGGGTATTTGCCGCCGTCGGCGGATGGATATCCTCCCATATCGTCATCTCTCTTCTGCTGCTGGCCATACCGGCGGCCGCGGCGGCCTTCTGCCTCTCCGACCTTGACGGCTTCGCGCGGGTGTTCCTCAAAAATACCGGCTGGCGCAGGGCCTCCGAGCGTGCCGAGGCTGTATCGGCCATGGCCCTTGCCATGCGCGCCGGCGCCGACGCCGATGATGCCGTCCGCACTGCCCTGCCCCTCTGCGGCGACCCCACGCCACTTGAAAAATGCCTCGAACTGACGGGCGGAGGCCAGAGCCTGGGCGCGGCGCTGGAGCAATGCGGCATCCTCGATCCGGCCCACGCCCGCCTTCTTGACGCCGGAGTACAGAGCGGCAGCGGAGATGTCGTCATGGAGCGTCTCGGACGCGAGCTGGATAAGGCGGCGACCCGGAAATTAGAGGGTCTGTTATCCTCGGTCGAGCCGGCCCTCGTCACCCTTATGGCCCTTATGACCGGCTTCATCCTGCTGTCGGTCATGTCGCCGATGGCGGCCCTGATATCGGCGGTATAGCGATATGAAAAAAGCCGTCATCTATGCCATATCGGCCATGCTTCTGCTCGGCGTCTGCATCGCCGTATTCCTGTCGGATACCCAAAAGGCGGCCGAGGCCGACAACGCCGCCGCGGCCGAGTCGCTGCGCCGCAGCCTTTACCGCTCGGCGCTGGCCTGCTATGCCGCCGAGGGCGCATACCCCGATACCCTTGAATATCTCTGTGAAAACTACGGCCCGGAAAGCATCGACGGCCGATGGAGCGTACATTACGAGATATTCGCCTCAAATATAATGCCCGAGATAACGGTGGTGACCCTCGATGAAAAATAAAACGATCAGCCTTATCTCGCAGGCCGCCTGCATGCTGATGGCCATGCTCATGGCAGCCGGGCTGCTGCGGGCCGTATCGGCCGGCTCCGCGGCCTACAGCGCCTCCCGGCAGGCGCTCGACACCGTATATACCACACGAACGCTGATGGACTATATCTCGGCCCGCGTACGGGGCGGCAACGCCCGCGGCATGGTCTATCCCGGCGAGCTGGGCGGTCTGCCCTGTCTCTGCATCGACGAGGAGCTTGAGAGCGAGGTATATACGACATATATCTACTGCCAGGACGGCAGCCTTAAAGAGCTCTTCTGCCGGAAGGGGCTCGGCCTGACCCCCGATGACGGGACAGAGCTGCTCAACTGCGACCAACTTGCGGTATCGTCCGCCGCGCCCGGGCTTCTGGCCGTCACCGTGACGTCAAGCGGCACGACCGAGACCGGATATGTCCATATACTTGAAGGAGGGGCAAGATGAAAAAGCAGGGACTCAACGCTTTTCTGGCCGAGGCCGCCGTTATGACGGCCGTTATGGCCGCCGCCCTTGCCATATGCCTTGGGGTATTTTCGGCCTCGGCCGGGATGCGCACCCGGGCCGACAGGCTCAGCCGCGCATCCTCGCTGGTCTATTCGGCCGCCCAGTGCTATACCGCCTGCGGCGATATCGCCGGGACCTCGCGCCTTATGGGGGGCGACGGCTCCGATACTATAGTCCGGGACGATATCACCCTGCGCCTCGAAGAGCGGGAGGGCGGGATCATGATATCGGCCATATGGGGCGGCGAGGTCATATTCGCGGCCCCGGCCGCGCCGGAGGTGGAGTGATATGAAAAGACAGCTTGCCCTGCCACCCGGCGTGCTCTCGCTCTGCGTCGTATTCTTTTCCCTATGCCTGTCGCTTCTGGCCCTTCTGACCTACAACAGCGCCAAAAGCGAGCTCACCCTTGCCGAGGCCTCGGCGGCCAACACCTCGGCCGTCCTCGAGGCCGAATACGCCTGCCGCCTCCGCGTCGCCCGTGCGATAGGGCTTCTTGAGGACGGCATGACGCCGGAGGAAGTTTCCCTTGAAACAAACGCCCTTTTAGGCGATAATATTCTTATATTCGAAGAAGAAACAGACGGCAGCCGGGTCGTCCGCGCCGAGCTCGAGCTTGAGCCTGCTCCCCGCCTTGCCGCCTTCCGCACAGTATACACCGGCCAATGGTCGCCCGACACCGGACTTGATGTCTGGAGCGGCCAGTAACGCCGCAGTTGGAGGAAAACGCAGCCTATGCTGACCCTGATGGAGCTTCTCAAAAAGGCCAAGGAGGCCGGAGCCTCGGATATTTTCATCGTCTCCGGCCAGCCCCTTTCATATAAGGCCGACGGCAGCATCGTCCCCGTCGACGATGAAAAGGTCATGCCGCCCACCGCCCGCGCCCTGCTTGAAGATGCCTACCGCCTTGCCGGGCGGGATATGGAGATATTCGAACGCACCGGCGACGATGACTTCGCCCTCTCTGTGCCCGAGCTTTCCCGCCTGCGTGTCAGCGCCTATCACCAGCGCGGCTCGGACGCCGCCGTCATACGCCTTATCGCCTTCGGCATACCCGACCACCGGGCCTTCGGCATACCCGAATCGGTCATGTCGATCGCCGACAACACAAAGGGTCTCGTCCTTGTCACCGGCCCGGCGGGCAACGGCAAATCGACGACCCTGGCCTGCGTCGTCGACCGTATCAATAAGACCCGCAGCGGCCATATAATCACCATCGAAGAACCGATAGAATATCTCTACCGCAACGACAAGAGCATCATATCCCAGCGCGAGGTCCCCCTCGATACCCGCGATTACGTCACGGCGCTGCGCGCCTGCCTGCGTCAGGCCCCCGACGTCATACTGCTCGGCGAGATGCGCGATTACGAGACCATCAAGACGGCCATGACGGCCGCCGAGACCGGCCATGTGGTCTTTTCGACCCTGCATACCGTCGGCGCGGTCAACACCATCAACCGCATCATTGATATCTTCCCGCCCAACCAGCAGTACCAGATACGCTCTCAGCTGGCCATGCAGCTCAAGACCGTCGTATCGCAGCAGCTTCTGCCGACCGTCGACGGACGCATGGTCCCGGCCTTCGAGATCATGCATGTCAACCCGGCCATCCGCACCATGATCCGCGACCAGAAGGTCCACCAGATCGACGCCACCCTGACCATGTCGTCCCGCGAGGGCATGGTCGCCATGGACGCCTCGATACTCGAGCTCTACCGCAAGCGCATGATAACGGCCGAAACGGCCATCCAACACGCCCTCTTCCCCGAACAGCTGTCAAAGAAGGTGGGCTTATGAGATCAAAAAGGCTGCGGATCATACTGATCCTCATCCTATGCGCCGTCTTTGCCGCCTCGGGCATCACCTTCGCCGTCCGCATGGCCGATTACCGCCGGGGCGAAGAGCTTTATACCGACGCCCAACAGCGCTTTGTCGTACAGTCGCCCGATGCCGGCGAGATGCCCGAGCCTCCCTCCGACCCCGAGGCGGCCGCCACGGCCGCCGTGCCCGCCGTACCGCCGGTGACAATGGATTTTGACGCCCTGGCCGAGATAAACGACGACATAATCGGCTGGATAACCATCCCCGACACCAACATAAGCTATCCCCTCCTTCAGGGCGAGAGCAACGACACATACCTGCGCACCGCCTATAATTTCCAGCCCAGCCGCATGGGCAGCATCTTCATGGACTTCCGCTGCTCGGCCGATCTCTGCGACCGCCACACCATCATTTACGGCCACAACATGCGCAACAGCACGATGTTCAGCCAGCTTCTGAAATATTCCTCCCAGAGCTTTTACGACAGCCATCCCCTATTTTATATCTACACCCCCGAGGGGCGGCTGACCTATAAGATATTCTCGGCATATATGCTGACCCTGCCCTCCGAGATATACACCATCGGCTTTGCAAGCGACGAGAGCTTCGACCCCTTCGTCGCCTCGCTGACCTCGAACACGGCCGTCGCCACCAATCTCTTTCCCACCGGCGGGGATAAGGTCGTCACCCTGTCGACCTGCTCCTCGACCGATGCCAAAAACCGCCGCTTTGTCGTCCACGGTTATCTGATCGAGGACACCCGCCCCGGCTCGCCCGCCATGGCAGGAGATGCCGAATAAAGGGACATATGTCCCATAAAAATGCATTATCCCGCCGAAAGGCGGGATTTTTTATATTTATATAAATATTTATGCCCAAAAAATTGTCTTTTCGGTTGTGCAACTTTGTCTGTCTTTGTCACGCATTTTTATTGACAACAGCAGTCACCGGTTGTAAAATACAATTGCAAAAAGAAAAGAGACGCCGCAAAGGAGCGATAGATCATGAGCGAACAGTCAAAGAACAATATGAAGAGCATCCGCGAGTTCCATCGTCACTATCTCGATCTGGTCAATATGATCACCCGCGATTATGACGACAGCGAGGTCTCCATTTCCGAGATCCGCGTCCTCCATGAGATCGAAAAGCTGGGCCAGACGACCTGCAAAGAGCTTTCCAAAAATCTTTCGATAGATTCCGGCTATATGAGCCGCATCGTAACACACCTCGGCGAGCTGGGCTTCATCGCCAAGCATGCCAACATCGCCGACGGCCGTTCCACGGTCATAACCCTTACACCCAAGGGCAATGAAAAGCTGACCGAGAGCAACGAGCATTTCGATGACAAGATCTCTCAGGTCCTTTCGGGTCTGCCCGAGGACGAGCAGAGAAAGCTGATCAACAACATCGTCGAGATGGAAAAGACCCTGACCAGCTGGAAGAGCTTCGGCACGCTGGGCTGCTAAATCGATCAACCACGAATAATTCCACATTTTCTTCATACATCTTCTCCTTCCTTTATGAGAGACGGCCAAACACCAGGCCGTCTCTTTTATTATCCTCTTTACTGTGATATGATTTGAAGGACAGAACAGAATCGAAAGGAGGATGCGCCATGCGCATCTTTATCGTCGAGGATGACGCCACCATTGCCGGTGCGCTGGAAGAGCACTTTGCCTCGTGGGGCATGGAGGCCCGGGCCGCGAAGGATTTCTCCCGTGTGATGGAGGAGTTCCGCGCCTTCGACCCCCACCTCATACTGCTTGATATATCGCTTCCGGGGCGCAGCGGCTTTTATTACTGCGGCGAGATGCGCCGCCTGACCCAGGCGCCGATAATATTCATCTCTTCGGCTTCTGACAACATGAATATCCTGACGGCCATCAATATGGGGGGCGACGATTTTATCGCCAAGCCCTTCGACCTGGCCATTCTGACGGCCAAGGTGCAGGCCCTGCTGCGCCGCGCCTATGACATGCCCAAGCTGCATGATATGCTCGAGCACGGCACCGTTTCCCTCGATCTCTCCTCGGCCTCGGCCGTCGTGGGCGGACAGAAGCTCGAGCTGACCAAAAACGAATACCGCATCCTTGCCGCCCTCATGCAGGCCGCCGGGAGCGTCGTCAGCCGCCAGACCCTTATGGAACAGCTTTGGGCCACCGACAGCTTTGTCGATGAAAACACCCTGTCGGTCAACGTCACCCGCCTGCGGCGCAAGCTTGAATCGGCCGGTGCGCCCGGCTATATCGTCACCCGCAAGGGCATGGGGTATATCGTCCCATGATAATGAAATATCTCCGCGCCCGCCGGGGCTGCATACTTGTCTTTCTGCTGATGGCCGCCCTCTGCTTTATCATCATCCCGCTCTATTCGATCGCCATCGAGGCGGCGGTATATATCACCATGCTGGCGTCGGCCCTGCTGCTGGCCGCCGGTATTTTCGACTTTTCGGCCTTCCGCCGCCATATACGCGAGGCCGAAAGGCTGGCCGATATGCCCGACCTCGGCAATACCCCTCCGCCGGCCTGGGCCGGCCCTGTCGAGCGCGAGCTTTTCCTTGCCGCTTCGGCCACCGACCGGCGCTGCCGCGGGCAGCTTGAGGACTGCGAGGCGGCGCAGAAGCAGACGGCCGACTATTTCGCCGCCTGGACCCACCAGATCAAGACCCCCATCGCCGCCATGTCGCTGCTGCTTCAAAAGGACGACGGCAGCCGCACCCGCGCCCTGAAAGAGCAGCTCTTCAAGACTGAGCAGTATGTCGATATGGCCATGGCCTATACCCGGCTGGACAGCCCGCAGAACGACTTTGTCATCCGCCGCTGCGCGGTCGACGACGCCCTTCGTGCCGCCGCGAGGAAGTATGCCCCCCTCTTCATCGGCAAGGGGATCAGGCTCGACCTGCGCCCCACGGGGCTTCAGGCACTGACCGACGAAAAATGGCTGACCTTCGCGCTGGAGCAGATATTCTCCAACGCCGTCAAATACACCCCCTCGGGTGGGCTGGTGTCGGTCGCCCGGGGCGAGGGCAGCACGGTCATCATAAGCGATAACGGCGCCGGTATCCCCAAAGAGGATCTGCCCCGGATATGGGAGCGGGGCTTCACCGGCTACACCGGCCACGGCGACAGCCGTTCCAGCGGTATCGGGCTCTATCTGACCCGGACGATACTCGAAAGGCTGGGCCACACGGTCTCGGCCGATTCGGCCCCCGGAAAGGGCACAAAGATCATCGTTGGTCTGGGCTCCGGCAAACAAGCCGTTGAATAACCTGTTATTTATACTATATGTTATCAAGATGAACCCCATATATACCAAACCTCCCGGCCGCGATATGTGCGGCCGGGAGGTTTTATTCTATAAACTTTATTGGACTATCTTATAATAGGTTCTTGCGGTGAGGCTGTAAACCAAGGCATATATAACGGCGAATACCCCAAGCGTCCCGACGGTACACAGGGCCGTCAGCTTCAGGTTATAGACGAGGAAGAGCCGCAGCAGAAGTATGACCATCCTGAAGTCAAATGCAACATGCATGGCGGCAGCCAGCAGCGGCAGGAAGAACACGGCAAGTATCTGCCATCTTATCGTGCCTCTGACCTCTTTTTTTGAAAGGCCGACCTGCTGCATTATTCTGTATCTCTCGCGGTCATCATAGCCCTCCGATACCTGCTTATAATAGATTATCAGCACGGCGGCCATGATGAATATCGCCCCCAGCAGTATGCCGAGAAAGAGGAAGCTGCCGGCCATTGTGAAGATCTCGTCGTGGTTGGCACTGCGCTCATCTATGCTGAACCTCTCCCATTGGCCGACATTGCCCAGCTCATCGGCAAGGCCGCTGCAGTCGACGGCCTGAAGAATGGCCTCGTCAGAGTCGGAATCAAACAGTATCTCGGACTGCATGGGCGCGGCGTTCTCCCCGACCTCGGCCTTCATTATGTGATAGACGTCATAGAACTCGGCCTCGCCGGGCAGCACGACATAGCATATGTCGGCCAGATAGCCCTCGAGGGCCGCGACCGAAGGGGCTTTATCCTCGTCCAGCACGATGGTCTGCCAGAAGAGCCCGTCCCTTCCGGCCTCTATTTTAAGGGTGCTGCCCGGGTCGACGCCGCGGCCCCAGCATAGTGCCTGCCCCTCCCCCGGCATTTCTGCCCCGGCGGGCAGCCGATCCTTTATATCGTCGTAAAGCAGGAAACAGATATTGGCCGAGCGGTCATTCGCCCCGCCGACCCTCGCGGCGGTAAAGCTGCCGCTGCTCAGGACATTGCAGGAGGGCGCGAAGAAGCGCTTTTGGGTGACATCGGTAATATTTACCCCCTCGCTGTCCAAAGCCGCCCTGAGGGCTTCTGCGGCCTTTTGCGTATCAAAGGGCTGTTCGCTGTCGGGGTCGTATCTGACCGTGGCGACAAAGGCGGCCGGATAGCGCACATTTATCGAATCCTCTATGCCGAGGAAGAGAGAGACCGTGCCCGAGACCATTACAAGCACCATTGTCGAGAGTATGCAGATATTTGCCAGGCCGACGGCGTTGCGCTTCATGCGGTAAAGCATGCCCGACACCGATATGAAGTGCTTGGGGGTGTAATAAAAGCTCTTGCTGCGGCGCAGCAGCTTGAGGACAAATATCGACACCGATGTGAAGAGGCAGTATGTGCCGATGATGACAAGGAATACGGCAAGGAAGTACATGGCAAGGGCCTCGAGGGCCGTTCCGACCTTCATGGCGATATAGTATCCGCCGCCGAGGCAGCCTATCCCGGCCGGGGTGAAGAGGATATTGGCCTTGGGCTCCTTCTCGCCGGTCTGGCCCGAGCTGAGCAGCTGGACCGTATTGATGCGCAGCACCGATATCATATTCCAGACAAGGGTGGCCGCCATGATGGCGCCGAATATCCCCGCCGTCGAGGCGACGGCCGCCATGTCTATGCGGAAGCCGAAGGGCACGCTGAAGTTGACGATCCTGAAGAGCAGCAGCAGGGCCAGCTTATAGAGCAGCAGGCCGGCCGCCACGCCCAGCGCGATGCCCAGGACGGCGATGATGACCGTCTCTATGGCCAGCATAAGGGCGATGTGGCGCTTGCCCATGCCGAGGACCGAGTATAATCCAAGCTCTTTTCTCCGCCGCTTTATAAGAAAGCTGTTGCTGTAAAAGAGGAATATGGCCGAAAAGAAGGCGACGACCATGCTGCCCAGCGCCAGCATCATGCGGACATATTCCTCTCCGCCCCGCATCTGCGAGACGCCGGGGTCGAGGGTCAGGGCGCGGACGATATAGAATCCGGCCGACGTGCCGATCAGGGTCAGGATATAGGGCAGATAAAACCGGTGCCCGCGGCGGATGTTCTGAAGCGCCATGCGCAGGAAGATAAATCTATTCACCCTTCTCGCCTCCCGTTGTAAGAAGGGTCAGGGCGTCGGATATGCGCTGGAACATCTCGGCGCTGGAAAGGTCGCCGCGGTAAAGCTGGTGGAATATCCGGCCGTCCTTGATGAAAAGCACCCTTCTGGCATGACTGGCCGCCTTGATAGAGTGGGTGACCATAAGTATCGTCTGTCCCCCGGCGTTGATGTCGTCGAAAAGCTCGAGCAGGTTGTCAGAGGCCTTGGAGTCAAGGGCGCCGGTCGGCTCGTCGGCAAGGATCAGCTTGGGGTCGGTTATAAGGGCGCGGGCGACGGCGGCACGCTGCTTCTGGCCGCCCGAAACCTCGTAGGGGAACTTATGCAGTATCTCCTCTATCCCCAGCTTGCGGGCGATGGGATTGAGTCTGACCTTCATCTGTGCGTAATTATGCCCCGAAAGGACCATGGGCAGAAAGATGTTGTCCATCAGGTCGAAGGTATCGAGCAGGTTGAAATCCTGAAAGACGAACCCGAGGTTCTCCCTGCGGAACTGTGCAAGCCTGCCGTCGGGTATGCGGGATATATCCTCGCCCATCAGCCTGACCTGGCCCGAGGTCGGGCGGTCGAGAGTCGCAAGGATGTTGAGCAGGGTCGTCTTGCCCGAGCCCGATTCGCCCATAAAGGCCACATACTCGCCCTTTTCGACCGAAAAGCTGACGTCGCTCAAGGCGGTCACCTGGCTGCCGCCGAACCGGGTAGTATATATCTTTTTGAGGCCGTTTACTTCAAGTATAGCCATATCTGAAAATTACCTCCCTTTCCGCGCCGGTGCGCGGAGATCTTGTTTACATGATATATTCTAACCTGTCGGCGGGAAACAAGCCATCGACTTGCCTTACGTTTTGCCGCCCCAATCTTACATTTCCGTCAGGTAACGGCTTTTCCCCGGAAATAGTAAAAAAAGGGATTGTTCCGAGGCATCAATCTCGGAACAATCCCCTTACAGCTCATACTGTGTCAGGATCAGACAAGCTCGATAATAGCCATTTCGGCAGCGTCGCCGCGGCGCTGGCCGATGCGGACGATGCGGGTATAACCGCCGTTGCGGCTGGCGTACTTAGGAGCGATCTCGTCAAATGTCTTTTTGACGACGTCTTCCTTGGTGATGAAAGCCATAGCCTGGCGCTTGGCGTTCAGGTCGCCCTTCTTGCCAAGGGTGATCATCTTTTCAGCCAGAGGACGGACTTCCTTGGCCCTTGTAACAGTTGTCTCTATTTTACCGTTTTCCAGCAGATATGTGACCATAGCTCTCAGCATAGCGCGGCGATGGTCGGTAGGTCTGCCGAGTTTGCGGGTTCCGGGCATAACTTTATACCTCCTTATTTAAAACCGGCAGTCTGTGCCCGAATAAGGGCCGGGCACAGACGCCACCTTGTATTGATCTATTGATTCTCCACTTTTGCCAAATACAACCCCATATCGGCAAGCTTATTGACGACCTCTTCATAGGACTTACGGCCAAGGTTCCTTACCTTCATCATATCCTCTTCGGTCGTGTTGACCAGATCGGCCACTGTATTGATGCCTGCACGCTTGAGGCAGTTGAAGGAACGCACCGACAGGTCGAGCTCTTCGATCGTCATCTCAAGGACCTTATCCTGGGTCGATTCGCTCTTTTCAACAACGATAGCCTTATTTCCGATCTCCTCTGACAGGCCGACAAACAGATTGAGGTGATCGGTCAGGATCTTTGCCGACAGGGACACGGCGTCTTTTGCCGTGATGGTCTTGTCGGTATAGACCTCAAGGGTCAGCTTGTCATAGTCGGTCATGTTGCCTACGCGGGTGTTTTCGACCGTGTAGTTGACCTTGTATATCGGTGTGTAGATAGAGTCGACGGGGATAACGCCGATGGGCTGCTGGGGCTGCTTGTTTTTATCGCTGGAAACATAGCCGCGGCCGTGGTCGAAGGTCAGCTCCATAGAGAGCTTGGCGTCCTCCATGAGGGTGGCTATGTGCAGGTCGGGGTTGAGTATCTCCATTTCAGAGTCGCACTTGATATCACCGGCTGTCACCTCGCAGGGGCCGACGGCCTCGATAACGGCCATCTTTTTGCCCTCGGAGTGCAGCTTTGCGGTGATCTGCTTGACGTTGAGGACGATCTCTGTGACATCCTCTTTAACTCCGGGTATAGTAGAGAACTCGTGCTGTACACCATCGATCTTTATGCTTGTCGCGGCCGTTCCGGGAAGCGAAGCAAGCAAAACGCGGCGCAGTGAATTACCGAGGGTCGTGCCATACCCACGCTCGAGGGGCTCGACGACGAACTTGCCGTAAGACCCGTCTGCCTGGGATTCAACACATTCTATACGTGGTTTTTCAATAGCTATCATTCATTACCCTCCTCGTTTTGTAAAAAAAGTCGTGCGCACGCAGCAAAAGCCGCAGCAAATTACTTGGAGTACAGCTCGACGATGAGGCTCTCTTCGACTTCGAAGTCGATCTCATCACGTGTAGGCATGGTAGCAACTGTTGCCTGGCCCTTTGTCTTGTCAACGCTCAGCCAGCTTACGATGGGCATTGTGGCGTTGGCTTCCAGGACGTTCTTGAACTTCGTCAGGCCCATGCTCTTCTCGCTGATGGCGATAACGTCACCGGGCTTTACCAGATAAGAGGGGATGTTGACCTTCTGGCCGTTGACGGTGAAGTGGGCATGTGTGACAAGCTGCCTGGCTTCGCGGCGGGTCATGGCGAAACCGGACCTGTATACTACGTTATCAAGGCGGCGCTCGATCAGGATCAGCAGGTTCTCACCTGTCTTGCCCTGCATGGCAAAAGCCTTCTCATAATAAGCATGGAACTGCTTTTCCAGAATGCCGTAAACGAACTTGACCTTCTGCTTCTCGTTGAGCTGGGTGGCGTACTCGCTCTTCTTCCTTCTCATCTGGTTGCCGCCGGGATTGCGGTTGGTGTTCTTCTTAGCATAGCCCATGACGGCAGGAGAAACGCCCAGTGCCTTGCAGCGTTTTGCGACAGGCTGCATATTCTTAGCCATAATCTATAACCTCCTGTTTCGATTAAACTCTTCTTCTTTTCGGGGGACGGCAGCCGTTGTGAGGAATGGGGGTAACATCCTTGATCATGTTGACCTCCAGGCCGGCTGCCTGAAGAGCCCTGATGGCGGCCTCGCGGCCGGCGCCGGGTCCCTTGACATAGACCTCTACGCTCTTAAGGCCGTGCTCCATAGCAGCCTTGGCAGCTGTCTCGGCAGCTGTCTGGGCGGCATAGGGGGTAGACTTTCTCGAACCCCTGAAGCCCAGTCCGCCGGCCGACGCCCAGGAGATGGCGTTGCCCTTCAGGTCTGTGATCGTAACAAGTGTATTGTTGAAGGAAGAACGGATATGGACCGCTCCCTTTTCGATGTTCTTGCGCTCGCGGCGCTTTGTGCGGGTCGCGGCACCCTTTTTATTAGCCTGTGCTTTAGCCATTATTTGGTCCCTCCCTTACTTCTTCTTGTTGGCAATGGTCTTCTTCGGGCCCTTGCGTGTTCTTGCGTTTGTCTTGGAGCGCTGTCCCCTGACGGGCAGACCCCTGCGGTGGCGAACGCCTCTGTAGGAGCCGATCTCCACCAGACGCTTGATATTGAGGCCGACCTCTCTTCTCAGGTCGCCTTCGACGGCATATTCATGCTCGATGGCTTCTCTGAGCTTTGCAGCCTCGTCTTCTGTCAGATCCTTAACTCTTGTATCAGGATTGATGCCTGTTTTAGCCAAGATCTCATTGGAGAGCTTGCGTCCGATTCCGTAAATATATGTCAGACCAATCTCCACCCTCTTCTCGCGAGGGAGGTCAACACCGGCAATACGAGCCATTTATCTTTACACCTCCAAATATTCTCTTATCCCTGCTTCTGCTTATGCTTGGGATTTTCGCAGATTACCATAACACGGCCCTTTCTGCGAATGATCTTGCACTTTTCGCAAATGGGCTTTACAGACGGCTTAACTTTCATGGTTTGTTCCTCCTGTTAACGTGAAATCTATTTAGATCTCCAGGTGATCCGTCCCTTTGTCAGGTCATAGGGCGACATCTGAAGCGTCACCTTATCCCCGGGGAGGATCTTTATAAAGTTCTTTCTGAGCCTGCCGGATATATGGGCCAGGACCCTGTGCCCTCCGGTGATCTCAACCTGAAACATCGCGTTTGGCAGCGCCTCTATAACGGTACCTTCAACTTCGATCATGTCTTCTTTTGGCATGGAATATCTCCTTCAAGGTATAGTGTTCCGGGTCTTATCGCTATTTCACAGGCAGGACGGTGAGGATCACCGGATCCCCCTTGGTTATCAGGATAGAGTTCTCATAGTGGGCCGAGAGCTTTCCGTCGACCGTCTCGACAGTCCAGCCGTCCCGCAGCGTCTTTACCTGATAGCCGCCTTCGTTCACCATCGGTTCGACGGCGATCGTCATACCGGCGACAAGCCGGGCACCGCGGCCCGGATTCCCGTAGTTTGGTACCTCGGGAGCTTCATGAAGCTCTGAGCCAACGCCATGGCCCACATAATCCCGCACGACAGAGAAGCCGTTGGCTTCGACGTACTTTTGTACGGCATGCGAGATATCGGATACTCTCTGGCCTTCACGGGCCAGCTTGATACCCTCATAGAAGCTCTGCCGGGTCACCTCGATAAGCTTTCTTGCGACCTCGGATACCTGCCCGCAGGGGAAGGTATCGGCGCAGTCGCCGTGATAGCCCATATAATTTGCTCCTACATCGATCTTGACAAGGTCGCCTTCCTTGATCTTGCGGTCTCCGGGGAATCCGTGTATCACCTGGTTGTTGATGCTGCAGCAGATGCTTGCCGGAAAACCGTTATAATTGAGGAAGGACGGCGTGGCGCCATAACCCTCGATGACCTTTCGGGCCGCCTCGTCCAGCTCGCGGGTGGTGATCCCGGGAGCGACCAGAGCCCCGGCCGCCGCTCTCGCGGCAGCCGTGATCTGGCCTGCTTCCTGCATGAGTTTTATCTCATGCGCTGATTTGATCTTTATCATACCTCGACCCCTATCGCCTGGGCAACAAGTGCCGTTGTATCTTCGAGCTTCTCCTGGCCCTTTACGACCTTGAGAATGCCCTGGTTCTGATAATACTTTACGATGGGCTCGGTCTGGGCGTGGTAGACCGACAGGCGCTGGCGGACGACCTCGGGCTTATCATCCTTGCGGATCCCCAACTCGGCGCCGCACTTGTCGCAGATGCCTTCTTTTTTCGGGGGATGGCTTACCACATGATAGGTGGCCTGGCACTTGGGGCAGGTGCGCCTGCCGCTCATGCGCTCGACGATCGACTCGTCATCGACGTCAAGGAAGAGCACCATGTCCATCTTCATGACCCTATCCAGGGCCTCGGCCTGAGCCACGGTCCTGGGAAATCCATCGAAAATCATGCCCTTTGCACAATCGGGCTGTGCGACCCTCGCCCTGACAAGGTCAAGGACGAGCTCGTCGGGCACGAGGCTGCCGCTCTCCATATAGGACGCGGCCTTCTTCCCCAGCTCGGTCCCCTCGGCGATGGCAGTGCGGAGCAGGTTGCCCGTCGAGATCGACGGGATACCGAGCTTCGACTGTATGAACTCCGCCTGGGTCCCCTTACCGGCGCCGGGGGCGCCTAAAAGAATCAGTCTCATTGATCTTCATCTCCAAAGCGGGGCGATTCCCTTATTCAAGGAAGCCCTTATAATGACGCATGAGCATCTCGTTCTCGATAGCCTTGACCGTCTCGAGCGCGACGCCGACCATGATGAGCACCGAGGTGCCGCCGACGGCCAGGCCGCCCAGACCCTTGATATTGCTCATGACCAAAGGCAGAACGGCGATTATCGACAGGAAGATGGCGCCCATGAGGGTGACCTTATTGAGTACCTTGGCAATAAACTCGGATGTCGGCCTGCCGGGACGGAAGCCCGGGATAAAGCCGCCGTTGTTCTTGAGGTTGTTGGCTATCTCGATGGGGTTGAACTGGATGGTCGCATAGAAATAAGCGAATCCGAAGATCAACAGGAGATAAACGATGATGTACAGGGGGCTGCCCTGCGAGAAGGCTTTGACAAAGCCGGCCCAGAAGCTGCCCTCTGTCGGTGTGAAGAAGGCTGCGATCGTCGACGGTACCGTGACGATGGTCGAGGCGAAGATGACAGGCATAACGCCGGCCATATTGACCTTCATGGGCAGGAAGGTGCTCTGTCCGCCGTACTGCTTCCTGCCGACGACCCTCTTTGCATACTGCACGGGGATACGGCGCTCGGCATTGGTGATAAATACGATAAAGGCGATGATGGCTACAAAGAGGACCAGTATAATAACGGCCTTCCACCATGCCAGTGTACCAGCGGCTACGCCGGATACCATGCTCATAAGAGCGCTGGGTCCGCGGCTTACGATACCGATAAAAAGGATCAGCGAGACACCGTTGCCTATACCCTTTGTAGAGATCTGGTCGCCCAGCCACATGACGAAGGACGAGCCGGCCACGAAGGTCAGGACGATGACGATTCCGCTCCACAGGTCTGTGCGTGTCAGGACGCCGTATGTCTTAAGAAGGACATAGTAGCTGTAGCCCATGATGAGCGACAGGCCGATGGTGACGTACCTTGTGATAGAGGCGATCTTCTTCTTGCCTTCCTCGCCGCCGTCTCTGGCAAGACGCTCAAGAGACGGGATGGCGACCTGGAGCAGCTGCATGATGATCGAGCTGTTGATGTAGGGATACACCGACAAGGCGAACACCGAGGCCTGAGACAGACCGCCGCCGGCCAGGATATTGAAGTAACCGAGTATCGTGCTGGAGTACGCGGCGAACTGTGTCGCCAGCGATTTTGTATCGACATAGGGGACATAGATTGCGTGACCGAAACGGAACACGATCATGGCGACTATGACGAAGAGGAGTTTTTTGCGCAGTTCAGGGATCTTCCAAGCATTTTTGACTGTCTCGACCATGCTTAGATCACCTCCGCCCTTCCTCCTGCGGCTTCTATTTTCTCCTTTGCAGAAGCTGTGAAGGCGTTAGCCTTAACGGTCAGCTTCTTTGTCAGCTCACCGCTGCCAAGTACCTTGAAGCCGTCCTTTTTCTTTTCAGCAATGCGCTTCTCGACAAGAGCCTCGAATGTGACCTCGGCACCGTCCTCGAAAGACTTTTCGAGTGTGGAGAGGCTGACTTCCTCATAGCTCTTGGCAAAGACATTGTGGAAACCTCTCTTAGGAAGTCTCCTGGAAAGAGGCATCTGGCCGCCTTCGAAGCCGGGACGAACGCCGCCGCCGCTCCTGGCCCACTGGCCCTTATGGCCTCTGCCGGCTGTCTTGCCGTTGCCAGTGCCGACGCCCCTGCCCTTACGCTTGCCTACAGTCGTGCTGCCGGCAGCGGGGGAAAGTTCATGCAATTTCATGTTCAGCGCCCTCCTTAGTTATTCTCAACTTTGACAAGGTAACCTATCTGGGCGATCTTGCCTTTGGTCTGATCGTTTTCGGGCTGGACAGTCACGTCGCCGATCTTTGTCAGGCCCAGGGAATGGGCTGTGGCGATGTGCTTCTTATGCCTGCCGTTCAGGCTCTTGACAAGGGTGATTTTTACAGTATTCATTTAAGCTGCCCCCTTATCTAAGCTCTTCAGCGGGGATGCCCCTGACAAGGGATACCTGCTGAGCGTCTCTGAGCGAAACAAGTCCCTGCATGGTAGCGGCAACAACGTTCTGCGGGTTGTTGGAGCGCAGGCACTTTGTACGGATATCGGTAATGCCGGCAACCTCGACGACGGCACGAACGGCGCCGCCGGCGATAACGCCGGTACCGGGTGCGGCGGGCTTGAGCAGAACGCGGCCAGCACCAAACTTACCAATGACCTCGTGGGGGATCGTTGTCCCGTCGAGAGAGATCTTTACAAGATTCTTTTTGGCATCCTCGATACCCTTGCGGATAGCATCGGGAACTTCGGAGGACTTGCCGAGGCCGAAGCCTACTATGCCGTTGCCGTCACCGACGACTACCAAAGCTGCAAACTTGAAGATACGTCCGCCCTTGACCGTCTTGGATACACGATTTAATGCAACAACCTTCTCGGACAGCTCAAGTGTCGAGGCGTCTATTAACTTAGCCATTCTTAGCTCCTCCCTTAAAACTTGAGTCCGCCCTCGCGGGCGCCATCTGCCAGTGCCTTAACGCGTCCGTGATAGAGATAACCACCGCGGTCAAACACTACGTTTTCAATACCGGCCTTCAGAGCTCTCTCGGCAATGATGCCGCCGAGCTTCTTTGCAGCCTCGACGTTTCCGCCGTAGCCGCCGAAGTCCTTCTCGTTTGTGGCGGCTGCGACAAGGGTCTTGCCGGCCACGTCGTCTATGATCTGAGCATAGATATGCTTATCGCTGCGGAAAACATTGAGACGAGGAGTCTCTGCGGTGCCCGAAATGTGGGCGCGCACTCTCTTATGCCTCTTGAGCCTCTGAGCGTTAGAATCATACTTCTTAACCATTTATGCGCACCTCCCCTTATTTCTTCTTGGCTCCGGTCTTGCCTTCCTTGCGGCGGATGACCTCACCTGTGTATCTGATGCCCTTGCCCTTATAGGGTTCGGGGGGTCTCTTCTTGCGGACATCGGCTGCGAACTGGCCGACGAGCTGCTTGTCGAGGCCGCTGATGACGATCTTATTGGGTGCAGGTGCTTCGATGGTGATGCCATCGACAGGCTCTACATCGACCGTGTGGGAGAAACCGATGTTCATAACCAGCTTCTTGCCTTCCATAGCGACACGGTAGCCGACGCCGACGACGTCGAGCTCTTTCTTATAACCCTCGCTGACGCCAACGATCATGTTGTGCACCAGTGTGCGGGTAAGGCCGTGAAGGGATTTGTGGAGCTTATCCTCGGAAGGACGCTTTACGAGAACTTCGTTGCCCTCGACCTCGATGATCATATCGGGGTGCATCTCCTGTGTCAGCTCGCCCTTGGGGCCCTTAGCTGTGACCTTATTGCCATTCACTTCGACTGTAACTCCGGCGGGGATGGCAATCGGCATTCTGCCTATTCTGGACATGACCTTTTACCTCCTTACCAGACGAAAGCAAGAACTTCGCCGCCAACATTGAGCTCGCGGGCCTTCTTGTCTGTCATAATTCCTTTGGATGTGGAAATGATGGCGATGCCCAGTCCCCTGAGGACCTTGGGAAGCTCTTCGGCGCCGGCGTAAACGCGCAGGCCGGGCTTGCTTACCCTTCTCAGGCCGGAAATAGCCTTTTCCTTATTGTTTGTGTACTTGAGTGTGATCTTGATGTTGCCCTGTACGCCTTCATCTGTCACTTCGAAAGCCTTGATATAACCCTCGTCCAGAAGGATCTGGGCAATAGCCTTCTTCATGCGGGAAGCGGGAACATCGACCGTCGCATGTCTTGCAGCGCCGGCATTTCTGATACGGGTCAGCATATCAGCAATGGGGTCTGTGATCTGCATTTTTATTTTCCTCCTTTAAGAAGTTAGAGGGAAGCCGTATTTGCCGCCTTTTTTCAAAGGATCGGGATGCTGCCGGTCACGGAGATTGGCAGCATGCCTCCTTTGCGAGGGGCAGCCCCCTCCACTATTCTCAGACGCCGGGAGGCGTCTAATAAACTTTTTACCAGGACGCCTTCTTGACGCCGGGGATCTGGCCCTTATAGGCCAGCTCTCTGAAGCAGATACGGCAGATGCCGAAATCCCTCAGATAAGCATGGGGCCTGCCGCAGATCTTGCAGCGGTTATAGTTCCTCGAAGAGAACTTGCTGCCCTTCTGCTGCTTTAAAATCATAGCCTTCTTTGCCATTATTTGCTCCTCCCTTTACTTTGCGAACGGAGCGCCCAAAAGCTCAAGCAGCTCTCTGGCTTCTTCGTCGGTCTCTGCGGTGGTTGTGAAAACGATATCCATACCGCGGATCTTGTCGATCTTATCGTACTCGATCTCGGGGAAGATAAGCTGTTCCTTGATGCCCATGGCAAAGTTGCCGCGGCCGTCAAAGCCGCCGTTCTGGATGCCGCGGAAGTCGCGGACGCGGGGCAGAGCGATGTTGAAGAACCTGTCAAGGAACTCCCACATCTTGTCCTGGCGCAGAGTTACCTTTGCGCCGATGGGCATATGCTCACGCAGCTTGAAGTTGGCGATCGACTTTCTGGCCCTTGTGATGACCGGCTTCTGGCCGGTGATGGTGGCCAGGTCGGTCGTAACGGCGTCGAGGACCTTGGAGTTATCCCTGGCCTCGCCGCAGCCGACGTTGACCGTGATCTTGTCCAGCTTGGGTATCTGCATGACGCTCTTATAGCCGAACTTTTTCATCAGTGCGGGAGCGACCTCATCCACGTACTTCTGCTTAAGACGGGGTGTGTAATTTTCAGACATTTTCGGTTACCTCCTGCCCCTTCTTATATCTCGGCGCCGCACTTCTTGCAGATGGTGACCTTTTTGCCATCTGCACCCAGCTTATGGGCGGGACGTGTCGGCTTGTTGCACTTGGGGCACACTCTCATGACCTTGCAGGCATTGAGAGGGATCGACTTGGAGATGATGCCGCCCTCTTCGCCCTGTCTGCGGGGCTTTGTGTGCTTCTGTGCGATGTTTATTCCTTCAACGATGACTGTTCCGTGCTTGGGAGAGGCCGACAGGACCTTGCCCTGCTTACCCTTATCCTTACCGGAAAGCACAACGACAGTATCGCCTGTTTTAACATGAAGTGTATTCACAGCGCTGCCTCCTTACAATACTTCGGGAGCAAGGGAGAGGATCCTCAAATAGTCCCTCTCGCGAAGCTCGCGGGCGACCGGTCCAAAGATACGCGTGCCCCTCGGGGTCTTGTCGTCCTTGATGATGACTGCGGCGTTCTCGTCGAAACGGACGTAAGAACCGTCGGCCCTTCTGAGGCCCTTCCTGGAGCGGACGATAACGGCCTTGACGACCTCGCCCTTCTTGACCTGCCCGCCGGGGGCGGCCTTTCTGACGGAAGCGACGACAACATCGCCGATATTTCCGTATCTGCGTGTGGATCCGCCGAGAACGCGGATGCACTTCAGCTCCTTCGCGCCGGTGTTATCGGCAACGCGAAGATAAGATTCCTGCTGTACCACGGCAAACCCTCCTTATTTGGCTTTTTCAACGATCTCTACAAGACGCCATCTCTTATCCTTGGACAGGGGTCTTGTCTCCATGACCTTTACCCTGTCGCCGATGCCGCACTCGTTGTTCTCGTCATGTGCTTTAAGCTTATATGTCGACTTTACGATCTTCTTATAGAGCGGGTGCTGGACCCTGTCTTCGATAGCAACAACGATGGTTTTATCCATCTTGTCGGAAACGACAATACCAACCCTCGTCTTGCGGAAAGCTCTTTCACTCATTGTTTATCCTCCTTACCGCTTAAGACTTGCCCGCGAGCTCGCGCTCACGGAGAACAGTCTTGACTCTGGCGATATCGTGTTTGACCTCGCCTATCTTCAGCGGATTGTCAAGCTGGTTGATAGCGTGCTGAAGCCTCAGATTAAAGAGATCCTTTTTCAGCTCGCCCAGCTTCTGATTGAGCTGTTCTGTGGAAAGCTCGCGTACCTCTTTTGCCTTCATCATACTTCACCACCTGTTTCCTTAACGGTTTCCGCCTCTCTTGCGACGAACTTTGTCTTAAGAGGCAGCTTGTGACTTGCCAGACGCATGGCCTCCCTTGCTGTTTCCTCGGGGACGCCGGCGATCTCAAAGAGAACACGGCCGGGCTTGACTACTGCTACCCAGAACTCGGGCGAGCCCTTACCGGAGCCCATGCGGGTCTCGGCAGGCTTCTTTGTGACCGGCTTGTCGGGGAAGATCTTGATCCATACCTGACCGCCGCGCTTGATATAACGTGTCATGGCGACACGGGCCGCCTCTATCTGGTTGGAGGTGATCCATGCGGGCTCTGTGGCCTGAAGGCCGAACTCGCCGTTGGAGACGAAGTTGCCGCGGGTGGCTTTGCCCCTCATACGGCCCCTCTGTACCCTCCTGTATTTGACTCTCTTAGGTAAAAGCATTACTGGGCTCCTCCTTCCTGCCTGGGTGCGGGACGGCTGCCACCGTTGTTATTGGAACGATAGGGCCTGCGCTCGCCGCTGCCCTGTCTGCCGCCCTGGCCATTATTACGGCCGTTGTTGTTATAAGGTCTTCTGCCCTGGCCTCTGCGGTCGCCGTCACGGCGCTCGCGGCGGTCGCGGCGGGGAGCCTCGACTGTCGACTGCCTGGGGCCGCCTGTCAGGACTTCGCCCTTATACAGCCAGACCTTGACGCCGATCTTGCCGTATGTGGTGTTGGCCTCGGCAAAACCGTATTCGATGTCGGCACGCAGGGTCTGCAGAGGAATAGTGCCCTCGTGATAATGCTCGACCCTGGCGATCTCGGCGCCGCCGAGACGGCCGGAAACTGTCGTCTTGATGCCCTTGGCGCCCAGACGCATGGCCCTTGCCATCGCCTGCTTCATGGCGCGGCGGAAGCTGATACGTCTCTCAAGCTGAGAAGCGATGTTCTCGGCGACCAGCTGAGCGTTCAGGTCGGGGTTTCTGACCTCGATGATAGAGACCTTTGTCGGCTTGCCGATCTTGGCTGTCAGCTCCTGCTCCAGCTTCTGGATATCGGCGCCGCCCTTACCGACGATCATGCCGGGCTTGGCGCAGTGGATTATGATGCGGACATTGGCGTTTGTTCTCTCGATCTCGATCGTGGGAACGCCGGCCGCGTAAAGCTTCTTTTTCAGATATTTGCGGATATTGTAATCCTCAACCAGAAGGTCGCCGACAAGCTCGTCTTTGGCAAACCAGCGGGAATCCCATCCTTTTATAACGCCCACACGGAGACCGTGGGGATTAACTTTCTGGCCCATAACTTACCTCCTTGACCTTATTCTTTTTCCTTGAGGACAAGGGTTATGTGCGAAGTCCTCTTGTTTATTCTGAACGCTCTTCCCTGAGCCCTGGGCATGACCCTCTTCATGATGGGGCCGCCGCAGACGAACACTTCCGAGACATAAAGCTTTTCGGGATTCATCTCGAAGTTGTTCTCGGCGTTGGCTGCCGCACTCTTGAGGAGCTTCATCAGATGCTCGCTTGCTGCCTTAGGAGTATTCATCAGAATGGCAGCAGCTGTGGCAACATCCTTGCCTCTGATAAGGTCGCAGGCAATCTGAACCTTACGGGGAGAGATGCGCACATGCTTTAAATATGCTCTTGCTTCCATCTCGCTATCCTCCTGTTACTTATTCTTGTTGCCTGCATGACCGCGGAATGTGCGGGTGGGGGCAAATTCGCCGAGCTTATGACCAACCATATCCTCGGTGATATATACGGGAACATGCTTCCTGCCGTCGTGGACAGCTATTGTATGACCAACGAACTGAGGATAAATCGTCGATGCTCTCGACCATGTCTTCAGGACCTTCTTGTCGCCGCTTTCATTGAGGGCAACGACCCTCTTGAGAAGCTCGGGAGCCACAAAAGGACCCTTCTTTGTGCTTCTGCCCATTTAAGTGTCTCCTTCCTTATTTACCGTTACGACGTCTTACGATCTGCTTGTCGGTGCGGTGATTCTTCTTACGTGTCTTATAACCCAGAGTCGGCTTGCCCCAGGGAGAAACAGGTCCGGGACGACCGACAGGCGACTTGCCTTCGCCGCCGCCGTGGGGGTGGTCATTCGGGTTCATGACAGAACCGCGGACCGAAGGACGAACGCCCATGTGGCGTTTACGGCCGGCCTTGCCGAGCTGTACATTCTCGTGGTCAAGATTGCCGACCTGGCCGATGGTGGCGCGGCAGCCCATCTTGATATATCTGACCTCGCCGGAGGGCAGACGGACCTGAGCGGAAGCGCCTTCCTTGGCCATCAGCTGGGCGGCTGTACCTGCGCTGCGGCAGAGCTGGCCGCCGCGGCCGGGATAAAGCTCTATATTGTGGATAACGGTACCGAGGGGGATATTGGCGACAGGCAGGCAGTTGCCCGGCTTGATATCGGCGCTGGGACCGGAATAGACGACGTCGCCGACCTTAAGGCCGTTGGGGGCGAGGATGTACCTCTTCTCGCCGTCCTCATACTGAAGAAGGGCGATGTGAGCCGAACGGTTGGGGTCGTACTCGAGTGTCTTTACTGTGGCGGGCATATCGACCTTGTCTCTCTTGAAGTCGATGACCCTGTACTTGATCTTGTTGCCGCCGCCGTGATGACGAACGGTGATTCTGCCATAGCTGTTTCTGCCGGCCGTGTTTTTGACCTTCTCGAGAAGGCTCTTCTCCGGCTTGACCCTGCTAAGCTCTCTGTAATCGGTCACGGTCATGTGACGACGGGAGGGCGTAGTAGGCTTGAAGCTTCTGATAGCCATGCTTTTTCACTCCTTGTAGATTGTCGTTTTGCACCGCTTTAAAGCGGTATACCTTCGGCAGCCTGAGCCGCCGCTGCGTGAGCCCCGTGGGGGCCTCGCCGATTAAACCATGCCTTCGAAGATCTCGATGGGCTTGGAGTCGGCGGTAAGGCGGACGATGGCCTTTTTCCTGTCGGCTGTCTTGCCTACATGGACGCCCATGCGCTTTTCCTTGCCTTTGACGTTGACGGTATTGACGCTCATGACCTTTACGCCGAATATCGTCTCGATGGCCTTGCGGATCTCTATTTTATTGGCCGAACGCTCGACCTCAAAAACATACTTTTTGCTGTCGACTGCTTCCATCGACTGCTCTGTGATGACGGGCTTGATGATTATATCGTATACCGATTTCACTGCGCGTAAACCTCCTCGATCATGTTTACAGCCTTCTGGTCGACGATGAACTTATCGGCCACAAGGATATCGCGGACATTAATGACAGAGGCAAAGGTCGTCTGGACGCCGGGGATGTTCCTGGCGCTGAAAACGACATTCTTCTCGACTGTGGGGGTGACGATCAGGGCCGTCTTGGGGCTGCCGATGCTGTTCAGGAAGCCGACCATGGCCTTGGTCTTGATCTCGGGCAGCGTGATGCTGTCGACGACGACGATCGAGCCTGCGGCGAGCTTGGCCGAAAGGGCCGAACGCATGGCCAGCTGGCGTGTCTTCTTGTTCAGGGTATAGCGATAAGAACGGGGCTTGGGGCCCAGAGCGATACCGCCGTGTGTCCACTGCGGAGAACGGATGCTGCCCTGACGTGCGCGGCCTGTGCCCTTCTGTCTCCAGGGCTTCCTGCCGCCGCCTCTTACCTCGGCCCTTGTGAGTGTGCTCTGTGTGCCCTGGCGCTGGTTGGCATTGTAGTTTTTGACGATCTCATGCATGACAGCAACATTGGGCTCGATGCCGAAAACGGTATCGTTGAGCTCTGTTTCGCCGATGACCTTGCCGGTCATATCGTAAAGATTGGTCTTAGCCACTTTTATTCCTCCTCCCCGTTACTTTCTTGCAGAAGCCTTCTGCGGGTTGCTGCTTACACCCTGAGCCTGCGTGTTCTTGACACGGTTGAGCTTGACGGTGTTCTTGATATAAACGATGCCGCCCTTGGGGCCGGGGATAGCGCCGCGGACCGCGATCATGTTGGACTCTGCGTCGACCTTGACGATCTGCAGGTTCTGGACTGTGACCTGCTCTGCGCCCAGATGACCGGCCATCTTCTTGCCGGGCATGACCCTCGAAGGATCTGTGTTGGCGCCCATGGAGCCGACCGAGCGATGGACAGGGCCAACGCCGTGGCTGTGCTGCTGCATTCTGGCGTTCCAGCGCTTTACGACGCCGGCATAGCCCTTACCTTTGCTTGTGCCGATGACGTCGACCTTGTCTCCGGCGGCGAAAACGTCGGCCAGGACTGTGTCGCCGACATTGTACTTGTCGCAATCAGCGATCCTGAACTCCTTCAGGTACTTTCTGGCGGGAACGCCAGCCTTTTCGAAATGGCCCTTCATGGGCTTTGTCAGGTGCTTTTCCTTGATGTCGGCGAAGCCCAGCTGGATGGAATTATAGCCATCCTTGGCTTCCGTCTTCTTCTGTGTGACGGTGCAGGGGCCAGCCTCGATCACTGTTACGGGAATCACCTTACCGGTCTCATCGAAGATCTGCGACATGCCGACCTTCTTGCCGATGATTGCTTTCTGCAACTGCAATTTTATTTCCTCCTTAAGTTAGTGGTTGGAAAACAGTAAAGTGTTGTCTTCCTTCATTTCCCAACATAACCCTCCCGCCGCGCGGCGGGAACGGTTGTTGACTTGACTTGCTTCTTCTTAGAGCTTGATCTCGACGTCGACGCCGGCGGGCAGATCCAGGCTCGTCAGGGCCTCGATGGTCTTCTGCTCGGGGTTGCGGATGTCGATCAGGCGCTTATGTGTGCGTCTCTCGAACTGCTCGCGAGAATCTTTATACTTGTGAACAGCCCTCAGGATGGTGACGACCTTCTTCTCTGTGGGAAGGGGAATGGGGCCGGCGACGTCGGCGCCTGTGCGCTTGGCGGCCTCGACGATCTTCTCGGCGGCCTGGTCGATCAGCTGATGGTCATAAGCCTTAAGTCTGATCCTCATCTTCTGCATCTCTGCCATTGTTGTTTCCTCCTGTGCGTACTCAAATCGCAGCTTACTTAATTTGATTTGGTACGGCGAGAACCTTGCAACGCTTCCGTGTGTATCATGTTTGGGGCATAAGTAAAGCCGGTCTACATGACAGGGCGCCGGCAAAATAATACTCGTTGGTCTCCCCGTGGCTTACCTGCCGAGTGCAGGCAGTTCCTCCGGTGTTATGCGGATACGCGAGTATGATAAGGTTTCTCTGCCGCCCGATTATCGGACTACTCCTCCAAAGTTACCCGGCAACGCCGGCAATCTCTGGATTCATCGCTGTTGTGGGCATAGAGACCCACTGCGTCCTATTAGGACGCCCTTGTATGATACCAAACAAGCCCCATTTTGTCAACCCCTATTCGGGATTTAAGGCTTATTTACCAAAATAATCTCTGTTTTGTGTCCCGATATGGACTTTTTCACAGCTTACACAGCTTTGTCCACAGGCTATGCACACCAAATTATTGCTTTTTGAGCCTGAAAATCAGATGTTCCATGGGTATTTCACGGTATATTTTGGTAAACGCTCCGATCTCCTCCATGCTGAGCCTGCGCGCCACGGCCACCGACCCTGTGTTTTCCGGGCGGATGTCGCAGTATACCGCATCAATATCGGGCTTTTCAAAGGCATATCCGGCCAGATACCGGGCCATTTCGGAAGCATATCCCCTGCCCTCCTTTTCAAAGGCCAGGATATAGCCGATCCCGACCACCGGCCCGGACCCAAAGTCCTCGTGCAGCAATCCGGCCTGCCCCACCGGTTCTCCGGTCTGCTTATCGCAGGCCAGCATGTATCCGAAGCCGTCTTTGGTATGGGCTTGCCTGTTCCGTGTTATCCAGCCCCGGACATCGTCATCGCCGAAGCTGTGTCCCCAAACCTCGGTCACATGGGGCGAGTTCATGATATGCTTCACGGCCTCAAAGTCGTCATCGGTCAGGCCGCGCAGCAGAAGTCTTCCGGTCTCCATCCCGGATACCTCCCGTCATACATATATAATATAAAGCAGAGGGCATTTCCGAAACGGAAATGCCCTCTTTAAACTGCCGATGGCAGCTTTTATTGATATTTAGCCAATATAGCCGGCGGCCTTTACAAGCTCGCGGCCCTTTTCCTCGTTGGCCTCGGAGACAAGAAGCATAGGACCTGTGCAGCCCATGCCGGTCTCGCAGTAGATGCCGGCCTTCCACAGAACGGCGGCAGCATCGTCGAGGTCGAGAACGTCGATGCCGGTGATCTCGGCTGTGACGACCTCTTTGGGAGGAACCTTGACTTCTTCCTTGGCCTCGCCGGCGGGCTTGGCAGCGGCCTTTCTGGCCTCAAGGATCTTCTTGAGTCCGGCCTTATCAGCAGCGGCGAACTCATTCTTCGATACCTCGAAGATCTTGCCCTTTACCAGCTGAGCGGCGTACTCGATAGCGTTGGCGATAACAGGAGCGCCCGAAGCCCTCGAAACGATGAGGACCAGCTTCTCATAGCCCTGGCCGATGCCGGGACCATAGCCGAAGCCGACAGACTCGAAGGAACCGCCTGTTGTGAAGGAGGACATCATCTTCATCAGGATGTTGCCGGTCAGGGAATCGGTGACCAGAACATCAGGTGTGCCCTGGAGGACGTCGTTGCCGCGAAGAACGCTGCCGCCGTCGGCCCTGCCGGAGATGGCCCAGTTGATGTTATAACCGCCGTCGGCCAGCTGCTTGAGGGCGATCTCGGTCTGGCGAGCGCCGTCAACATTCAGGATGCCGACAGAGGGATTCTCTACGCCCGAAGCCTTGGCGGCGATGACGCCGTAGATGGCGTTCTTGACCATGCCTTCGACGCGGTCGGTAGAGGATGTGCCTGTTGTTGTTGCAACGAACATTTCCTTGCCCTTGGCCGGTGTGACTGTGCGGCCGACGGTGGAAACGCCGATGGGGAACGGGAAGTGCATGGTGACGGCGCCGTCTACCTCGCCCTTGTCGACCATTTCTTCCATCTTCTTGTGGCCCTCTTCATCGTTGGCAACGTGAACTGTCTCGATGCCCTCGTGCTCGAGGCTGCCGATATATACGACGTCGACGCCCTTGCGAGCAGCCATAACAGCTGCCTTCATGGCGTTCTCTTCGCCGTGCTCACTGCCCATGCCGGTCAGCGCGATACGGGGCTTCTTGCCGAAGCTGCCCGTCTCAAGGCCTTCGGCCATCTCAAGGAAGGCCTTGGCAATGGTTTTTTCCAGATTGCTCATTTCAGTCACCTGCTTACTCAGCCAGCAGACCGGCTGCGAAATCCTTCAGAGCCTTAGCGATCAGACCCTTTACCTCTTCCTCGCTTACGCCCTTTTCTTCTTCCTTCTTGCCGGTGTTAGCTTCCATGACGAAGGAAACGCCGTCGAAGAGGTTTGTCATACGGCCAAGGAACAGAGAGCCCTTACCGACGACCATAGCGTTCTTGATCTTGCCGTCCAGCATATCCTGACGCATGAAGCCGATGCAGGGAACGCCGGAGGGGATGTGGCCCTGCGTGGGGGCCCAACCGACCATACCGTGCTCCTTGACGAAGCTCTTCATCTGTGTCTTTTCCATATCGCCGCGCTTGATGGCAGCAGCGGCAACGACCTTGAAGAATCCTTCAGCGGGGTCTCCGCCGCCGGCGGGCTTCAGGACATCGGAGTTATGCAGCTCGCCTGCGAACTTGTCGATATCTGTGACCTTCAGGCCGTTCCTGTCGAGGGAATCGAATACCAGGGCCTCTGTGACCTGCTGAGGGCCGGAGCCCGAGCCGACCTTGTGGCGGCCGAGGATATCGAGGTTGATGATGGGGTTGACGCCGTCATCCTGACCGAGAACAACAGCGAAGCCGCCCAGAACGTCCTCAAGGATAGGCATGCCCTTCTTGACATGGTCCTTGCCGTTCATGCCGAGCTTGGCTGTGCAGCCGCCCGATGTGACGATAACTGTCTTATAGGAACCGGCAGCTACCAGAGAAGCAGCCGTGATCATTGTATGTGTAGGAGCAGCGCAGAAGCCGCGGATATCGCAGCCCGATGCGTTGGTCAGACCGGCGATCTCGGCAACAGACTTTGCGAAGTTGCCGCCGCCGCGCTGGTTCATATCGCCGCAGGCCTCTTCGGCACAGTCGATAACGTACTCGACCTCTTCCTTGGCGATGCCGGCGTTCTTGATGGCATGGAGGATAGCGACGACGTTGGAAGCCTTGGAGGCCAGGTTCTCGTGCATGACATGGGCCGACAGGTTGGTGTCGATGTCATGGGCCCTCTTGACGGCGCCGACCAGCTTGCCGTTGTGATACAGGCCCTCGGCGTGCTCTTCGTTGACGGCATGCTCGATCTGAGCCATATCAACGCCGTCCTTTACGCGGGCGACGATCGACTCGTCAATGATCTCGTTAGCGGCCAGGGCAGCCTTATGCTCGGCGACAAAGGCCGAATCAATGATGACCAGGTCGAAAACGTCGCAGGCCTGCATCAGAAGGATGAACTCTTCCTGAGGCATGATCTGGCCGAACTTGCCGTAACGGCTTGTCATTGTGCACTCCTGCTCGTTCCAGGGTGTGGGGATCTGGGCCAGCTCATCGGGTGTCATGTTGCCGATGTATGTCTGGTTGGGATAGTAAGCGACAGCCTGCTCGAATGTACGGAGGTGCTTGGGCAGCTCCTTCAGATACTCGGACTCGGGGTTGACGATCCTTTCGGTGGTCTGTGTCGTGCCGTTATGAATGACCATATCGGGGGTATGGACCAGAGCGTAGCCTGTTCCTTTGATAACACTGTTCATTTGGCTCACTTTACCTTTCCTTTATTTTTTCGTTTTCTCCGGAATGGATAAAACCATCCCTTAAAGGTGATGTTTGGGGGACGCTTTTACGCATTCCGCACCATTAAAATGGATAAATTTACGGAAGGGGGCTGGTAAAAGTACCCAGCCCCCGATGCTTATCTTAGCCAAGATACTTGCAATACTCGCTGCGGATGCTCTGCATCTCGCTGCAAATATCGTCAACATCAAGTACCATTTCCATCATGCCTACCTGATCGTCATAAACGGCCGGGTCAAACTCAGCCTTAACTTCGGGTTCGCAAACATGAAATACCGTGAGTCCCAACGAGACTCCTGTCAACGGACCTGCGTATGTGGGGTCGCCGTTTGTAACTGTCTCAGCTGCCAGACCAGAGGCCTCACCCTCTGCTGCGCCGAGAAGAACAACAACGTTCTCCGGGCCATACTGTTCAGCGAATTCTTTAACTCTTCTCTGATTTTCCAGATCCATTGCGCCGGCGGCGGTTCAGACGAAGCACTCCGTAGAGGAGAAGACTACTTCTGCGCCAGCGGACTTAGCACACTCTTCGATGGCAGGGCCGGGAACGCCGTCTCTGTCGCCGATAATGATAACTTTCTTACCATTAAGAATGCTCATGGCTCATTTCCTCCTTATTTAGATATTTATAGTCAGCCACAAGGGCTTTCTACCATTTTGGTGCGCATCCCTTGCGGAATGCATGTCCCACTTAGATGTGGGCCTTGATCATCTCTTCGATGGACTCGACTGTGGCGTCTTCCTTAACGCGGGAGTCGATCATGGCGCCGTTCTCATAGATAGCCATGACGGGCAGGCCCATGATGCCCTGCTTGATAGCAAGCCTGCGGGCCTTTGTTGTGTTAAGGGATGTGAACTTCAGCTTGTCGCCGTACTTCTCGGCAAACTCGTGAACATGGGGCATCAGAGCGGCGCAGGGAACGCAGCCGTCGCCATAGAAGTCAACGAAAACCTTACCTTCAGCCTTCAGAACTTCGTCTTCGAAGTTTTCTTTTGTCAGATCGATCATTTCACTCTACTCCTTTATATGTTTAGTAGTATCTGGGAAACTTATTTATTGGACAGATAGTGCTCGGCCTGCATGGCGGCGATAGCGCCGTCGGCAGCGGCTGTTACGACCTGACGGAGGCTCTTGACACGGATATCGCCGGCGGCATAAACGCCCTCGATATTTGTATGCATGTTCTCGTCGGTCTTGATGTAGCCGCGGTCGAGGTCAAGGATGCCCTCGAACAGAGCCGAGTTGGGGTTATAGCCGATGAATCCGAAGAGGCCGAAGATGCCGTCGTCGGGATCAGCGTCGATGCGTGTCAGCTCGCCGGTCTTTGTGTTCTTAACGACCATGGCGCCCAGCATGCCGTCTTCGTTGGGGATAGCTTCGTCAACAACGGTATCCCACATGAAGTGGAGCTTCGGGTTGGCAAAGGCCTTCTCCTGGATCGACTTTGCGGCGCGGAGCTCGTTGCGGCGATGGATGATGGTGACCTTTCTTGCGAACTTTGTGAGGTACATGGCCTCTTCAACAGCGCTGTCGCCGCCGCCGACAACATATACCTCGAAGTCTTCGAAGAATGCGGCGTCGCATGTTGCGCAGAAGGAGATGCCCTTACCGACCAGGTCGCCCTCGTTCTTGCAGCCGATGGGCTTGGGGAAAGCGCCTGTGGCGATGATGACGGCATGGGCCTGATACTCGCCCTTAGCGCCGACCAGCTTCTTGACCTCGCCCTCGAGCTCAACGCTCTTGATGGTGTCGCTGACGCGCTCAGCGCCGAAATGCTCGGCCTGCTTTGTCATACGAGCGATCAGGGAAGGACCGGAGTCGCCCTCGACCTGGCCGGGATAGTTCTCTATTTCATTTGTGATGGCGATCTGACCGCCGTCCTGGCCCTTCTCGATGATGAGGGTGGACAGACGGCTTCTGCCGCAGTAAAGTCCGGCAGCAAGACCGGCAGGGCCGGCGCCCAGCACGATCACGTCGTAAATCTTGCTCATTGGATTTCGCCCTTTCTTTTATTAAAAATATTTTCTAACCAGCAATGCAGAGGATATCTGCAAAGCCCCGACATATATATTATCATATATTCCGCGGCTTCGCAGCCATCTTTATCATATGTTTACAGTATGTTTTCGAAGTCGATCCTCCCGGGGGCGTTTGCCCCCGGGAGGACCAAAGCGGCAGATGCCGCCAAAGCCCTGTGATTAGTCTTCGAAGACTGTCTGATCCTCGACCTCGACCGTGAAGGCATGGAGAGCCTTATCAACAAGGTGCCTCCTCAGCTTCTTCTCCTCAGCGGGATCAAGAGCCGGGTTGCCCAGAGGATGGGGGATGGCGATTGTAGGAATGATCCTGTTAGCGCCAACTGTCAGGGAAATAGGTGTGACTGTGCACATGTGAACAACAGGCAGGCCTGTTCTTTCGATCTCTTTAACCATCGTTGCGCCGCAACGTGTGCAGGTTCCTCAAGTGGAGGTCATGATGACGCCGTCAACACCGGCAGCCACCAGTTTCTGTGCATACTCAGCAGCGAACTTCTTAGCGGAAGCAACAGCTGTACCGTTACCGACTGTTGTATAGAAGAGATCATGCAGCTTGCCGATGACGCCTTCCCTCTCGCAGTCACGAAGGACGTCGACAGGCAGGACGCGGTCGGGATCCTCGTTGGCATAGATGGGGTCGTATCCGCCGTGGGCTGTTTCCCACTTGTCGGATGTCAGATCGTCAACACCAGCGATGGAGTACTCGCCGTAGTGAGAAGCCGAAGAGCTCTCGATGTGATCGGGGTTGCCCTTAGGTACGATACCGCCCGATGTGCAGAGGGCGATGGTAGCCTTGGACAGATCCTTGATGGCCTTGCCCGGTGTAACGCGGTCGAAGGAAGGCATCGGATACTCTGTGACGAAGGGCTTGCCGTTCAGCTTCTTGATCAGCATATCAACGGCACGCTTAGCGCCGCGCTCTTTTTCGAACATGTTGACACGGATGCCCATGTTCATGTAGCCTTCCTCAACGGAAGCGCCGATCTTCTCGCCCTTCATGATCTTAAGGGCCAGCTTAGCCATTGTGGGGGCGGCCTGCCTCATGCCGGCGGCGCTGTCCTTTGTGGCGACGATCATGACCTTGTCTTTATAGTCAGCGCCGGGGTTCTCGACATACATACCGGTCAGGACGGGGATACCCAGCTCCTGAACAGCGATGGCGACGTTGGCGCAGGCATAGCCGTAACGGCCAGCGTTGAAGGCAGGACCAGCGATGAAGAAGTCAGGCTTGATCTCCTTGACCCAGGCGAGGATCTGCTCCTTGGCTTCCTTCTCGTGCTCGGCGAAATAAGAGTCGCCGCAAACGATCGTGTTAACGATCTCGGCCTCGCCGTTCCAGGCCTTGTTGAAAGCCAGACCGGGGCCTACGATGCCGTCCCTGAGTTCAGGGGCAACATGAGCCATTTCTTCGCCGCCGATGTTGGCAAAGAACTGGTTGATATAATGTACTACTTTAAAACTCATAGTAGTAGTGTCCTCCTCTCTTATATTTTATTTATCTTGCGCTCAGCTTATTGAAGCCCATTTCGTTTGTAGCGCTGGTGATGATCTGGATCTCGGCCTCGATGGTGCCGTCCTCGCGGAGCGAACCAGCGTGGCTGCCGGCGATGATGTCGACATAGTCGAGCATGCCGATGACCTTGTCCATCTTGGGCAGAACGATGACCTGGTTAGCGTTGCCGCCTGTAACAACGGCGTCGGCCAGAGGATCAGCGTCAGCCAGGGACTGGGACTTACCATCCTGGCCGGCGTACTCGTCGGTAACGATGGTCGTCTTAACGCCCTTCAGCTCGATCTTCTTTGTGTTCATGATAAGGTCGGTATCGGGGTTGCCGAAGCCTTCCTGTGTAACGATAGCGCCGTCGACGCCCAGCAGCTCGCAGAGCTTGGCTGTCCAGTCGGAGGAGCGCTGCTTGTCAGCGAGGTAAACGTTCTCGTTTGTGATGATTACGCCGACAAAGTTGATGGTCTTGCCATGCTCTTTGAACAGCTCATGCACAACGGGGTTGTTCTCGTGGATGTATGTCGGGTTCTTATCGCAGGCGGAAACGCAGTTACCGGAAACGATAGCGCCGTCCATCATCTCTGTAGGCCACAGCATTGTGGTCAGTGTTCTTTTGGCGTCTACGCCGTAAACATATGTGTCGTGCAGCAGGCCCTGTGTCTGGAGCATGGCGACATATACGACGCGGGGCAGATCGGGATAAAGCTCGATGCCTTCCTTGAGGTTGGGGGTCGAGAATGTCTCTGTCTCGTCGGGGGTCAGGTTCCTGGCCAGCTCGCCGAGATATGTGGCGACCTTCAGGCCGGCCATACGGACAGCCTTCTCGTACTCAGGCTTCTTCTCGTTGTCGATAGGAAGTGTGGGGTTCTCTTCCTTAGCCAGCAGGAAATCAGCGGGCTCGCAGACCATAACGAAGTTGATGGTCTTGGAGAAGGGGGTGTAGTCGGCGCCGGGGCCGCTCATGTCGATAACGCCCTCCTGGAAGCCGACGACCTTACCGGCTGTGACGACCGCCATGCCCTTCAGGACATGTGTCTTGCCGCTGCCGACGGCCTCTACCTTATTGATCATGCCGGGGAATACGCCGCCTTCGCCCTCTACCTTAACGCGGGGCTCGATGACGTCCTTAACGGGTGTGATTCTTGTGCTCTCACCGGGCTTAGCTACGTCGAAGTGTACGTCCTTCAGGTTCTCGTCCTCCAGGACCAGAGCCTTGACAGCGGCTTCATCAACATAAAGCACGCCGTTCTCGATCTTCGACTCAGAGCCAATGATGATATCGTTGATATGGATATAACCAAGCTCAAGAGTTTTCAAGATTTGTTCCTCCTCATCACTATAATTTGTATTTCAACTGAATGAATACCTTGATTTATTTTACATAAGACCTGTCATGGCCGATTCGATAGCCCCTGTTATAAGGAAATAATCTATCATCTGGAAATCGGCCAGGATACGCTCGTTGAGCAGCTTCTGGCGCTCGCGGTAGCGGTCGAACTTCTTGTTGGTCGCCACATTGATGGCGTCCTCCATTATCATGATCGACTCGTCGTCGAGCTGGCCGCGCTCGGCCGAGATCATGATGCTTTTATAAGGGGTCTCGTTGGGCTTGACGCTTCCCGAAAGAGGATGGGTCAGCAGCTTGTGCCCCTTGTGCAGCTTGTCCCGGGTCATGTAAAGGACCTCGTCGAAGGAGCAGTCCTCATAGATGACGAAATATTTCATGCCGTAGGCATCCCGGACACGCGGGTTATTCGTTATTATAATGAAATCCAATTTTACCTTACCGCCTTTAATTGCGCATTTCCCAAAAGTGAGCCAAAAAAAATAAGCGGCCCGGTGCTTCAAAAAGAAATACCGACTGAATCAACAGATGTATATCGAAAACAAAAGCAATCAACCAGTCTATTCTCCGTTTGGTGGCCTGAGAGATTCCGGCGCGCGGCCGTTGCTCCTTTGGCGCTTAAGCAATGAGTTACGCTTACAGCTCTTCAGAGTGCAGTCAACACCCGGTCCTTTTGCCTGAAAGTTTCACCGCGCGGCGACTTGCCCGCTGCGGCTTGCCTCTTCGGTGGCCAATGGCTCTCTCCCGGAAGCTTCATCCTGCAATATTAACTTTTCGTCGTTTGGACAAACTCCACCGATAGGAGTTTACGTCTATATTTTATCATAACATAGCGATTTGTAAAGCCTATTTTGCTTTCAAAATCAAAAAAAATATCGTTTTCCACGGCCTTTTTTCGGTCTTTATGACAACAGAAGCACACTTTATTGATATCTTTTATAAGTGTGAGCAGCTTTTAAAATATCATACACATGTAAATATTTTTTTCCGCTGCTCCGCCGGATATCCGCCTCCCGCCGTGGCATGATATAAGGGTCAAAGCAAAGGTGAGAAAAATATCAGTTTCTGCAAAAAAGCCTTGAAAAAAGACGCAGGGCATGTTATCATCCTATATGCATCATCTATACGGGTGTAGATGGGTGCTGGTGTACCCCCCGGTCTTCAAAACCGGTGATAGGGGTTAGTAGCTTCTTAGGTGGGTTCGATTCCCACGTACGCCCGCCATATCTTATGCAGGAACGCCGCGGATCGTTATCCGCGGCGTTTTTTATTGTTGTCAGGGAATCGCTTCCCCACGGTCGCGCCCGTGGGGGCCCTTTCATTCTAACCCAGGATACCGAGGTGCTCGAGCAGGATCTTGAGGCCGATGCCGATGAGTATTATGCCGCCGATCAGGCTGGCATTGATCCTGTTGTTTTCGCCAAGCCGCCCGCCGAGATAGACCCCGACGGCCGAGATGACGAAGGTGGTACATCCGATGAAGAGGACGGCCGGGACGATCGCGGCCTTGAGGAAGGCCAGCGTGACGCCGACGGCCAGGGCGTCGATCGAGGTGGCGACGGCCAGCAGCAGCATGGCCTTGAAGTCCATCGAACCATCCTCGCTTTTCTCTTCTTCCTCTTTGAAGGATTCCTTTATCATGTTGGCGCCGATAAGGGTCAGCAGCGAAAAAGCGATCCAGTGATCCAGCGAGCTTATGATGTCGCTGAAGCCGACGCCGAGCATATAACCGATGAAGGGCATGAGAGCCTGGAAGCCTCCGAAATACGCGCCGGCGGTCAGCATGCTTTTGACCGAAGGCTTTTTCTGGGCCAGGCCCTTGCACATCGAAACGGCAAAGGCGTCCATCGACAACCCGACAGCCAGGATGAACAGTTCTGCAAGTGACATCTTTCAAATCTCCTTGTTTTTTCAGATATTTTCGCGCCGCCGCAGGCCGCCTCCCGCCGAAAATACACGGGCTGCCCCTGCCGGCGCCGATCCCTGCGGACACAAAAAAAGACCCGGCCACAGCGCAAAGCTGCGGTCAAGTCTCATCACAGGCGTTCCCGTGGCAATACCGAACGGCTTTCGGCCGTTAGCATGTCGACATTGCCGCGCCCGCATGCGGGCGCCGATTACTCCCTTGTCCGACAAAGATTATAATATAGATCATCCGGGCTTGTCAATCCAAAAAGACAGTAAAAAGCCGCCCGGGCAAAAAGAAAAAGCGCAACGGATGGGGCCGCGGCGCTTTTTCAAGAAAAAGGAAAGAGAAGGTATTGGCTTTTTAAGGTTCACATACCGATGTTTTCGGCCTCGCGCCGGATACCTGACCCGGCAGCGAAACACGGAAAACGATGGGATGTATATAGAAAATGGATGGAAAAGACTAAAAAAGGACGCAAAAAAACAGGGGCTCGTGTGATAACTACATCTGTCACATGATTGCCTCTGTTCATTAACCTGAAAGATTCCCCGGTGTGGTTGCCTCGTCGGTGCAGCTCAGAAAAGCTGCTTTTCAGAGAGTCGTCAAAACACGGTCCTTTTACCTGAGAGCTTCTGCGTTCCCCTTCGGCGAACGGTCAATGCCGTTTCTCTCCCGTATTCGTCATCCGACATATTCAGTTAAGTCCTTAGTACATGAGTAGTATAACCCGAGGCTTTGGCTTTGTCAACCTTTTTTTCAACATTATTTGCAATTATTTTCTTCAGGCAGATATAGGGCGCAGGGCGGTGTTTCTGCCCGAAGGCGCGCCAGCCTGCGGCGCATAACACCTCATCCGTCGGGCAAGCCCGACTCCTTCCCCTCAAGGGGAAGGCATAATCAGTGCTCAACTTCCTGATATCTGTACTGTGCCGTCAGGCGCTACCTAATATGTATTTGTCAGGACATGCGCCTGACAAATACACC
>CAKUAK010000032.1 GCA_934636325.1 uncultured Eubacteriales bacterium
ACGGACTTGTACGTGGGGGCCCCTTAAATTAGATAGATTTGCCCGGCGCATGTCCGGGCAAATCGGTACGCCGCACTTGCGGCGCGCGGCAGAAGCCGCGTGGGGATATTTCCTGGAAGCCGAGCACCAACTATGCCTTCCCCTTGGGGAAAGGCGTCCTCTTTCACGGACGACGACCATATCAAAGCAAAAAAATAACGACACAGGAGACCTGTGTCGTTATTTGGTACGCCAGAAGGGATTCGAACCCCCGACCTTTTGGTTCGTAGCCAAACACTCTATCCAACTGAGCTACTGGCGCACATCGCATATCCTTCAGACTGCTAAGATATAATAACACATCCCCGCGGAAAATGCAAGCAAAATTTATTTTGTTTTCTATTGCTGACAAAGGCGCTTTTCGGTATAATAAATTAAAGTGGGGCGGAAGGCACTTCCGCGCCCCGATACACCGCTTTTTCAGGAGATGTTTCCTTTGAAAAATACCAAAATGCTGGTCCTCATCCTGCTCATAATCGGCTTTGTCGCCGGGCTTCTGACCTTCTGGGATGTGCTGACCTCATTCCTTGTGGCCGCCCTTTTCGCCTATCTGCTCAACCCCATGGCCAACTATATCGTCCGCCGCGCCCACTTAAAGCGTGGCATCGCCGTGGCGATAGTCTTTCTTCTCTTTATAATAATCCTGACCTTTATCGTGTCGGTCACCGCCCCGAGCCTTATCTCCCAGCTGTCCGACCTCCTTGGCGAGCTCCGGCGCTATGCCTCCGACCTCGACTCGATCATGGAGACTATCACCGGATACATGGAACAGCTGCACATCCCGGCGCAGGTCGTCGATACGATCTCCTCGCTGATATCCCAGAGCGACACCTATATCCTCTCCTTCGTCGGGTCGATCCTGACCTCGGCGGTCAGCCTCTCGATGCAGATATTCGATCTCATCGTCTTTGTCATCCTTCTGATCTACTTCATGCTGGACGGCCCGGCGCTGCTCCACGCCTTTGTCAATATCCTGCCCGAGAGCGCAAGGGACAGGGTCTGGTCGATCCTGCGTGAGGCCGACGATCTGACCTGGAAATATCTCAAATCCCGCTGCGTCGTTTCGGGCGGCATGGGCATCGTCACCTTTATCGGCCTTAAGATCATGGGCATAAAATATGCCCTGCTGTTTGCGATAATATCCTTTGTTCTTGACTTCATCCCCTATTTCGGCTCTTTCATCGCCTGTGTGATAGAGGTCTTTTACGCCCTTCTGACCGGCAGCTTCTCGCTGGCCCTGACCGTGCTGATATTCGTGCTTGTCGTCCAGCAGATAGAGGGCAATATCATCGCCCCCAAGGTCCAGGGCGATGCCGCCGGCATCCACCCGATAACCGTCATGTTCGCCCTTCTGGCCTGCAACCAGATCTGGGGCACGCTGGGCATGCTGATATCTACCCCCGTGGCGGCCATCGTAAAGCTGATAATCCGCGAGATGTATGATTACGTCATCTCCCCCGACCTGCCCGCCGCCCCTGCGGCCGCGGCAGAGGCCGACGCCGCTCCGCCCGAGAGCGGCGGACAGGCCATGTGATCTTCAAGAGGTACTTTTATGGCAGAAATATCTGTTTCACAGCTGAATAAATACTTCGGCGAGCACCATGTGCTCAAGGACATAACCTTCGAGATAAACCGCGGCGAGCGCGTCGGCCTTATCGGCCAGAACGGAAGCGGCAAGACGACCCTTTTCAAGATACTGACCGGCCGCATGGAATATGACGGCGGCGATCTTTACATCAACCGCAGCGGCCGTGTCGGCCTGCTCGAGCAGCTGCCCGAATATCCCCTCGATATGACCGTGCGGGACGTGCTCATGAGCGCCTTTTCCCATATCTTCGAGACCGAGGCCGAGATGCGCCGCCTCGAACAGGACATGTTGCCCGAGGTCATGGACCGCTATTCCCGTCTGACGGCCGAATACGAGGCCAGCGGCGGCTATGACTACATGACCCGCTATAACATGATGACCAACGGCCTCGATATCCCGGCCGACATGCAGGACCGGTATTTCATGAGCCTTTCGGGCGGCGAGAAAACAAGGGTCAATCTGGCCCGCATAATGCTTTCGGGCACCGATATACTGCTGCTCGACGAGCCGACCAACCACCTCGACCTCGACACCATAGGCTGGCTGGAAGGCTATCTCAAGACATATAAGGGCACGGCCCTTATCATATCCCACGACCGCTATTTCCTCGACGAGACGACGACCCGCACCCTCGAGCTGGAGGACGGCGTTCTGACCTCCTTCCCCGGCAATTACAGCTATTACGTCGACCGCAAGGAGGAGATGCGAGAGCAGCTCGAGCTGGCCAAAAAGCGCCAGGATAAAGAGATCGCCCGGCTGGAGTTCACCGTCGAGCGCATGAAGGGCTGGGGCCTCGGCAACAAAAAGGTCATGCGCCGCGCCTTTGCCATGGAAAAGAGGCTCGACCGCATCGAGCGCATCGAGACCATGCGCAAGGAACACAAGATGAAGAACCGCTTTGCCCAGGCCGGGGCCTCGGGCGACGAGGTCTATACCATAACCGGGCTGGAGGTCGGCTATGACAAGCCGCTGGCCTCGGGCTTCGACGCCCTTGTCCTGCGGGGCGAGCGCATTGCGCTGCTGGGCCCCAACGGCTGCGGCAAGACGACCATGCTGCGCACCATCCTCGGCCAGCTGCCCCCCCTCGGCGGCGCCGTCATGGAGGGGGTCGGCGTCAAGACCGGTTATCTGCCCCAGGTCGTATCCTTCAGCCACCCCGAGCGCAATCTTGTCGACACCCTTATATACGAGACCAACTGTTCTACCCAGGCGGCCCGCGACCGCCTTGCCTCCTTCGGCTTCCGGGGCGAAGAGGTGTTCAAAACGGTGTCGGTGCTGTCGGGCGGCGAAAAGACCCGCCTCAAGCTCTGCCTTTTCATGAGCGACAGCGTCAATACCCTCTTCCTCGACGAGCCGACCAACCACCTCGATCTTATTTCAAGGGAATGGCTCGAGGATTCGATAGACGATTTTTCCGAGACGATGATCTTCGTCTCCCACGACAGGTATTTTATAAACCGCTTTGCCACCCGCATATGGCAGGTCGAGGATGGGCATATCCTCGATTACAGCGGAAACTATGACGAGTTCCAGAAAAAACGCGAGATAGAGCGCCTGCGGCAGCTTGCCGCCGCGCCCAAAAACGAACCCAAAGCCCGCGAGGAGAAGCCGCGACCTATAAAGGGCGGCGCCGGCCAGAAGGCCGCCTCCAAGGCGCGGCGCGACCGCCAGAAGGAGATAAAGGGCATCGAGACACGCCTTGCCGCCATCGAGGATGAGATGGCGGCCGCCGAGACCGACTATGTTCTTCTTGCACAGCTTGTGGAAGAAAAGGACGGCCTTGAAGAGCGCCTGCTGACCCTTTACGAAGAAGAGGAGGAGCAGGCATGAACATTCAGATATTCGGAAAAAACAAGTGCTTTGACACCAAAAAGGCCCAGCGCTATTTCAAAGAGCGCCGGATAAAATATCAGGAGGTCGACCTCGTCCGCTATGGCATGAGCATGGGCGAGTACAAAAGCGTAAAGGCGGCCGTCGGTGGGATTAACGAGCTGATCGACAAGCAGAGCCCCCTGTATCAGAGCCTTTTTATCGAATATCTTGACAGCGACAGCGCGCGGGAGGAAAAGCTCCTGGAAAACCCCGGGCTTTTCAAAACACCCATCGTGCGCAACGGTAAAAAGGCCACCGTCGGCTATCGCCCCGACGTGTGGAAGATCTGGGAGGAACAGGATAAATGAACAGCTTTAAGGACGCCCGCCGCGTCGTCGTCAAGGTGGGCACAAGCTCTATCACATACGATACAGGCATGGTCAATATACGTCAGGTCGAAAAGCTCTGCCGCATACTGGCCGATATAAAGAACTCGGGCCGCGAGGTCGTGCTGGTCACATCGGGGGCCATCGCCGTCGGCGCCTCCAAGCTGGGGCTCAAGCATAAGCCCCGGACCATACCCGAAAAGCAGGCGGCCGCCGCCGTCGGCCAGTGCGAGCTTATGTATATCTATGACAAGCATTTTATCGAATACCACCACAAGGTGGCGCAGATACTTCTGACCCGCGATATAATCGACAGCGACGAGCGCCGCGGCCACGCCGTCAACACGATGGAGACCATACTCGAGCAGGGGGTCATCCCCATCGTCAACGAAAACGACTCGGTATCGGTCGAGGAGATCCGGATCGGCGACAACGATACCCTGAGCGCCCTTGTGGCCTCGCTGGTCCACGCCGATGCCCTCATACTTTTAAGCGACATCGACGGCCTCTTCGAGTCCGACCCCCACGAGAACCCCGATGCCGAGATCATCCCCTGTGTCACCGCCATCGACCGGCATATCGAGGCCATCGCCGGCGGCGCGGGCAGCAGCCGCGGCACGGGGGGCATGGCCACCAAGATCGCGGCGGCAAAGATATGCTTCGATGCCGGATGCACCATGGCCATCATCAACAGCAACCGTCTTGAAGGCATTTATGATCTGCTCGAGGGTCGTCAGGTCGGCACCATCTTCCGGAAGGAGGACTGAAGATATGAGTGAGCTTATGACACTCGGACTGGCCGCAAAGGAGGCCGCCGCGTTCCTGGCGGTGGCGTCGACTGCCGAGAAGAACCGCGCGCTGGAGGCCATCTCCCGCGCCATAACAGAGCATAAGGCCGAGATACTCGAGGCCAACCGGAAGGACGTCGAAAATGCAAAGGAGAACGGCATCAGGGAGGTCATGATCGACCGCCTCATGCTGGACGAGAACCGCCTTGACAGCATCGCCAACGCCGTCATGAAGGTCGTCCGCCTGCCCGACCCCATCGGGGCCGAGCTCTCCCACGCCCATCTTGAAAACGGCCTCGAGCTGCGCAAGGTGCGGGTCCCCCTCGGCGTCATCGGCATAATATACGAGTCCCGCCCCAACGTCACGGTCGACGCCGCCGTCCTCTGCCTCAAATCGGGCAACGCCGCCTTCCTGCGCGGCGGAAAAGAGACGATCAACTCCAACATCTGCCTTGAAAAGGTCATGCGCGGCGCGCTGCGTTCCTGCGGCTTCCCCGAAAGCGCCGTCACCGTCATGCATGACACCAGCCACGAAGCGGCCCGCGAGATGATGCGCCTGCGTGACTGCATCGACGTCCTTATCCCCCGCGGCGGCGCAGGGCTGATAAAAACCGTCGTCGAGAACTCCTCTGTCCCGGTCATTGAGACCGGCACGGGCAACTGCCACATCTATGTCGACAAGACTGCCGACCCCGAGATGGGGGCAAATATAATCTTCAACGCCAAGACCCAGCGTGTCTCGGTCTGCAACGCCGCCGAGACCCTTCTGGTCCATAAGGATATCGCCCGCAGCTTCCTGCCGGTGGCCAAGGCCATGCTGGACACCAAAAATGTCGAGCTGCGCTGCTGCCCGGTATCCCGCGGTATCCTCAGCGCGGGGGTCAGGGAGGCCACCGAAGAGGATTACGCCACAGAGTTCCTCGATTATATCCTTGCCGTCAAGGTGGTCGACAGCGTCGAAGAGGCCGTCAGGCATATCGCAAAATATTCGACCCACCACAGCGAGAGCATCGTCACCCGCGATATGGCGTCGGCCGAGTATTTCACCTCTCACGTCGATTCGGCCGCCGTGTATGTCAACGCCTCGACCCGCTTTACCGACGGCGAAGAGTTCGGCTTCGGCGCCGAGATCGGCATCTCGACCCAGAAGATCCACGCCCGCGGCCCTATGGGCCTGAGCGAGCTCTGCTCCTATAAGTATATCCTGACCGGCAACGGCCAGGTGCGATAGGCCGGGCATCATTACAATATATGATAAAAAGCCTTCCGGGCCGTGGCCCGGAAGGCTTTTGCTATTTCAGTACATCCCCCGCGGCGGCGAGGGTCTTTTCTATGTCATCGTCATTTGTGAAGGCGGCGACCGAAATGCGCAGCAGGCGCGAGCAGGTCAGGACGACTCCGCGGGCCATCATGCCGTCAAAGAAGCCCTGCTTGTCGGGCAGATCGAAGGCGGCCGAGGCGCAGCTGCCCGCGGCATCCCGGGGGGTCACAGGCCTTATCCCCAGGGCGGTCAGGCCGTCGTAGAGCCTTTCGTAAAGAGGCCTGATATGGGCCTCGATATTCTCCGGCCCGAGGTCGAGCACCCTCTTTATCCCGGCGCTCAGCATGTATATCCCCGGTGCGTCGAGAGAGCTGTTCTCCAGCTTGCGGGCCGAGAGGGGGTCGGAACATGTGAGCTGCCAGGGCTGGGCGGTACGGTCGACCGACATGACGGCCCCGGCGGCGGTGTATACTGGCCATATGTGCTTCAGAAGGTCGGGAGCGCACCAGAGGAAGCCGCTGCTCTCCCCGGCCAGCAGGCCCTTGTACCCGGCGGCCGAGACGGCCGACACGCCCCATTTTTCGCCCTCGAAGGGGGCGAAGCCGAGGCTCTGGATGGCGTCGACGATAAGATATATCCCCCTCTCGCGGCAGAAAGCCCCGAGGGCGGCCAGGTCGGCCTTGCAGCCGTTGGACGACTGGACGTGGCTCAAAACTATCATCCGGGTATGCCGGTCGCAGGCGGCCATATAGAGCTCGGGCGGCAGGTATTCGCCGCCCTCGGCCCGGACGACGCGGCATTCGACGCCCCGCAGGCGCTGTGTGTTGAGGCAGGGCATGAGGACCGAAGGATGCTCGATGTCGGCCGTGACGATATTGTCGCCGGGGAGAAAACCGTCGAAGCCCATGAGGATATGGCTTATGCCCTCGTTGGTGTTGCGGGTGAAGCACACTCCCTCGGGGGTCGTGACGCCGAGCAGCCGGGCGATATCCCGGCGGGTGTCGGCCGCCAGCTCGAAAAAGCTCTGCCGTCCCGGCCCTCCCCGCTGGCAGAGGGCGGCGGCCTGCTGCCAGTCGTCGAAATATCTTTTGGCGGCGTCGAGGGCGAAGCGGCTGCCGCCGCAGTCATAGGCGCAGTCCATATAGGTGCAGCGGGCGCAGACCGGCATGTCGGCCCGCAGGAGCTCAAAGCTGTCCATATCTCATATCCTCCGTAATATACAGGTATATCTTTATTTTAATAAAGCGCGGCCCCGGATGCAATGGATGGGAAAAACTTTGTGTAAAGAAAAAATTAAAAAATCATCTCCCGGGCTATTGACAGCCCCATGCGGATGTGCTATTATCGCACCATACCTCACATTTACTATGAGGTAGAGGTCGCGTTTGTTATCAGTACCCCCGCCAAGGCCGGAAGCCAATGACACGGGGCGAAAGGAACCGACGCCGAAATCGCGGGTCGAATCCGCGGTTGGGCTCATGCCGAACAGGTATGAGACTGTCTTTGAAGGATTTACCGCCCTTCAAAGGAGAGCTATCCCAGGGTAAATCGTGTCAGGTATAACTATATTTGTACATAGGTTTATTTGTAGTATCCTTATGTCCATGCGTTATCCTTGACGCATGGACTTTTTTTATTCAAAAAAGCCCCCGGGAACAAAAGGTAAGAAAAAATCCGGAGGAATCACCATGGAAAAGAAAAAGGGCTTCACGATGCCCCACAACTATGTCATCATCTTCTGCATCATCCTGTTTGCGGCGCTGCTGACATACATCATCCCCGCGGGATCTTATGACCGCGTCCTCAACGAGAACGGACGCACCGTCGTTGTCGACGGCTCCTTCCACTATGTTGACCAGACACCCGTAAGCCCCTTTGCCATATTCGAAAGCGTGGCTCAGGGCTTCAACGAGGTCTCGGACATCATCTTCTTTGTTGTCTTTGCCTTCGGCTGGGTCAACATCCTGCTGCTCAACGGCACCTTCAACGCCATGATGGGCGGTATCATCCGCAAGTTCGGCGATAAGGTCGAATACCTTATCCCGGTCATCATGATCTGCTTCGGCGTCCTCGGCTCGACAATGGGCATGTCGGAAGAGACCTATGGCCTCATCCCGGTATTCGTCGGCATCGCCGTCGCCCTGGGCTATGACGCCATCGTCGGCGGTGCGATGGTCTATGTCGGCGTCGCCACCGGCTTCGCCTCGGCCACCCTCAACCCCTTCACCATCGGCGTCGCCATGAGCATCTCCGAGGTCCAGTACCCTTACGGCATCGGCTTCCGCGTGCTTATCCTGGCCGTATTCGAGGCCGTCGCCATCTTCTATGTATGGCGCTATGCCAAGAAGGTCCATGCCGACCCGACAAAGTCGCTGCTTTACGGCACTCCGCTGGAGATACATATAAACGCCTCCCGCGAAGAGCTTGTCAACACAAAGGCGACGGCAAAGCACAAGATCTGCGGCCTGCTCTTCCTTGTCACGGTCTTCTTCATCGTTTTCGGCACACTCAAGTGGGGCTGGTATATCAACGAGCTGTCGGCCCTCTTCATCGTCTCGATGGTCGTCACCGGCCTTGTCAGCGGTATGAGCGCCAATGATATCGCCAAGTCCTTTGTCCAGGCCGCCCGTGATATGATGTTCGGCGCTCTGGTCATCGGCCTCTCCCGCGGCATCGTCGTCGTCCTTACCAACGGCAATGTTATCGACACCATCATATATGGCCTGTCGCAGCCCATCGCCCATATGTCCAACGCCCTCGGCGCCCTGTCCGAATATATCTGCGCCGTCGGCATGCTGGTCGTTCAGAATATCGTCAACTGCTTCATCGGTTCGGGCTCCGGCCAGGCCAGCGCCGTCATGCCCATCATGGCCCCCCTCAGCGACCTTATCGGCGTATCCCGCCAGACCGCCGTTCTGGCCTTCCAGTTCGGCGACGGCTATTCCAATATGTTCTGGCCCAACGGCATATTCCTTATCTCGGGCCTGATGAACATCCCGGCCAACAAGTGGTTCCGCTTTGTCGCCCCGCTGTTCGGCATCATGTTCTGCCTGCAGGTCGTCTTTATGTGCCTTGCGGTCGCCATCGGATTCTAATTTATTAAGGAGGAAACCGGAAAATGGATATCAACACATTAAAGCAAAAGGCTTTTGCCATTGCCGAAGAAAATATCGGCCTTTACGATCACATCTGTGACGAGATCTTCCGTCACCCCGAGCTGGGAAATAAAGAGTTCTATTCCTCGAAGTTCCTTGTCGAAGAGATGGAAAAGCGCGGCTTCCGCGTCCAGTACCCCTATGGCGGGCTGGAGACGGCCTTCCGCTGCGAGATCGGCAGCGGAAGTCCCCGCGTCGCCTTCCTGGCCGAGTATGACGCTCTGCCCGGCTACGGCCCCAGTAAGGATCAGAACGGCCATGCCTGCGGCCACAACTGGATCGCCGCCTGCACCTTCGGCGCGGCCGACGTCCTTGCACATCTTACCGAATACTTCGACGGCACCATCGTATATATCGGCACACCGGCCGAAGAGACGGTCGGCGGCAAGATCGACCTTGTCAACGCCGGATGCTTCAACGATATCGACGCCGTTTTCCAGATGCATCTGACCTCCGGCGAGACACAGCTCAATAACCGAACCCTGGCTATGGACTCCATCGAGTTCACCTTCGAGGGTGTCGCGGCCCATGCCGCCGGCAATCCCTGGAAGGGTGTCAACGCCCTTGACGCGGCATATCTGACCTTCACCGGCATCAACGCCCTGCGTCAGCATGTCACCCCCGATACCCGCATCCACGGTATCATCGAAGAGGGCGGCGTCGCCCCCAATATCGTCCCCAGCCATTCGGTCTGCAAGTTCTATATCCGCGCCGCGAGCCGCGAATATCTCAACACCCTGACCGAGAAGGTCATCAACTGCGCCCGCGGCGCCGAGCTTATGACCGGCGCGAAGATGAGCTGGCGCTTCTTCGAGAATCCCTATGACGATCTGCGCTGCAACCCCGAGCTGGTCGAGCTCATGGCCGCCAACCTCGATACCCTCGGCGTGCCTTACAATAAGGAGCTCAAGGCCCCCGGCGGAAGCTCTGACCTCGGCAATGTCTCTCACGTCTGCCCGACCTGCTATGTCTCGATGGATGTCGGCAATACCGACGGCAGCGCCTGCCACGAAGAGCCCTTCCTGACCCACGTCAATTCCGGCGAGGCATATGATAAGAACCTCAAGGCCGTCAAGGCCATGGCCGCCACCGCCCTCGATTATCTGACAAGCGAGAAGATCCGCGAGGCCGTCAAAGCCGCCCAGTAAATATAATATCGTGATATGATGCCCCCCGCCTGCATCCGCAGGCGGGGTTTTTTGCGCCGCAGGCTCGTGTGCCTGCAATATGCAGCACCTCATCCGTCGGGCAAGCC
>CAKUAK010000033.1 GCA_934636325.1 uncultured Eubacteriales bacterium
AGGCTATGTCCCCCTTCGCCCTCTTACCGAATGATATCTCATGAATAATAAAACCCGCCGCGGGAGCTTCCCGCGGCGGGTTTTATTATTGGTATGGTATAGGTGTTACCGCTCCTCGCGGAAATAGGACTGCCCGAGGCTTGCCGGGGGCTGGTTCTCGCGCTTTTTGCGGACGCTTACGGCGACAAGAACGATTATGGTAACGATATAGGGCAGCATCTGGATCAGCGGTATTATCTGCATCGGAACATCTATATAATTGAAAAGGATATAGAGTCCGCCGAAGAGATAGGAACCGAATATGGCCATATTGGGCTTCCATGTGGCGAAGATGACGATGGCTATGGCAAGCCAGCCGCGGTCGCCGAAGCCGTTGTTCGACCAGATGCCGTTGCTGTAATCCATGATATAGAAGAGCCCTCCGAGGCCGGCTATCATACCGCCGATGCATGTGGCCATATATTTATACCTTGTGACATTGATGCCGGCAGCGTCGGCTGTGGCGGGGTTCTCGCCGACGGCGCGGAGATGAAGACCGGCACGGGTCTTTTTGAGGAATATGCTGACGGCCACGGCCAGTATGACGGCAAGATAAACAAGGAAGCCATAGGAGAACAGAAGGTCGCCTATCGCGCCCATGCTCTTGGCAAAGGGCAGCGTGACCTTATATGCCTTGGCTATCTTGACAAGAGCCAGATAAGGAACGTCGCTCTTGACGATCTTTATAAGCGAACCGCCGAAGAAGTTGCCGACGCCGACGCCGAAGGTCGTTATGGCAAGGCCTGTGACATTCTGGTTGGCCTTCAGCGTGACGGTCAGGAAGCAATAAAGCAGGGATGTCAGAAGCGAGCCTACAAGGCAGCATATGAGCGGGATCAGCACGGCAAGGAAGTTACTTAACTGCCCGCCGGAGGTCTGATAGAAAAAGCCGCCGATGACGCCGGAGATGGCGCCGATATACATGATTCCGGGTATACCGAGGTTAAGGTTGCCCGATTTCTCGGTCAGTATCTCGCCTGTCGAGCCGAACAGCAGCGGAGTGCCCTGAAGTATCGCGCGCTGTATGAAGTTGATGATTATGCCCATATCAGTTCTCCCCCTTTGCGGCGGCGCCGTTCTTTCTGTGATGATTCATATGTACCTGGTAGTTTATAAAAAACTCGCAGCCGATGATGAAGAAGAGGATTATGCCGGTCAGGATATCGGCAAAGTCGCTGTTGAGGCCGAACTTCGAAGAGACCTCGTCGGCGCCCCTGGCAAGAAAGACGAGCAGCAGGGTCGTCGCCACCATCGAAGCAGGATCGAACTTTGCGAGCCACGATACCATGATGGCCGTAAAGCCGCGGCCATCGACAAGGTTGGAGTCGATGGAATGTGAGGAACCGCCGACCAGAAGCAATCCGGCAATACCGCACAGCGCACCCGACAGGGCCATCGTCCTCATGATGACCTTCTTGACGTCGATGCCTATGTAATGGGCGGTGTTCTCGCTCTCGCCGACGACGGATATCTCATAACCGTGCTTGCTGTACTTCAGATAAATGTACATTATAACGGTGATAAAGCAGACGATGATGATATTGAGCAGATACTTGACACCGAAGATATCGGGCAGCCAGCCGTGGGTCAGCAGATCGGGGCCGACGACGTTCGATCCGGTCTTGTCGGCGATCTTTAAGAAATACTCGACCAGCTGCATGGCGACATAGTTCATCATAAGGGTGAAAAGGGTCTCGTTTGTCCCCCATTTGGCCTTAAAGAAGGCCGGGATAACGCCCCAGATCATACCGGCGATAACGGCCGAGACCGTCATTACAACGATGAGCAGAGGGTCGGGTATGCGTCCGCCGAATACGAACATGCTGACGGCCGTGGCAAGGCATCCGGCAAGCACCTGGCCCTCCGCGCCGGTATTCCAGAACCTCATGCGGAAGGCAGGGGTAACGGCCAGCGCTATGCAGAGCAGAATGGCAATATCATGCAGGGTAACAAGTGTTCGGCCTTTACCGAAAGCGCCGTGGAATATAGTCGCAAAAATTGATATCGGATCGTCGCCGGTCAGGACCTTTGTCACTATACCGCAGACGACAAGAGCCATAAGTATGGCCGCCGCCCGTATTCCAAGAGCCTTTTTGAAGGGGACGTTGTCCCTTTTCGTCACATAGAAAAGCGGTTCACGGCTGTGGTTTTTCTTCTTATTCATGATGGTCATCCTTTACCGCCTTTGTCATAAGCAGCCCTATCTCTTCTTTTTCGGCTGTGCGTCCGTCGACTATGCCGCTTATCTGCCCGCCGCTTATGACCATGATGCGGTCACAAAGGGCGATAAGGACGTCGAGATCCTCGCCGACGAATATGACGGCGGCGCCGTTTTCCTTCTGCTGGTTGAGAAGGTTATATATAAGATACGATGAATTGATATCAAGACCCCTTACCGGATAGGCCGCCATAAGGACCGTCGGCGCGGAGGCTATCTCTCGCCCGACAAGGACCTTCTGGACATTGCCGCCCGAAAGACGTCTTACCGGCGTCTGGGCGCCGGGAGTGACGACGTCAAGCTCTTCGATTATCTGGTCGGCCAGCTGACGCGGAGGCTGGCGGTTGAGGAAGGCCGAGCGCCCCTTGCGGTAGCTTCGCAGCATCATGTTATCGACGATATCCATGTTGCCGACAAGGCCCATTCCGAGGCGGTCCTCCGGCACGAAGGAAAGCCTTACGCCCAGCTCGCGTATCTGAAGGGGCGTCTTATTGCGCAGATCCTCTGGCTGGCCGGTCTTGGGATCGTGATAAAGTATCTGGCCCTCGGAAAGCTCCTGAAGCCCGGCGATGGCCTCGAGAAGCTCGCGCTGGCCCGATCCGGCGATACCGGCTATTCCGAGTATCTCGCCGCTGCGCGCCGTAAAGGATACGTTGTCGAGTATCCGGACGCCGTCGCGGCTGACACATCCGACGCCGCGCACCTCGAGACGATCCTCGACGTCATGGGGCTCGGCGCGGTCGATATTGAGGGTGATCTTTTTGCCGACCATCATTTCGGTCAGCTGGGATTCGTTGGTCTCCGATGTCTCGACCGTGCCGATATACTCGCCCTTTCTGAGCACAGACACCCGGTCGGAGATGGCAAGGACCTCGTGGAGCTTATGTGTGATGATTATGATAGACTTGCCGTCGTCGCGCATCCTGCGCAGCACGGCAAAGAGCTTTTCGGTCTCCTGCGGGGTAAGAACGGCCGTAGGCTCGTCGAGGATAAGTATATCGGCGCCGCGATAGAGCACCTTTACGATCTCGACGGTCTGCTTTTCCGACACCGACATCTCATAGATCTTCTTGCCCGGATCAATGTCGAAACCGTATTTCGAGGATATCTCCTCTACCCTTTTTGTGGCCTCTTTAAGATTAAAAGGCCTGCCGTCCTCTATGCCGAGGACAATATTCTCGGTGGCGGTGAACACATCGACCAGCTTGAAATGCTGATGGATCATGCCTATGCCATAGCCGAAGGCGTCTCTCGGCGAAGCGATGACTGCCGGCTGTCCGCCGACAAATATCTCTCCCTCGTCGGGATGGTATATACCTGCGATCATATTCATCAGCGTCGTCTTGCCGCTGCCGTTTTCACCAAGGATGGCCAGTATCTCACCCGAGCGGACAGAAAGGCTGACCTCACGGTTGGCGACCACCTTCCCGAAACGTTTAGTAACGTTGTGTAATTCAAGCGCGTTCACAAAAAACCCCCTAAACCATTCTGCTCTGCAAAAGTCAAAATACACAAGGAGAGACCTCTCCCCTTGTGTGACTTTGAGCTTTGCGGAACATTTCAAACATCAGAGTCGGCCCTGGTATTTCACAGGGCCGACTGCATTTTCAATTAGTCGCCGAAGTTGGTGTTCAGGTTCTCTACACCATCAATTATGATGTCGAAATAAGGAGCCGAACGGAAATCAACAGCATTAGACTCGTCAAAGTATCCGTCATGGATAACATTTGTCTCGCCCTGGAAGTCGCCGTCAACATCGGCAAGATACTCTGTCAGATGCTCGCCGTTAACGGTGAAGCTCTCTGTATCAAAGACATGGACTGTGCCGGCCTCGAGATCCTTGATGACCTCGTTCATCTTCTCGATGGTGCCGACAGCGGCAACATCCTGGTTGACGCCGCTCAGAACGACCGAGTTGGTGGCAACATCGCCGCACCAGTCAGAGTCGATCTCTTCGCCGTTTATGACAGTCTCGATGATGTACTGGAAGTAAGGAGCCCAGTTGATGGCCGAGGAAACGATGAATGTCGTCTCGCCGGCGGAATATGTGCTGCCGTTATAGGAAACATTGGGGACACCGGCCAGCTCGCAGGCTGTCGGGGCGCCGAGAGAGTCGGCATGCTGGCTGATCAGAACGCAGCCGTCCTTTTCGATAAGGGCATTGGCGGCTTCCTGCTCTTTGGCCTGGTCATACCAGGAGCCTGTATAACGGACCTTCATCGTTGCGCTCTCGCAGACAGAGCGGGCGCCCAGATAGAAGGATGTCATGCCGGAGATAACTTCAGCATATGTGAAAGCGCCGACATAGCCGATAACGGCCTGCTCGGCTGTGATCTCGCCGTTGTCAATCATTTCGTTGAGCTTCATGCCTGCGGCAACGCCGGCCAGATAACGGCCCTCATAGATAGAGGCAAAGGCATTATGGAAGTTTGCGATGCCGGCTGTCTTGCCGGATGTGCCTGTGGCATGGCAGAACTGGACATCGGGATACTTCTGTGCGGCCTGCTTGATGAAAGACTCGTGGCCGAAAGAATCGGCAAAGATGACCTTGCAGCCCTTGTTCTTGGCCAGATCCTCGGCAGCATCATAGCATGTGCTGTCTTCGCCGATACCGGTGACGATAACGACCTGATCGTCATTGAGGCCGAGGCCCTGCTGGACCTGCTTCAGAGCCTGGATGAAGTTGTTGTCATATGTCGAGTTCTCGTCGTGCAGGCAGATCATACCGATCTTGAAATCCCCGGGGATCTCGACACTCGATGTGATGTCCTTTCTGGGCAAGACATCATCGCTCATGCCCTTGACCTTGTCTCCAACATCTTCGCCGCCGTTATTTTCGGTATTGGCATCATTGTTGTTGCCGGCGTCATTGCTGCCGCAGGCGGCCAATGAGAACAACATCATTGCCGCAAGAAGCAGCGCCAGAAGCTTTTTCATTTTTTCTTCCTCCGTAGTTTCTCTTTATTTTTACCGCGCGGAACGCGGCAAGAGACAAAACAAAAATCAGTCGATGAACTCGACCCCGCCCTCGGGACTCATGGAGGCTACCCTTGCAAGGCTCTCTACCCTGACGCCCCTGCCCCTGATGCGCTTTCCGCCGTCCTGGAAGGCCTTTTCGATAAGGATGCCGGCGCCGACGACCACGCCGCCCGCCTGCTCGACGATGCTTATGAGACCCTGAAGCGCCTCGCCGTGGGCGAGAAAATCGTCAATAAGAAGGACATGCTCGTCCTCATGCAGGAACTCCTTCGATACGATGACCTGGCTCACTGTGCCGTGGGTGTAGGACTTTACCGGCGCGCTGTAAAGGTCATCGGAAACATTAGAGGTCTTGGACTTCTTGGCAAAGACCAGCGGCACATGAAAGGCCTGTGCCGTCAGACAGGCGATGCCGATGCCCGACGCCTCTATGGTCAGGATCTTGTCGATCTTCTCGCCGTCAAAAAGGCGGCGGAACTCGGCGGCGAGCTGTTCCATAAGCTCGATGTCCATCTGATGGTTGATAAAGCCGTCTACCCTGAGCACATTCCCGGGCGCGACCTTGCCTTCACGGCGTATTCTGTCTTCCAGAAGCTTCATAAAGCCTGTCCTCCCAAGTTTTGCGGGGAAATAAAAAAACAGGGGCGCGTCTTTCGCTCCTGCCAATACATAAACCAGGCAGCGCATCATATATGAACCGCTGCCTTGCCCGTGCATCGATAGTCCGGTCATTTACGGCAACCGGGTAGAAACTTCAAAACCGTATTTTTTGATATATATCGATAAAATCCCGCTTAGTTGTCGAAGATATTATACCGCCCGGGGCTTTTCTTGTCAATTCCGGTCGATTTGTCGTTTTGACCGAAGGATGAAGTATTTTTTTGTGTAGTTTTAACATCATTCGGTTTTGGAGCATAAAAACGCTGCAAACGAGATCTCGTGTGCGGCAATTTGCTCATTATTGACGAAAGAATCTATGACCTTATTTCTATAAAAAAATATCGGGGCAAAGCCGAACTTTGCCCCGATATGGTGCTGGTGAAGGGACTCGAACCCCCACGGTTTCCCACCTGATTTTGAGTCAGGCGCGTCTGCCATTCCGCCACACCAGCATAAATTACAATTTATTATAGTATACTCCCCGCAAAAACGCAATACCTTCGTTTCATTTATTTTGCCGCCTCAGCAGCGGCTGTGAAATCAGAAGATACCCGAAAAGTATGATGGTCCAAAGTCCACCGCCCCTCTGCGCAGACCATGCGGCCGCGGCCGTCATCGCCATGCATGCTGCCAACGAAACCGCGCCCGATACTGTCCAGCCGATATACGGACCGAAAAAATACTCCAGTGCAAGATACAGCGACCGGCCGCCGTCCAGCGGGTATATCGGAAGAAGGTTAAAAAGACACAGGGCAAGATTCATACCGACAAAGGCCCGCGATCCCTCTCCCGCCCCCGACAAAAGGAAGCACACCGCAAGATTGGCCGCCGGGCCGGCCAGCGCGGCGGCCAGATCGGCCCAATAGGGCGACGCCCCGCCCCTATATCTTATATCGGCGCCCCCCGGTATGAGTGTGACGGCCTCTATTTTCAGCCCCAGCAGCATCATGCAGGCGGCATGTCCCGCCTCGTGAACAAAGGCCGCCGCAAGGACCGGCCACAGTCCCCTCCCGCCCAGCACGATCACGACCGCCGCAAAGGGCACAAACATCGGATGGCACTTTATTTTTATATCCATCACCCCGATCAGAAGGTAAAATATCCGTTTGGGTCCTGAACATAGCCGTTGTGCCTGACCTCAAAGTGAAGATGCGGCCCGGTGGAATAGCCCGTCGACCCGACAAGGCCGATCTGCTGGCCGGCCTTGACGCTCTGGCCCTTCTTAACGCTTATTTTGCTCAAATGCGCGTAATTGGTGAGAAATCCGCCCTCATGAGATATCTTGACATAATTGCCGTTAATATTGCCGAAGCCCGTTTCGGCCACCGTCCCGGCAGCGGCGGCCGTCACCTTTGTTCCCGAAGAGGCCGCCATATCGACACCGTAATGAAAGGTCGTGTTGCCGCTTATCGGATGTACCCGATAGCCGTAAGGCGATGTTATGCGATAGCTTTTAAGGGGCAGCCGAAAGGTATATCCGGGCTGATAGATATTATCGTCGACTATATCGGGGCTTGGGATGCGGAAGGCCTCGTTGGGTGTACCGTCATATTCTTCCTCTTCGTCAAAGCCGATATCGTCGTATGTCTCTCCCCTCGGGGGCGGCGATTCGCTTATACCAAAGGCAAGGCCGGAGATATCCCCGGCCCTGCTGTCCCCCGCCATATTCCCGAAAAGGACGCCGGAGGTCGGCTGTTCTCCGGCGTCGGCATCAACATCGGCATTATCCTCAAGCCCGAGGATCAGGCGGCCGAAAACCAGCATGGCATTATCATCGCCGTCATCTTTACCGGAAAAGACACGCCCGAGGGTCTCGGCCGCCTTTTCGAGATCGGTATTCCCGGCGATCACCTCGGAAAGCCTTTCCCGTGCCCTGTACAGCGGACCGGAGGACGCATAGCGCATGGCCAGCGACAGGGCGATCACAATGATGAATATAAGCGGCTTGACCGACCCCGCCGCCGCGATCTTTCGTGAACTCCGCTTCTTTACGGAATACCGGCTTCGGCTTTTACGGCGAGCAGCCATAGATACCCACCTCCGTTATCACAGGATTATACAGATAAGCCCGCCGCTGCCCTCGTTGATTATGCGCTGAAGGGTCTCCTGGAGCTTGCTTCTGGCGTCCTCGGGCATTTTATAGAGCTTATTGTTGAGGCCTTCGTTGACAAGCTCGCTCAAGGATTTGCCGAAGATATTGCTGTCCCATATCTTTTCGGGGGAATCCTCGAACTCGGCCAGCAGATATTTGACAAGATCCTCCGACTGCTTTTCGGAGCCGACCACCGGCGATACCTCGGTCTCTATATCGGCACGGATAAGATGTATCGAGGGCGCGCTGGCCTTCAGCTTGACGCCGTATCGCCCGCCCTGCATGACGATCTGCGGTTTTTCAAGGTGCATCTCATCGAGTGTAGGCATGACTATGCCGTAACCGGTCTGGCGCACCTGCTCCAGCGCGCCTTCGACCCGCATGTATTTTTCGCGGACCGAGGCCATCTCACACAAAAGGGGCAGAAGGTCGGCGTCGCTTCTGACCTTTACGCCCGACTGGCTCGAAAGGATATCATAATATATATCCCGCGGCAGCCCGACGGTGACGTTGACCACCCCATCGCCCAGATCTATGCCGTCTATCATGACGGAGGATATACGCCCGCAGCCGTTGAGACCCATGATCCGCCCGCGCACATCCTTCATTTTCGCCGCGCCCGCGCAGGCCGAGAGCATATCGGAGTAAAGACCTATCTTTATTTCGTTGTCATCGGGCAGAACGCTTACCCAATCAGGAAGTGTAAAGTCAAACTCCTTTGCAGGGAATTCATACAGAACGGTCGTAAGTATCTCTGTTATATCCTGTTTTTCAAGCTCCATGCAGTTGACAGGAAGGCAGGATACGCCGTATTTTTTTGAAAGACTGTCGGCAAGCTCGACCGTCTGGGGCGCCTTGGGCGACGAGGAATTGAGCAGCATGCAGAAGGGCTTATTTATCTCCTTGAGCTCCGACACGATGCGTTCTTCGGCGGGGACATAATCGGCGCGGGCGATCTCTCCTATCGTTCCGTCGGTCGTCACCACCAGCCCGATGGTCGAATGCTCTGTTATCACCTTTCGGGTCCCGATCTCCGCCGCCTCGGTAAGGGGTATCTCGTGGTCGAACCAGGGGGTCATGACCATGCGCGGGGCGTCGTCCTCGAACTGCCCCAGCGCACCGTTGACCATATATCCGACGCAGTCTATCATGCGGACGCTGAGGCTTACCGACTCGTCGATAGTTATCTTTACGGCTTCCTCGGGGACGAACTTGGGCTCGGCCGTCATTATGGTCCTACCCGACCCGCTCTGGGGCAGCTCGTCTCTGGCCCGCTCCTTCTGGTAAACATTCTCTATATTGGGCAGAACCAGCTGCTCCATAAAGCTCTTGATAAATGTCGATTTGCCGGTGCGCACAGGGCCGACGATGCCGAGGTATATCTGTTTGCCGGTGCGCTCGGCTATCGACTGATAAATGCTTCTTTCCATGTTGTCCTCCCCTTCGAACTAACGCTGTGCAAAAGGTATGAGTATCAGCCTTCCGGCGGCGATCTCTTCGTCCTCGGCCATGCGGTTGGCCGCGGCGATGACCCGCGGATATGTGCCATAGGCCTTGGCGATATTCCATATGCTGTCGCTTTTGTCGGCCGATCTTACTATGACCGAGGCCCGGCTCCCGCCCGTTCTGGCCTTTTCTCTGTCGACCGTCATATCCGATATAACACAGGACGCGCGACGGGAGCTTTCATAACGGCTTATGCGGGCTTCAAAGCTTACCGATGCCTCTTCGCCGTTCAGCTCCCACTCGGGATGCAGGCATTCGCCGGCACACCATCCGCCCGATCCGATCGGCTCTTCGGCTTCGCCTCCGGCATATATGCGGCGGGTACAGACAGCCGGAGTGCCGTCGGCCTGCTGGCCGATGAAGGTAAAATAAAACCCTATGCCGGCCTCCCGCTCTTTTTCCTTTATGACGGCATCGGCAGGGGTCACAAAAATGTCGATCACCTTTTCGATCCCGGCGTCGAGGGTCACGGTCTCTTTGACGGGCAGCGTCAGCGCCGCCGATCTGCACCCGCCCTCTAACAGCCATGTTTCGGCGCAGGAGCTCTCCCACTTTATGCTGTAAGCATCGCGCACGGCCGATATCTTCATCCGGCGTCTCACGCGGCATTGAGCCTCGGCCGTAAAGGTGAACCGCATAACATCGCCGCCGTCGGAGGACGATGTTATCTCGATCTCATCCCTAAGGGGGCGATATTCAAGCTCGGCCTCGTCATCGGGCGTTATTCCGTCGATCTCTATCATCTGTGAAAACGGGATCGTATATCTGTTGCGGCATGACAGGCTTCCGTCCCCGCAGACCGCGGCTATCCTGCTTTCGACATGGCCTCTTACCATGACCTTGTTAGCCATGATCTTCGTATCCTCGATCTCCCAGAGGGTATCGGTCCTTACGATAACGCAGCTGCTGTCGAGGCGTTCGCCGTCAAGACGTATCTCATCTCCGACGACGATCCGTTTTGAAACGACGCCGGTCAAAAGGCTGACGTCGACGGTATCCCCGCGACTGCACACCCCGTCGTCATCGCCGGATATCAGCCTTTCGGCATATTCCTGAACGCATTTATGGTATACCCGCCGAAAGACCTCGACCTGTATTTTGACCGATACCTTTCTCGGGTTTATCATCGACGCCGCGGCCGACAGCACCTTTACCGTCACCTCTGCCCTGTCCTCTTCGCCCATGTTTCCCAGCTCTCTGGAAAAAGAAAAGGGCACGGCGGCGTTTATCCTGTGGGGCGTATGTCCCTCTGTCGAAATATAGCTTATGCAGCAGTTGACGCTGCCGGCCGCTTTAACGAGCCCCTCCTGGCAGCTCTTTTCCTGAACATAAAGCAGAGGGCCGGCGGCTATTATCTGCAATATATCGGGCTCTGTATCGGGAACGATGACGACGAGGCTCTCGTCAAGTATATCGACGTCGGCCGACGCCATATCATAATGACCGAGCCGATTCTTTACGATCTCCATTGCTCTTCCAACCTTTCCGGGTTTTGATTTGGTTAATATCTATTAGGGCTTGGATATAAATATGCCTGCCGATCGCCGAAAGAGATGCAAAAAGCCCGGCAGACCGTTTTAGGTCCGCCGGGCATATGCCGGTCAGTATATATCTGATATTTAAAGCAGCCCGATATTTTTGTCGATGAACTCGCCCGCCGCCTTGACAGCTCCGTCGAGCGCGCCGTCCTCAAAGGGGACGTCAAGCCCGGCGTGCTCCACAAGGCCGACAAAGGTACGGCTGCCGCCCTGGCGGGTATAGGCCATATACTTATCCCATGCGGCCTGCCATCCGTCGGAAAGCATGACGGCCAGAACCTCGAGAGCGACCGTCTGCGCCAGACAATAATCTATATAATAGAAGGGGTTGGTATAGATATGGAGCTGGCGCTGCCATGTCCTGCCCTGAGAATAGAAGGGCAGATCCTCGAAGTCGATATAGGGGCGGTACTGCTTTTCAAGCTCGGCCCACTTCTCGTGGCGCTGGACCGGGGTGAGCTCGGGGTTGTCATAGACGATATGCTGGAACTCATCGACCATGCAGCCATAGGGCAGGAACTCCAGCGCGCCGATAAGGTGTATAAGGCGGGCCTTTTCGGTGTTCTCGCCGTAAAAACGTTCGAGATAGGGCCAGCAGAGGAACTCCATCGACATCGAATGGACCTCGCAACTTTCCAGCGTCGGATCGCTCAGCCCCATATGATCCTTATCATCCATCATGAGGGACGCGGCAAAGGCATGGCCGCCCTCGTGGGTAAAGACCTCTACGTCCCCCGCCGTGCCGTTGAAGTTGGCAAAAATGAAGGGGGTCTTATAATCGGGCAGAACGGTGCAGTAGCCGCCGGTCATCTTATTCTCCCTCGAATAGAGGTCGAAGGCGCCCAGCTCGTCCATGCCGTTTATCATTGCCGCCGCTTCGGGCCCGAGCTCGCGGTACATCTCGACGCCGGCGTTATAAAGATCCTCATCCTCCAGGATCGGTTTGGGGTTGCCATCCTTTGTCTTTATGCCGTCGTCATAAAAGGAGATATGGTCGAGGCCCAGCCTTTCGGCCTGCTTTTCCTTGAGATGCGCGACAAGAGGGACGATCTTATCCTTGACCTGCTGGCGGAAGTTCTTTACCATCTCGGGGTCATAGCTGTTTCTTGTCATACGCAGATAGCCGAGGGGCGTAAAGCTTTCGTATCCCAGCGTGCGGGCTATCTTTGTCCTTATGGCGACCATCTTGTCGTATATCTCGTCATATTCGGCAGCCTTGCTCAAAAATGCCCTGCCCTCTGCCTCATAGGCCTCGCGGCGGGTGGCGCGGTCGCTGCTGGTCTTAAAACGCCCCATGTTAGTAAGCGGGTATGTCTCACCGCGGAAATCGACGGTCAGCGAACCCTGGAGCTTCTGATATTCGATGGTCAGCAGGCTCTCCTCGTGGAGCATAGAGAGTATCTCGGGCGAAATGGTCTTGAGAGATATCTCGGCATTTATAAAGGCGACACTTCCGAACTGCTCTTCAAGATAGGCGCGGAAGGGGCTTTCCAGCATGGCCTTATAAAACGAATTGATCTTTTCCATAAAGGGAGGCACGACCTCGGCGTAATACTGCTCTTCGGCTTCATAGAACTCGTCGGCGGTATTCTGGGTCGATCTTATGGAAGAAAGCGATAATATGGTCGATATATGCCTTTCATCGGCAATGAACTCGCGCAGAACGGCGGCGGCCTCCTCGCCCGACGCGGCGGCGCTCAGCCTTGCCGTCAGGGTCTCTACCCTATTTATATACAGCGGCACATCAAGGCGGCTGTACGGAGCTTCAGATATCTTCATATGCACCCATCCTTTTCCGGTTTATCCGCGGCCCGGATCCTGAATGATCCGGGCCGCGATCTTATAAAAGTATACAGCTTTGGGAGAGTAAAGTCAATCAAAGTTTCGTGATGATTTTAACATTATTTTGAATTTTTACATGCCACTATGTCAGGCAAAAGTGTTGTATTTTTGATATATCCGATGTATAATAACGCTATGCTTTTTTTACATGGGTAAATTATAAATTACACATAGAGGTGATGTTATGTCCCAAACCTTCAAGGGCGGCGTCCACCCGGACGATCACAAGTCGCTCACACATCAGAAACCAATAGAGCAGCTGCCCTTGCCGCAGCAGGTCATACTCCCGATGTCCATGCATATTGGCGCTCCCTGCCAGCCTGTCGTTGCCGTTGGCGACCATGTTTTCATGGGTCAGACGATCGGCACCTCCCCGGCCGCAGTATCCGCACCGGTGCATGCGACCATATCGGGCACAGTAAAGTCGGTCGGCCCGATGCTCCACCCCAACGGCACGATGGTCCAGTCGGTAGTCATCGAAAACGACTTCAAGGACGAGCTCGATCCGTCGGTCGTGCCCATAGACCATTCATCCATGTCGCCCGAGGATATGATAGCGCGCATACGGGACGCCGGCATCGTCGGCCACGGCGGCGCGGCTTTCCCGACACATATAAAGCTCTCTTCGGCTATCGGCAAGGTCGATACCGTCATTATAAACGGCGCCGAATGTGAACCCTATCTCACATCCGACCACCGCATACTCACCGAGTATCCCTGGGAGGTCATTTCCGGCGTACAGCTCATACTCAAGATACTCAACATCAAAAACGCCTATATCGGCATAGAGGTCAACAAAAGCGACGTCTTTGACGGGGTCAAAAAATGTCTGCCCGGCGACGGCAGCATAAAGCTGGTCCCCCTCATGACCAAATACCCCCAGGGCGCCGAAAAACAGCTGATCAAATCGGTCACCGGACGCGAGGTCCCCTCTGGCAAGCTGCCGGCCGACGCCGGATGTGCCGTATTCAACGTAGACACGGCCGCCTCGATATTCCGTCTCTTCAATTCCGGCATGCCCATGCTGCGAAGGATCGTCACGGTATCGGGCCCTGATATGGCGCTGCCCAAAAACCTTGAGGTCCGCATCGGCACGCCGATCAAGGATCTTATCGAATTCTGCGGCGGCTTTACAGAGCCCCCCACGAAGCTGCTCATGGGCGGACCGATGATGGGCACCGCCCTCTTCAGCGACGAGGTCCCGGTCATCAAGGGCACCAACGGCATACTGGCCTTTGCCGAGACAGAGCCGCTTCACCTGCCCGACCCCAAGTGCATCCGCTGCGGCAAATGCGTCACCGACTGTCCCATGCATCTCATCCCCACCTATATATATCAGGCATATATGGCCGGAAAGATGGATGACTGCAAGTCATACCATCCGCTGGACTGCATCGAGTGCGGCGTCTGTTCTTATACCTGCCCCGCCAAGATACCCCTTACGCAGGGCATCCGCACCGCCAAACAGCAGATAATCGCAGCCAGCAGAAAGTGAGGAAACCCAGATATGAACGATCTTTCAAAGCTCAAGGTAAGCTCTTCTCCCCATATAAGAGCGGCCAACACGATCCGTCAGATCATGCTCGACGTGCTAATAGCGCTGACTCCCGCCCTTGTCATCGGCATTTTCGTCTATGGCCTTCGCGCCCTGACGGTGACCCTCTGTTCGGTGGCCGGATGTGTCTTTTTCGAATGGATATACGAGGTCATCTCGCATAAGCCCATCACGATAAAGGACCTCTCGGCGTCTGTCACCGGCGTTCTTCTGGCATTCTGCCTGCCGGTATCATCCCCCCTCTGGATGGTGCTTCTCGGCGATCTCTTCGCCATCGTTGTCGTCAAGCAGCTTTTCGGCGGCATCGGCAAGAACTTCGTCAACCCGGCCCTTTCGGCAAGAGCCTTTCTTCTGGCCGCCTTTGCCGGCATCGTCTCGGTCATCCCGAGGATCAGAACGGCCCTTCCCCTCTTCACAACCCCGGTAGACGTCGTGACGACCTCGACGCCGCTGGTCCAGATGAAGCAGGGCGCGCTGCCTGATATCTCGATCCTTCAGGACGCTCTCGGCATGGTCGGCGGATGCATCGGCGAGATATCGGCCCTGGCCCTTCTTGCCGGCGGCGTGTATCTCGTTTACCGCAAGGTCATCTCGCCGAAGATCCCCCTGATATACATCGGAACGGTAGCCATCGTCACCTTTATCTTCCCTCAGGGCAATAATAACCTGACATGGATGGCCTATCAGCTCCTGTCGGGCGGCCTTATGCTCGGCGCCATATTCATGGCCACCGATTATACGACATCGCCCATCACGCCCAACGGCCAGATCGTCTATGCCGTCGGCTGTGGGCTCCTTACGGTATTTATCCGCTATTTCGGCACCTATCCCGAAGGCGTTTCCTATGCCATACTGGTCATGAACCTTTTCGTCAATCTTATCGAAAAGGCCACCATCCCCCGCCGCTTCGGCGAGATCAAGCAGAGAAAGAAGGCAGCCACAAATGAAAAATAACGAGTATATCCGTCTCGGCGGCGTCCTTCTCATCATCACCTCTGTCGTCGCGCTGCTGCTCGGCTTCTTCAACAGCAAGACGGCATCTGTCATCGCCGAGGCCGAAGCCCGGAAAAAGCAGGATTCGATGTCATCGGTCATGGAGGGTGCGGCTTCCTTCGTGCCCTATGACGGCGAGCTTGAGCTGACCGGCCCGATCACCGAGCTCAATCTGGCATATAACGATGCCGGGGACCTTATAGGCTATTGCTTCACACTTGTCACAAGGGGCTATGGCGGAGACATAACCATCATGGCCGGCATTAACACAGAGGATACGGTCACCGGAGTCGAGATCGTGAGCCATTCTGAAACGGCCGGCCTTGGCGCGAATGCCAATACTCCCGCATGGCTGTCGCAATTTGCCGGCAAGACCCAGGGACTTTCGGTCGTCAAGAATCTTCCCCAGGGCAACCAGATCCAGGCCGTGACAAGCGCCACCATCACATCGAAGGCCGTGACCGGAGCTATTGATGAAGCGCTGGTATTCGCCCAGACCCTTGCAGAAAAGGAGGATTAACAGATGAACTCTTTTTTCAAACAGCTTAAAGAGGGCGTCCTGACCAACAACCCCATATTCGTTCAGCTTATTGGCATGTGCCCGACGCTGGCTACCAGCACCTCGCTCAAAAACGGCATCGGCATGGGGCTTGCCGTCACATTCGTCCTTATGTGCTCCAACCTTGTTATCTCGATCCTCAGGGAGTTCATCCCCTCGAAGATACGCATCGCCGCCTATATCGTCATCATCGCCGGATTCGTCACCGTTGTCGACCTGACCCTTCAGGCCTACATGCAGGAGCTTTCCTCTTCGCTGGGCATGTTCATACCTCTTATCGTCGTCAACTGCATCATTCTTGCCCGCGCAGAGGCCTTTGCCTCCAAGAACGCCCCGCTGCCCTCTCTCATCGACGGCCTTACCATGGGCCTCGGCTTTACCGTCGCCATCTCCATCCTGAGCACGGTAAGAGAGCTTCTGGGCGCAGGCACGATCTATGGCGTACAGGTATTCGGCCAGGGCTATACCCCGATAATCATGATGATCCTCCCCGCCGGAGGCTTCCTGACCCTCGGGTTCCTCATCGCCGTATTCCAGCACTTCATGGAAAAGAACAAAAAGAAGGAGGCGTCCAAATAATGAGCGGCCTTAAATATTTCTTCTCTCTTTCACTGTCGGCCATCCTTATCGAGAACTTTATCTTTGTAAAGTTCCTCGGATGCTGCCCCTTCCTCGGTGTTTCAAAAAAGACCGACACGGCCTTCGGCATGGGCATCGCCGTTATCTTTGTCATGACGGTGGCTTCGGCCGCCACCAATCTGGTCAACACATATATCCTGCGCGAGGATTTCGCGTATATGCGCACCGTCGTCTTTATCCTCATAATCGCGGCGCTGGTCCAGTTCATCGAGATGTTCCTCATGAAATCAATGCCGGCCCTTTATGAATCCCTCGGCATATACCTGCCTCTTATCACGACCAACTGCGCCGTACTCGGCGTCGCCAACCTCAACGTCGCCAACGGCCTCAACTTCATAAGCTCGGTCGTATACGGCTTCTCCGCCGGTGTCGGCTTTACCCTCGCCATCGTTCTTTTCGCGTCGGTGCGAGAGCGTCTTGAATATGCCGAATACCCGAAGTGCTTCTCCGGTTTCCCCATCGCCCTTATCGCCGCGTCGCTTCTGTCGATCGCTTTCATGGGCTTCCAGGGTCTTTCGGTATTTTAATGGGAGGTAAAGTCAAATGCAAACCTTTGTTTATCCCGTCCTGATCCTTGGCGGGCTCGGCCTCTTTTTCGGCCTGCTGCTGGCCTTCGGATCAAAGATATTCCATGTCGACAAGGATGAGCGCGAGGCCCAGATAGTCGAGGCCCTTCCCGGCGCGAACTGTGGAGGCTGCGGATACTCCGGCTGTGCCGCCCTTGCCGCCGCCATACTCAAGGGCGAGGCCGACGTCAACACCTGCCCTGTCGGCGGCGCCAAAAGCGCCGAGGCCATTGCCGCCATCATGGGTGTCGAGGCCAAGCCGATCGCAAAAATGGCCGCCCACGTCGGCTGCCGCGGCGGAATCAACGCCAAGCGCAAGTTCGAGTACGACGGCATAACCGACTGTGTCGCCGCATCCAAGATCGCCGGCGGCCCGCTTGAATGTGCTTACGGCTGTCTCGGCCTCGGGACCTGCGTAAAGGCCTGCCCTTATGACGCCATCCATATCGTCAACGGCGTGGCCGAGGTCAACGCCGCCTCATGTAAGGCCTGCGGCAAATGTGTCGCCGCCTGCCCCCGCCACATAATCTCGATCCTCAAGGATCCCCTCGACATCGCCGTCAGCTGCTCTTCTCACCAGCGCGGCGCCGAGCTGCGGAAGATATGCAACATTGGCTGCATCGGCTGTATGCTCTGCCAGCGCAACTGCCCCACCGGCGCTATCACGGTCAGCGACAATCTGGCTTCCATTGATTATGACAAGTGCATCGGCTGCGGCAAATGTGTCAGTGTTTGCCCGAGAAAACTTATTGTCGACGCCAGTGATCATGTGGTAAAATCAGAATAAGAGATATTATCAAGGCCGACGCCGGAATATCCCGGCATCGGCCTTTAATAATATTATACGATATTCTGCCGCAGCGGAGGTAACATGACGTGTACAGAGGCCGAAATAATTTTTACAGCTCTTACAGGGGGCGGCGCTCCCCGAAGGAAAAAAAGCTCATATTTCTTTCGATACTTCTTCTGATCTTTATTGCATCCGGAGTGGGCTTTATAGTTCTGTCGGATCACATAGTTTTCTCGTCAGAGGGCTTCTATTTCACCTTTGACAAAAAAGCCCAGGGCGATATCCCATCGAATGGAACAGCGGATGACGGCACAACCCCCGGCCTGCCCGATGATAACGAAGAGGACTTTGATATCGTTATCCAAAAGCCGGCAGCAAACGAGAACGATCCCCTGCCGCGCATACTGGGCGTCAGCGACGATATAGAAAATCTGCTGCGTCCCGGATATGGGAACGGTCTTGTAAGCGCGGCATCTGAAAGGGGCTGCAACACCCTCTGCTTCGACATCAAGGGCGAGGACGGCATACTCTATATCCCCGTGACCTCGGAATATGCCGCGCCCGACGCTTTATATGAGAATGCCGAACAGATCAAGGAAGCCCTTCTGGACCTCGACCGCGGTGATATGCACCTCGCGGCAAGGCTGACCGTACTCTGCGACGCCGTCGCGCCCCGCGCATTTACCTCCAATGCCATAAAAACCTCGGGTACTACGTGGCTCGACAGAAATTTGAACAGCTGGATCGACCCATACAGCCAGATGGCTTCCGATTACCTTTGTGATATCATCAGGTCATCTGCCGACGCGGGCTTCGACGCTGTCATTCTTGACGATCTCTGCTTCCCGACAAAGGGCAAGATCGACATGATAGATCTTTCCTCCGACGCGCCGCGATATGAGGCCATAAGGACGATACTCTCAAACGCCAGGGCCGCGGCCGACGAATGCGGCGTCACCCTCTGCGCTTCCTATTACGGAGAGGATGCGGTCTCGGGCCAGCGTGCCGCCGACCTTGCTGAATACTGCCACACGATCTTTGCCGTGACCGACGACGTCTCCTCCCTCGATACCCTGAATGCGGCCGCCGATCTCCACGGCTGTTTCACAGGTTCGTTCAGTTCAGACGCCTTTGCCGTTCCCTCGGATGATTCCGCTGCCCTGATCGCGGGCTATCTCGATTAAAACAGAAGATCCTTATAAAGCTATCCCCCCGGACTCTAAGCTCGGGGGGATAATTTTTTCTGCTATTTCATCAGCTTCTGCATAAGTGCCGAAATGGCCTTCGGCGGCTTTATAACATATATCTTCATACCGGATCATCCTCCCGAAAAATAATATGCTAAATTATGCATATCAATGCCAGCAGGCCGCAGATGATCCAGAAGCACAGCCAGACCGGCAGCAGCAGGGCGAGCAATATCCCCACCGCTATCGCCGCAATATATGTACCGCATCCGCGACGCCGCCCGCATCTCATACACGATCGCTCCTTTGAAAAATAAAGGTCTACGATACATGATATTCCATTTTGGCGGCGAAGGTTACCCGCGCATGCTCAGCGTCGAAAGGTAATAGTCCTCGCGCCGCAGGCTGTAGGACACAAGCGAGCATATTCGGCCGTCATAGAGCTTGCGGGCGCTTTCGAGGCACCCTTCTTTTTTAAAGCCCAGCTTTTCGGCCACCCTCCCCGAACGGGGATTGAAATCATAATGCTGTATGGAAAGGATGGTCACATCCTCCTTTGAAAAGGCATATCTGATAAGCTCGGCCACGGCTTCAGGTATGATACCTCTGCCCCAGAATTCCTCCGACAGGACATACCCCAGCATGCGGGCGCCGGGGTTGGTCCTAAGGGGGTCTTTATGAAGGCCGACGGAGCCTATGACATGATGGCTATGCTTATCCTCGATGGCCCAGGTCTGCTGCTCGTTGATGAACATCTGGATGATCCCAAGAGACTCTTCGATATTGTCGTGGGGCTTCCAGCCGGCATTGGGGCCGACATTGGGGCTTTTGGCATACTCATACAGATCCCTCGCGTCGTTTATGCTCCAATCGCGCAGAACGAGGCGCTCTGTTTCAAACCGCTGCATATCATATCCCCTTTCTTTCCCAGTCCTTTATCTTTGATACTTCCTCATAGAGCTTTTTATAGCTGAGATAACGGCTCTTTGATATTTCCCCATCCTTGACCCGCTGACGCACAGCGCAGCCGGGCTCTTTTATGTGGGCGCAGCCGGCAAAGCGGCATTTATCGAAATATCCGGTTATCTCGGGAAAATAGTGCTGGAGCTCGTCTTTTTTTATATACTCCATCCTTGTGACGTCAAAGGATGAAAACCCCGGCGTATCTATGACATATCCGTCGCCGCAGGGGAAAAGCTCGCTCTGTCGTGTCGTATGCCTGCCCCGGGCTATCTTGGCGCTTATCCTGCCGACCAGAAGATTCCTGTTGGGCATAAGGGCGTTGAGGATACTCGACTTGCCTATGCCCGAGTTCCCTGTAAAGCAGGATATGCCATGGGAAGCCAGATCACGCACCTCGTCTATCCCCTGTCCTGTGACGGCCGACACGCGGATGACATGGAACCCCGCCGCCGTATATATGTCATACAGCTCGTCACAGGGGTCTATATCGCATTTATTGAGAAGGATGATCGGTGTTATATCCTGACGCAGGGCTATGACGGTCACCTTATCTATCAGGAAAGGATCGGTGCTTGGCGAGGCCTGCGAGCCCACGATGAACAGACGGTCTATATTGGCCACCGGCGGGCGGGTCAGGCTGTTTTTTCTCGGGCGTATCTCGGTTATAAGGCCGTCTTCGCCGCACAGCTCGAAGGAGACGATATCCCCGGCCACCGGAGATATCGTTCCCAGCCGGAGCCTGCCCCCGGCCTTGCATTCGTAAACCGTCTTTTCATCGTCAAGGACATAATAAAACCCGCCTATGCCCTTTAAAACTATTCCCCGTTTTTCACCGCTCATTTAAAGGTCACGTTCTCCTCTTTGGTAAGCCTTCCGTTCTGGAACACCGTCACCGAGTGTGTGCCCTCTTCGGCCGTCAGCTCGACAACTATGCTGCCCTCATCCGAGGTATGTGTCCCGCTGTATCCGACCTTGCTGTCGACGGCGGCCATTATCTGTATCTCGCCCTCGATATCGTCGATCTCTATGACATAGCGGATGGTGACATCCTTTGCCGGTTCGGGATCAGGCTGCTTTTCCGGCTCTTTGCAGATATGGATATCTATCGTGCTGTTTTCATCGACGCTCGAACCGGCCGGCAGAGACTGGAATATGACCTGACCCGGCACACCGTCGGGGCTTTCGATGAACGAGGTCTCGCCCGGTGTAAGACCGGCGGCCTTTATCAGCGCCGCGGCTTCCTCGGCCGTCTTGCCCTTGAGGTTGGGGACGATGACCGGTTTTACCTCCTTGCCCTTGCTGACGCGGACAAGGATAGTATCGCCGGAGCTGACCTCTGTGTCCTTATCGGGCGATGTCCCGATGACCAACCCCTCTTCGACCTCGTCGGAGAACTCGTACTGAAGATCGGGCTTGAGCCCCAGGCGGGTAAGGACGATGGAAACGCTGCGGCCGTCCATGTTCCTGTAATCATCAAGGGCCGCCGTTTTTGGGCCGAGGCTGACGACGACCTTTATTTCTGTGCCCTCTTCAGCATTTTTACCGGCCGAGGGGCTCTGGGATATGATAAGTCCTTTATCAATATTTTCGCTGTACTGCTCTTCATCAAGGGTTATCTTGAAGGATGAATACAGCCCGTCGGCGTCCTCGAGCACCTGTTCATAGGATTCGCCTTCGAGCATAGGGACCTCAAGCCTTACATCGGTCTTTCCGAAGGGGTCTATGACCTTGAATACAAATACAACCGCGCCGATGAAAAACAGGAGGATGGCTATGCCAGCATAAAGGACCGGATTGCCGCCGCGCTTTTTTCCGCGCGCAGGCTCTTCGTCCCGGTCGTCATCTTCGTCGACAGGCTGGTAGCGCGGCGTCGCCCTCGAAGCTATTTCCCCGGGATTGCTTATCTTGCGGGTCGCGTCGATATCATCGGACACCGACGCCATTATGGCCGGGCGCTCGACCTCTATCTTGACCGTCGGATCATTCTTGAAGCGTTCAAGATCGGCGATCATCTCTCCGGCCGTGGAATAGCGGCGTGAAGGCACGGGATCCATAGCCTTCATGGTGATGGCCTCCAGCGCCTGGGGGATGCCCGATACATAATCGCTGGGCGGCAGCGGGATGGAGTTCATATGCTGTATGGCGATATCCATCGGTGTGTTGCCCTCGAAGGGCAGGCGGCCGGTCAGCATTTCATACATGACGACGCCGAAGGAATATATATCCGACCGGTTGTCGATATGGCTGCCTCTTGCCTGCTCGGGCGATACATAATGGACCGAACCGATGGCCTCTCCTTTTGAATAATCGGTCTGGCTGGAATTATAGTGTGCTATGCCGAAATCGGCCACCTTGACCGTGCCGTCCCGCAGCAGCATTATATTCTGCGGCTTGATATCCCTGTGGATGACGCCGCGGCTGTGGGCATGTTCAAGAGCCTTGGCTATCTGCACGGCAAAAAAGGTCGTTTCCTTCCACGACAGCGGGCCGCGGCGCGACAGGTATTCTTTAAGGGTCACGCCGTCGATGAGCTCCATCACTATATATTCGATATCGCCCGACCGGGAAACGTCATACACATTGACTATATTGGGATGGGACAGCATGGCGACCGCCTGTGACTCTTCAAAAAAGCGGCGGCGGAACTCTTCGTCCTTGGCGAACTCTTCCTTCATTACCTTGAGCGCCACATATCTGTTGAGCCTGTGACACTTGGCCTTATATACGATCGCCATTCCCCCGGTCCCGATGACCTCAAGGACCTCATAGCGATTATCAAGCATTGTTCCTATCAGCTTATCCATAGGTCACTCCTCATATCTCGATCAGGATGATCGTTATGTTGTCCGAACCGCCCCTTGAATTGGCGATGGTGACAAGGTTTTCGCAGGCCTGTTCGGGCTTTCCCGACTCGTATACCTCGTAATATATTTCCGGCCCGCTGACCTGATCGTTCAGGCCGTCGCTGCAAAGGAGGATATAATCGCCTCTGCGTATCTTCTTTACATATGTATCGCATCTGACCCTCGGGTCGGCGCCGATGGCCCGGGTTATAAGATTGCGTTTCGGGTGGCGCTGGGCCTCTATACGCGATATCTCGCCGCGGATGATAAGCTCGTTGACCAGCGAATGGTCTGTCGTTATCTGGCTTATCCCCTCTTCGTTTATATAGTATGCGCGGCTGTCGCCGACATTTGCCAGAACAGCCTCGCCGTCGCCGCCGATGACCGCGGCAACTATCGTCGTTCCCATACCGCTGAAGGAGGCGTCGTTGACCGCCGCCTGAAACACGCGGTCATTTGCCTCTTTTATGGCTGTTTTAAGACACTTTTCGACATGAGACGCCGACCATCGGTCATAATCCCTTAAAAATGCCTGTCTGAACGCCGTGGCGGCCATCTCGCTTGCCACCTCTCCGGCATTCTCTCCGCCCATGCCGTCACATACAACGCCGAGCATACAGCCCTGGCCCATATCCTCAAGCAGGCAGATATCCTCGTTGGGATTGCCCTTTCGGGATATCCCGACGTCACTTATTTTCCACGCCCTCATTATTCTTTGCTCCTTCACGCATGACCCGCCGCCTGAGCTGGCCGCAGGATGCGTCGATGTCTGAACCAAGATGTCTTCTTACCGTTGTGGTTATATGATAGCTTTCAAGTATCCGCTGGAACTCCTGAAGATCCCGGCGTGTCGACGGCTTCAGCGGACTCCCGTCGACATGGTTGAGCGGGATCAGGTTTACATGACAGTTAAAGCCCCGCAGCAGCCCCGCAAGCTCCAGCGCACAGGCCCTCGTATCGTTCACACCGGCTATCATGGCGTACTCAAAAGAAATGCGCCGCCCGGTCATGTCGAAATAATCGCGGCATGCCTTTATAAGGGTCTCTACGTTATACCTCCGGTTGACCGGCATCAGCTTTGTCCTGATTTCGTCGTTAGGCGCGTGCAGCGAGATCGAAAGGGTCAGCTGGCGCTTCTGCTCTGCCAGACGGTATATTCCCGGCACAAGGCCGCAGGTCGACAGCGAGATATGACGCATGCCGATATTGACCCCTTTATCGCAGGAGACAAGATCAAGGAAGGCCATCACGTTGTCGTAATTGTCGAGCGGCTCGCCTGTCCCCATAAGAACGATATTGGATATGCGCACTCCGGAATCCTTCTGCGCCGTGATGACCTCGAGAAGTATCTCGCCGGCCGTAAGATTGCGGGTAGCTCCCTTTTCAAAGGAAGCGCAGAAGATACAGCCCATCTTGCATCCGGCCTGGGTCGAAATGCAGATGCTGTAGCCGTGCTTATATTTCATAAGCACGCTCTCTATGCTGTTGCCGTCCCGAAGCTCGAAGAGGTACTTTATCGTGCCGTCCTGATGGGACTCCTGTTTTCTTATTATCTCTATATGCTCTATGTAAAAGTGCTCTGCCAGCTTGGCGCGGAGAGCCTTTCCTATATCGGTCATTTCATCAAATGAACCGACGCCCAGCGAGAGCCACTTGAAAATCTGGCCCGCGCGGTATTTCGGTTCTCCGAGAGCTGTAAGCTTGCTCTCAAGCTCTTCGTAGCGAAGAGAGTTTATCGGGATAAGCTGGCTCATTGGGCCGTTCTCCTCTCCAAAAGCGCTGCAAAAAAGCCGTCAGTGCCGTCGACATGGGGCAGGAAGGTCTTGATCCCGCCGTACTGCTTTCCGCAGATGCTGAAATCCACAAGGTCAAAATCCCTGTGCCCGGCAAGAAAAGCCCTGACCACATTCTCGTTTTCCTCCGGGAGAATGGTGCAGGTAGTGTATATCATCCTGCCCCCCGGCTTGAGATAGGACGCGGCGTTTTCAAGTATCGACGCCTGAAGTACCGGAAGCCCGGCAAGGCTCTTTTCATCCTTATACCGTATATCGGGCTTTTTGCGTATTATGCCGAGGCCGGAACAGGGCACATCGCAAATGATCCTGTCGAAGCTGTTTTCAAGCCTGTCGATGTGATGCGATGCATCGCTGCAGGCTGTATTTATGATATGTACGCCGTATTTTTCGGCATTCTGTTCGATCAGTCTGACCTTATGGGGATAGATATCATTGGAAAGTATCTCGCCGCGATCCTCCATGAGCTGAGCCGCGAGCAGGCTTTTGCCGCCCGGAGCGGCGCAGATATCCATCAGACGCTCCCCAGGCCGGGGCGCAAGGAGAGCCACGACATGCTGCGACGCGGCATCCTGGACGTAAAACTCGCCGCGCTCAAACATCGGGCTTTTGAGCAGCCCGGCCAGATCATCGGTATAAAAGGCGTTTTCAAGGCCCTCTGCGGCTTTCAGCCCATGGCCGAGCGCAGCCTCGCACCCCTCGGCAAAGGCCGTGGCCGTCGTTTTAAGGGTATTCACCCTTATAGTCGGGATGACAGACGCGTTATCGGACTTCAGGAGCTGCTCGGCGCCGTCGTCCCCGAAGAGGGATATGAATCGTTTGACCATCCACAGCGGATGGCTGTATTTTATGCTCAGCGTCTCGGCCGCCGTCCTGCCCACGACCTGCGGCAGAGAATCCTTTGTGCGGCCGATCTGACGCAGTACGCCGTTTGCGAAGCCGGCCGCACGCTGGTTGCCGGTCTTTTTGACCAGCTTTATCGCCTCGTTGACGGCGGCGTTATCGGGTATCCTGTCAAGAAACAGCATCTGATAGACCGCCATGCGCATGGCCTCCAGCACATAGGGCGAAATGCGGTTCATCTTAAGGCTGCTGTACTGCGAGATATAAAAATCTATAAGCATGGTGTTCTGCACCACGCCGTAGGTTATCGCCGAGACAAGGGCGGCCTGGCGGCTGTCCATTCCATCGGTCTTTTTTTTGAGATACAGATCGGGCCAGCTCCCGTCTTTTCGGAACTCGAGCAGCGCGCCCAGCGCCGCTTCTCTCTCCCCGGCCACTATCTGTCACGATCCCTTCTGCCGCCGCCGAAGATAAGGAAGAGGCGCAGGAACTGCGCCAGCGCGACCATAAGCGCGGCGACATATGTCAGCGCGGCGGCCGTAAGGGTCTTCTGCGCGCCGGGAAGCTCGTCCTCGCCGAGGATCTGGGTGGCGGCAATGGCGTTGATGGCGCGGTTCGAGGCGTTTATCTCGACAGGAAGGGTCAGCAGCTGGAAGAGAACCGACATGAAGAAGAATATAAGCCCCAGCTTAATGAGTGAAAATGCATTGATAAACATGCCGATAAAGATCATGGGCATGGCCAGCGACGAACCGATCTGTGTCACGGGGATTATGGCCGCGCGCAGCTTGATCGGCACATACTGCTGTGCATACTGGACGGCATGACCGGCCTCGTGGGCCGCGACGCCCACGGCGGCGACGGTATCGGCATCGTAAACGCTGTCGGAAAGGCGGATGACATTGGTGCGCGGATCATAATGGTCGGTAAGATTGCCGGAGACCCGCTCTATCCTCACCCCGCCGACCCCGTTGGCCTCGAGGACGGCTCGGGCGGCATCGGCCCCGGTTATCCCGCGGCGCGTCCTGACGCTCGAATACTTATTAAAGGTCGTGTTGACCTTTGCCTGAGCTATCATGGCAAAGATGATGGCCGGAAGAACAAGGATAATATAATAGCTGTCTATAAACATGGTATCAGTCCTTTATCAGTCAAATCTTTCTTCAAGAAGCTGCGGGCGGCCGCGGAAGCAGTCGGCAGCCGGCATGCGCTTCTTGCCGTTGAGCTGTACCTCTCTTATAAGAACGACGCCATCCTTTGCCTGAACGGCAAGCCCCTTTTTATCGCAGCCTATGATCTCCCCCGGACCCCGTGAAACGGCAGCATCCCCTTTTACTGCCGAAAACAGCTTGATCCGCTCTCCGCCGAGAAACGCGAAAGCGCCCGGCGCTGGATCGTATCCGCGTATATGACATGCGCAGGCGGCGGCATCCCATTCAAAGGATATCCGCGCATCCTCGGTCTTTATTATATGCGCATAGGTCGACAGGCTGTCGTCCTGCGGCGTATAAATGGCATTGCCGCTCTCGATCAGGTCGAGGGCCTCTAAAAGCAGCTGTCCGCCGACCGGCGCGAGCTTATCGTGCAGGCTGGCATAGCTGTCGTCGGGCAGGATATCGACAGCGCGGGATATCAGCATATCGCCGGTGTCTATGCCCTTCGCCATCTTCATGATGGTGACGCCGGTCTGGCTTTCGCCCTCTATTATGGCAGCGTTTATCGGGCTCGCGCCGCGGTATTTGGGCAGCAGCGACGCATGGACGTTTATACAGCCGTACCGGGGCAGCTCAAGTATACTTTTCGGAAGGAACATCCCGTAAGCCGCAACGATAATGATATCTGGCTGTATGGACGCAAGGATATCGTATACCTCCTGCGAGCGCAGGGTCGAGGGCTGATATACCGGGATATCTTCCGCCAGAGCCGTTATCTTTACCGGCGGCATGGTCATCTTCATTCCCCTGTTCTTGGGGGTATCGGCCCTTGTGAAAACGGCGCAGACCTCATGCCGGCTGCCCAGAAGGGCCTTTAAAGAGGCGTCGGCAAAATCCGGCGTTCCCATAAAGACTGTTCTCATTATCAGTTTTCCTCACCGTCGGAATAATACTCTTCGGGATCTATATATTCGCTTACCAGCTCGGTGAAAAGATGGCCGCTGAGATGGTCGATCTCGTGGCAGAAGGCCCTTGCCGTGAAGCCCTCGGCCTCGTATGTGAAGGGTTCGCCGTTGCGGTCCTGCGCCGTGATCTTGACCTTATTGGGGCGCATGACGATGCCGAATCTGCCGGGAACGCTGAGACAGCCCTCGGGGCCCTCCTGCATGCCGCTGGCCTCGACGATGGTGGGGTTGACGATCTCGAGGTAACTGCCGTCCTCAAGTACAACGATGGCGCAGGCGCGCAGCACGCCGACCTGAGGCGCGGCAAGACCGGCGCCGTCGGCCTTTCTGAGGGTATCCTTCATATCGTCAAGCAGCTGATGGAGACGGGGGTTGAAATCGGTCACCTTGCGGCACTGCTTTGCAAGGACCTCGTCGCCCTCCTGAACAATGTTTCTTATTGCCATTTTGGTATTCCTCCTAATAATATAAAGCATTGATATCGGCAGCGGCCGTCACTCCGCGCGTCTGCGCCTGTGACCCGAGCCATATAAGTATATCGGAAAGAAGCCGGCGCACCCGCTTCCCGGCATGTCCTTTAAACGAGACAACATACCGGTATTTGCCGTTGAGCCTGGCAAGCGACGCCGGCGCGGGCCCCAGCACCGGGGCTGCTATATCGGAAAAACTGCCCCTGAATGCGGCCTTTACCGCCCCGGCGGCCGCTTCGCCCGCCTGACGGGCGCGTTCTTCGTCCTCCGAGGTGAGAAAGATCGAACATATATCAAAGAACGGAGGGGCTTTTATAAGCTCCCGTATCTCGATCTCATAGTTATAAAATGCGTTATAGTCCTGCCGCGACGCGGCCTCTATGACCGGATTGGCCGGCGAAAAGCTCTGTATGACCGCCCTTCCCGGCTTGTCGCGCCGCCCGGCGCGCCCCACTACCTGCGATATGAGCGAAAAGCTGTGCTCCCCGGCCAGATAATTTCCCATATTCAGCGAGGCATCAGCGTCGATGACCCCGACAAGGGTCACGTTGGGGAAATCCAGCCCCTTGGCCACCATCTGTGTGCCGAGAAGTATGTCGGCCTTATCCTGCCCGAACATATCGAGCAGCTCTTCGTGCGAGCGCCGCCCGGTCGTCGTGTCGGCGTCCATGCGCAGCACCCTCGCCTCCGGGAAAAGGTCGGCCAGCTCTTCTTCGATCTTCTGCGTGCCGCAGCCGACCAGCTTGATGTGGCTGCCGCCGCATTCGGGACATTCGGTCATCAGCGGTATCGAATATCCGCAATGGTGACACATCAGCCTTCCGTTGGCCGAATGATAGGTCAGCGCAACGCTGCAATTCTCGCACTGCGGCACATAACCGCAGTCGGCACAGACGGCCATCCGCGCGTTTCCGCGGCGGTTGATGAAAAGGATCGTCTGTTCCCCCCGGCGCAGATTTTTTGCCATCTCCTCGCGAAGCACTGGGCCTATCGATCCGCCGTCGCCGTTTTTAAGGGTCTCCCGCATATTGGCGACGATGGTTTCCGGCAGTCCCGCATCGTTGAAGCGGCTGTCCAATGTGAAGAGGCGGTATTTCCCGTGCAGCGCGTTATAATAGCTCTCTACACTTGGTGTAGCCGAGCCGAGAAGCAGCAAACAGCCGCTTTTGACGCACCTGTATTTTGCCACATCGGCGGCATTATATCTCGGCGCGGTCTCCGAGCGGTAAGACCCCTCGTGTTCCTCGTCGAGTATGATGATCCCAAGATCCCTGCACGGCGCGAACACGGCGCTGCGCGTCCCGACAACGACCCTGGCCCGGCCGGTTTTGATGCGCATATATTCATCATAGCGCTCAGCCGAGGTCAGCCCACTGTGGATGACGGCCACCATATCGCCGAAATGACCTTTGAAGCCCCGGACCATCTGCGGCGTCAGCGATATCTCGGGCACCAGCATCATTGCCGACCGGCCCCGTGATATGACATCCCGGATGAGCTCTATATATATGGCCGTTTTGCCGCTTCCGGTCACGCCGTGAAGCAGAGCGCAGCCGGCGCCCGAGCGGCACATTTCGGCAAGCCCATCGAAGATCTCCTTCTGCCTGTCCGAAAGACTGAAGGGCTCTGACATGGCCTCTTCATCCCCGCGGACGGCATATCTCGGCATCATGTCGCTGTGGGCAAATCCGTGGGTGACAAGATATGTCATATCCCCCGGCGTCGCCCCGGTCTGGTATCTCAGCTCTTCCTCGGGCATACTGCCGCGGTCAAGCAGAAGAGCCAGCGCCTCCCGCCTCCGGGCATCGACGGCCTCTGTTCTTGAAAGCCTGCCTTCGGGCATGGATGCCACATCGGGTGTTACCATTTTTATACGTCTGCGGTCACTCTCTTCGAGCTGGTGCTCTACCGAGACCCAGCCCTCCCTTTCGAGGGCCGACAGATCCTTCAAAAGGCCTTTGATGCCGCATTTTTTCTCGAGCGCCGAAAGGGTCAGCCCCTCTTCGGACTGGGCCAATGCCGAAATGACCGACGCGAGATGCGGATCGACAGGCAGCGGACGGTCGGCATCGGGCGATATCGACAGGCGATATTTATCGGGCGACCTGCTCCATATGCCCGGCGGCAGCATGGCGGCCGCACATTCGAAAAAAGTGCAGAAACAGCGTGATCTCATCCAGAGCGCAAGCTCTATATCGGCCTTTGACAGCGCGACGTCCCCGCTGTAAAGGTGGACGATGTGCTTGAGCCGCGGCGGGATGCTGCCACCATCGGATGCCGACACCGAGAGCACAAAGCCCTCGGTCAGCTTGTTTCCCTTCCCGAAGGGCACAAGGACCCTTCGCCCCGGGGCGATATTCTCCATCCCGGCCGATACGATATAATCAAACGGCTTGTCTATACTGTATACGGCCGCCGAGACGGCTATCTTTGCTGTCTTAACTTCAGGCAAAAAGCCGCCCCTCCTTTTGTTCTCTTATGGTCGGGAAAAAGGGCAGATCTGTCTCAAACCTGCCCATACGCCGGTATCCCGGAACTATTCCTGTTCCTCGGCGTTCTCGATATTCTCCTCGGTCGTCTCTTCCTCGGCCGGATGCTCGACGGGGACGATCTTCCCGCTCATGATATCGTCGAGAGCCAGCGAGACCGGCTTCTCTTCAGCCACCATCTCGGGATCGTTCTCTGCCTGCTCGGCAATATCCCTGGCCCTTTTGGCGGCGACATTTACAAGCGAATATCTGTTGGGCACCTTTTTAAGAAGGTCGCTCAAAGAAGGATAAAGCATCATAATATTGTATCTCCTTTATGATAGATAAATCAAAGATCTAAACCAGTTTTATTTGGTTCTTGCTGCTGCGGCACCTTTCCGCCGTTATGATGGCCGAAAGGTCGCGCACCGCATCATCAAGAAGGTCATTGACGACGATGAAATCATAGTCGTCCATATGGGCGCACTCTGCCCTGGCCTTTTGCAGGCGTTTCTCAACGACCTCTTCGGCCTCGGTGCCGCGGTTGCGCAGACGGCGCTCGAGAATGTCAAAGGAAGGCGGAACGATAAAAACAAGAACGGCGTCAGGGCGTTTTTCCTTTACGATCAGCGCGCCCTGCACCTCTATTTCGAGGATAACATCCTGTCCGTCCTCGAGCCTGCGATTGACAGGCCCCTCCGGAGTGCCGTAGCAGTTGCCGACATACTTGGCATGCTCGAGCAGCTCTCCCCGCTCGACCATCTCGTCGAAACGCTCTCTTGAAATGAAATAATAATTGACTCCGTCCTCTTCGCCGGGGCGGGGCTTTCTTGTCGTTGCCGAGACCGAAAGAAAGACATTTTCAAGCGACGGAAGGACTCGCGAAAGCACCGACCCCTTTCCTGCGCCCGAAGGCCCGGTAATAATAAAAAGGCTTCCCTTTCTCTTATTCATCGTCGTCCTCCTCATCGTCTTCATCGTCATAGCTCAGCCTGTTTGCGACCGTTTCCGGCTGAAGTGGAGACAGGATAACATGCTCTGAGTCGATTATCAGCACCGCGCGGCTGCGGCGGCCGTAGGTCGCGTCGATCAGCATATCCTTTTCCTTGGCCTTTTGGATAACACGTTTTATCGGCGCCGACTCGGGACTCACTATCGCAACGATGCGGCTTGCCGAAACCATATTGCCGAAACCAATGTTTATCAGCTTCAAAATAAACAGCCCCTTTTCCTATTCGAGATTCTGGATCTGTTCCCTTATCTTCTCTATCTCGGCCTTGAGCTCGACAACTGTATGGGCGATATCGTAATCGTTGGCTTTAGAGCCTATGGTATTGGCCTCGCGATTCATCTCCTGAACAAGGAAATCGAGCTTGCGGCCGACCGGCACCTTGCCCGTGACCATGCTCTCGAACTGTTTTATATGGCTGCGGAGCCTTACTATCTCTTCGGTTACAGAGACCTTATCGGCAAAAAGGGCGGCCTCTGAAAGTATCCTCTGCTGTGCGATCTCGGTATCGTCAAGAAGCTCTGTCATCCTGGCGGCGATCCTCTCGCGGTATTCGGCGACGCTGTCGGGCGAGCGCTTTTCAACGTGATCGACATATTCGAGGATCAACCTGCCGCGTCCCAGTATATCTTCACAAAGGCGCGCCCCCTCCGTGCTGCGCATGGCGTCATATTCGGCCAGCGCCTGCGAAAGGGCCTCTGATACCTGGGCCGAAATGACCTCGGCGTCGGCCTCTTCCTTATCGGCGGCTATGGCATCGGGAAGGCGGATGACGTCGGACAGCTTGAGATCGTCCATCGAAAGCCCGAAGCGATCGGATATATCTTTGGCGGCCTTGAGATATCCCTCAACAACAGGCATATTGGGGGAAATACGGACGTCGCTTCCCTCTTTTTCCTTTATGGAAACATAAATATCGGTCTTGCCGCGCACAAGAACGCTCTGCACGGTCTTTTTGACCATATCCTCAAGATAGGCGTAAAGCCTTGGGACCTTTATATTAAGATCAAGATACCTGTGGTTGACAGAGCGGATCTCGACATTGATCTCCCTCTGGTCGTTTTCCAGCTTGGCACGTCCATATCCAGTCATGCTTTTAAGCAAAGGTAAACACCCCATTATATTTTATTTCATACCCCGGCGGAGGCTCCACCCGAGATTTTGAATCATATTTCATTATACCACAACAGCCTTTGGCCGTAAAGCACGGTTTAATCCAAAATATCGCTTATAGAGCTTTTCAGGCTGCCGCTGGCCGACGCACGCCTGGAATAGACGGCCGAAATACCGACGCCGAGAGCCAGGCCCAGAAGAGAGCAGAGGATCTTTATGCCCTCGCCGCCCGACGGCACGAAATAAAAAACAAACATAAGGATGACCGGCAGTATATAGACGACCGAGGCCGACCGATAGACCCTTCCCGTCGACGCAGTTATCCTCACCCTGTCGCCCGGCTTTGCGCCGACTGGATCACTTACCGTCACCTCAAGTGTCTGCTGCGGATGTGCGCAGCCCTTGCAGCTCGAGCAGTCGCCGCCGCAGGACGACTGCCTTACTATCTCTACCACAGCGTCTCCGCCGGGAGTTTTGCGGAGCACCGTACCCTCCTGTGTCATATTCCCTCCACCGGAGCATAAAGCTCCATTATCCTTTCCGCCGCGCGGATGCCGTCGACCGCCGCACTGACTATCCCGCCGGCATATCCGGCGCCTTCTCCGCAGGGTATGAGCCCCTGCACGCCCGGCATCATAAGATCGCCGCCCCGCTCTATGCGAACCGGCGAAGATGTCCTTGTCTCGGGCGCAGTAAAAACGGTATCGGCGGCGTCAAAGCCGCGTATTTTCCTGCCGAAATATGGCATGGACGACCTTATCATCCGGCAGACATATTCGGGCAGTATATTATTTATATCAACAAACTCGTATCCCCGTGGATATGTCGGCTCGACGCGGCCGAGACCCTTCGATACCCTGCCCTCGGCAAAATCGCCGAAAAGCTGCACCGGGCCGATGTTCTTCCCGCCGCAGGCGGCAAACGCCGCCTGTTCTATGCTGCGCTGGAAACACATTCCGGCCAGCACATCGGACGAACCGAAATCCTCGGGCGATACCGAAACGCAGACGGCCGAATTGGCGTTCCTGCCCGACCGCGCGTGATAGCTCATGCCATTGGTCACTATGCCGCCCTCTTCGCTGGCGGCGGCAACGACATATCCGCCGGGGCACATGCAGAAGGTATAGCACGCGCGGTCGCCGTCCCGGCGCGAGAGGACATATTCGCCGGGCGGCAGCCACTCTTTTCCGGCATATTTACCGTAAAGGGCGGCGTCGATATCGCTTTGAAGATGCTCTGCCCTGACGCCGACCGAAAAGGGTTTTGCCTTCATCGGCAGCTGCTTGCTTTTGATAAGCTCGAATACATCGCGGGCGCTGTGTCCCGTGGCCAGGACGGCGACATTTGCGGGATACCTCTCCCCGTCCTTTCCGATGACGGCCGCAAAGCGGCCCGAACGTATCTCGAGATCGGTCATGGGCTGTGAAAACACGACTGTTCCGCCGAGAGACCGTATGCGCTCTCTTATGCTCCTGACGACCCCCTTGAGCTTATCGGTCCCGATATGGGGCTTTGCCCGGCGCAGCATATCGCCGTCGGCGCCGTATTTATGCAGGATATCAAGGACCAGCTGGCTCCTCGGGTCGTTTATCCTTGTGGTCAGCTTGCCGTCGGAATATGTGCCGGCACCGCCCTCGCCGAACTGGACGTTCGAAGAAAGATCGAGCCGACCGCCGCCGAAAAACTCGTCGACCCGCCTGTCGCGCTCTTCGATGGGAGCTCCCTTTTCAAGCACCAGAGGCCGGTATCCGTTTTCGGCCAATATGAGGGCCGCGAAAAGCCCGGCCGGACCGAAGCCTATCACCACAGGAGGCGAATCGAGACGGTCTGTTCCGACCGGCAGAGGCAGACAGGCTTTGGCCCTCTGCCTTACAAAAGGGAGGCCAAGCCCTTTTACAAGCCTGGCCTCGTCTGTATCGGTATCAAGTTCAACTGAATAGACCTTTGAAAGCCTGCCGTGGCGCAGGTCAAAGGACACCTTATGTACGCTGCCCGAAAGGACGCTCGAAGGTGACAGGCGCGCCGTGCGCACAGCCTGCGCGACCGCCTCTTCGTCGCTCGACCCAAAGGGCATTACTATATTTGAAACGACAATGCTCATCAGGAGACACCCACCATTACTGAATAATCGCCAACGACGACGACCTTGCTGTCGGCCGGGGTCACCGACGCCTGTATCTCGTTAAGACCCGGCTCAAGAGAATCCTCTGAATAAGAGAGGGCGACATTAAGGCTCGATGCACCGACCGACGCCAGATTATCCTGCGTCGTCCAGACCGTTACGGTAAGATCCGATTCATATTGAAAAAGATCGTTCTGCGGCAGAGCGTCGCGGCTTATCTCGACCGTCGTCTTGACAAGCTCCTTCGGCGTTATCGTCACATGGGCCTGGGTCACGGCCGTGTCGGCCGCGATGCCGTTGGGCAGCACCACCGGAAGATCGAACTCGAAGTTCTCGTTGTCAAATACCTGTTCGAGATTGACGCTTCCGAGGTCGATGCGGTTAAGCGTAGAAACAACGTCGGGAGAACCGCTGACCTTTATGCTCGAAGGCTCTATCGAGATATCGACAAAATCGCTCGTGATAAAGCCGAAGCTGTTGACATTGAGAACAAGGGGCACCTCGCCGACCTGCCTTACGCCGTAAGAAAGCCTGACCGACGGAGTATCGGCCGTTATAAGGCTGTTCTTGATCTCGATCCCGTTCTCGTCCACAAGGGTATATGCCAGCGTCGTCTCGGTGGTTGTCTTGACCGTAGAAACATCGAAAACAGCGACGGCGCTCTTGATGGTATCAAGCAGCTTTTCCGGGCCTCTGACCGTGATCGCGTCGGGGGTCAGCACGAAATTATCGGAGACAAAGCCGTCCTGAAGCTCGCCGCTCAGCTGAAGGTCGACCGGTATCGACTGTGATACGACGCGGTCTACCTCGATAGAGATGGTCGGCGTGATCTTGCTTATCGTCAGATCGGAAATAGAGGATGTCACCTGATACTTGACGTCATATACCCCGGGCACCGTTATATTGGAAAGGTCGGCCGTGACCGTAAGGCCGCCGTTTTCCGACACCATGGCTATGCGTTCACTTTTGCCGGTGACCTTAAACGAGACCGTGCTGTGGCTCCCGTCGGTTATGACAAGGTTGTTGGCCGTCAGGCTCTCTGTCCCAAGCAGGTCGACCGCAACGCGGGAATAGGTCTGGGTCATATCGGGATTCGTGCTCGATATGACGTAAAGCCAGAGCAGCACGGCGCAGGCCAGCGACAGCAGCTTGAGCATGATATCATTTTTGCGAAGCCAGTCCATCATTTACCCAGCACCCCCTTAAGCCAGCTGACAAAGCTACTGCCGGCCGGATGCTTCTCCGGCATGAGCTCCTGGAGCAGCATGCGTTCAAGCATCTCGGGCGCGAGATGACGCTTCAGAAGTCCGCCCTTGGCGAAGGATATCGACCCTGTCTCTTCGGAAACGACGACACAGCAGCAGTCGCATGTCTCTGTAACGCCGATGGCCGCACGGTGCCTCGTGCCCAGCTCTTTGCTGAGATCGAACTTGGCGGTCAGCGGCAGTATGCATCCCGCGGCCTCCAGCCTGCCGTTGGCGACGACGACGGCGCCGTCATGGAGCGGCGCGTTATGGAAGAAGATATTTTTGACCAGCTCGGAAGCGACATCGGCATTGATCGTCGTTCCGGTCGAAGCTATATGTGAAAGAGAATCGCCGGTCTCAAAAACGATAAGAGCGCCGGTCTTTGCCCAGGCCATGGAGCTGACTGCGTCAACGATCTGCATGACCATGAGCTGCGTCGCCTCGCCGTCCTCCTTCTTTCCCCTCAAAAACCGGAAATCGGTCTTGCCGAACTGCTCGAGTATGCGGCGCAGCTCGGGCTGAAAAATAACGACCAGCGCGAATGTGCCGAGCTGCATGGCATTGAGCATGATGAAATTGACGACATGCAGGCTGAAAAGCTCGGACGCATACATGATGGCCAGTATGACAAAGATGCCCTTCAGAAGCCGCGCCGCCGCCGTATTTCTTATCAGCTTTATGAGCTTATACAGCAGGGCCGCCACGATCAGGATGTCGACTACATCCGAGATCGTGGCCAGCCGTATATATTGTCCGAAATAATTAAATACGTTCATCCAAACACCAGAAATCTGTTATTGAGTAATTGATATTATCCTATTTAATAATAACAATTCGCATTAACATTTTCAATGGCTAAATGAAAACTTTTCGTGATTTATTCAGACACTATTTTCCTGATTTCAGCGGCAAACGCCTCTATTTCCCGAATATTGTTGAAATACGAAAAGCTGACGCGGGCCGTGCCCTCTTCGATCGTTCCCGCGCTCTGATGGGCCAGGGGCGAACAGTGCAGCCCGCCGCGCAGACAGAAGCCCCGGGCCGCCAGTTTCAAGCACAGCTCCTCTGACGGGATATCCTTTACAGCTATCGACACAGGACCGCAGAGCGATATCCGATCGTAATACACCGTCAGGCCGCCGATATCGCGAAGGCGGGATTCGAGCCTTCGGGCCAGCATGCGCTCCTTCTGTTCGATCTGGCTCAGCCCGGTCTTTTTCACGAATCTTATGCCTTCGGCCAGCCCGGCAATACCGCAGACATTAAGGGTCCCGCTTTCAAATATATCGGGCAGCATATCGGGCTGGCTCACATTGCGCGAATCGCTGCCTGTGCCGCCCTGCATAAGGCTGTAAAGGTCATTGTCATTACAGCATATCAGTATACCGGTGCCCTGCGGGCCGTAAAGGCCCTTATGCCCCGGCATACAGATAAAGGATGTGTTTTCAAGCTCCGATACATTGACCGGCAGAACGCCGGCCGACTGCGACGCGTCTATTATCAGCTTTATACCCTTTCGGCCGCAGTATTCATCAAGCCGTTTTATCGGCAGGATGAACCCGAACACATTGGAAACATTGGTGCAGATGATGCAGGTCGTGTCATCCCGCACGGCGGCGACAATGGCATCATAGGCCGCCGCCTGATCGAACAGCGGCGACTGCGCGACGGTATAGCTTACGTTCTCCATTGCGTTGAGCGGGCGGACGACCGAATTGTGCTCATACCCAGATATAACGGCATGGCCTCCGCCGTGGAGCTGAGACTTGATGGCGATATTGAGTGCATGCGTGGCATTCAGTGTGAAAACGATCCTCTCCGGCTCGGACACGCCGAACAGATCGGCGGCCTCCTCGCGGCATTCATACACGATCCTGGCCGCCTGCATGGCGGCGCGATGGCCGCTCCTTCCGGGATTCCCGCAGGAAAGCATGGCGGCCTCGACAGCACGGCAGACCGACGTCGGCTTATGGAGCGTTGTGGCCGCGCTGTCAAGATATATCATATCATGACCTCCCTGTATCCGCTTCCCTCACGGACATATGCGCCGCTGATCGGAATACTTGTATTTTTAAGCGCGTCGGCGGCCCGGGAAAGCTCTCCCGTCCTTATCCTGAGCGCATAACTGCACGAGCCGCGCCCCAGCGAGACCGGCGGCTTTATTATAACGGCCGATATCCTTATCCTTGAAAGAACGGCAGCCGCCCGCTGGGCGTAGGTTATTGATTTAAAAATAATAAGACAGCCCATATACAGACCCTCCCTCAGTCCAGAATATGAGCTGCCCTGAAAATATGTTACGCCTTATAGATAAGAGCCACCGCATGGGCCGACATGCCGTCGCCGCTGCCGGTGAAGCCAAGCTTTTCTTCGGTCTTGGCTTTAATGCCGACGCGGTCCTCCGTTATCCCCGCCGCCCCGGCTATAATGGCCTTCATGGCCGGGATATGGGGCATCATCTTCGGCCGCTGAGCCACTATGATCGAATCTATATTGCCTATGCTCCAGCCCTCGTCCCGCAAAAGCTGCGCCGTCCTTCGCAGCAGCTCTATGCTGTCGGCCCCCTTGTATCGCGGGTCGCTGTCGGGAAAATGGGTGCCGATATCGGCCATACCCGCGGCGCCGAAAAGAGCGTCTATTATCGCATGGGCCAGCACGTCGGCGTCGCTGTGGCCATCGAGGCCCTTTTCAAAAGCAATATCGACGCCGCCTATTATCAGCCTGCGTCCCTCGGCCAGCCGATGGACGTCATATCCGTTTCCGATCCTGATATCCTTCATATTTCCTCCTCAAAAAGAGCGGCGGCAATGGCAAGATCCTCTGCCGTGGTTATTTTTATATTGCGGAACGAGCCATCGACCAGCGCGGGCTTGGCCCCCAGAGCCTCCAGCGCGGCGCAATCGTCGGTCGCCGTTATCCCCTTGTCGATACAGTTTTTAAGCGCGGCGGCCAGAAGCTGCCTGTCCGAACCCTGCGGCGTCTGCATGGCGCGCATACGGCTGCGGTCGGCAAGGGCGATCGCCCCGGTGTCAGGGTCTATCACCCTTATGGTATCATTGACCGGGACGGCGGCGGCGGCACAGCCGGTCTCGATCGTCTTTTCGACGACGCGGTCGATGACCTCTGCCGTAACGAGCGGCCGCGCGCCGTCGTGGACAAGGACATAAGCGCAGTCGGGCCCGCAGGCGCACACGCCCTTGTATACGCTTTCGGCGCGGGATGCCCCGCCCGACACCACCTGCGTCACCTTGGATATTTCAAAGGTCCGGGCAAGATCGGCATAATCGAGCAGCAGGTCTTCGCGCGCCACGATGACGATCTCGTCTATATTCCCGTTTGCCTCAAAAGCCCTTAATGTATGAGCGAGCACCGGCATGCCCGCCACCTCTGCCAGCAGCTTGTTGCCGCCCTTCATCCTGGTCGACGATCCGCCTGCCGCGATAACGGCGGCGACATGCGGACGCTCCGGCTTCTTTTTAAACAGACCGAACATGGCTCATCCTCCCCGAAACACCTCTCAAAGCATCCTTTAGTCATCACGGCGCCGGCTGCGCCATATGTTATCATTATACACGCCGGGCATATATTTTCAAGCCGGACAGCACCAGAGGGGACGCCTCAGCGCCCCCTCTGTGCGATCGGGAATCTTCCATTTTTTCGGCTCTTCCATTTTTCGGCACCCTGCCGCCTGCCCCTTTTTACAGCCGGCCTTTATCCGACGTCGCACATATCAAGACGGATCTTGTCGGCGATCATCGAAATAAACTCCCCGTTTGTCGGCTTTCCCTTTGTGTTGGACACCGTGTATCCAAAGAAATGATTGAGGACCTCCACGTCCCCGCGATCCCACGCGACCTCTATTGCGTGGCGGATAGCCCTTTCTACCCGCGACGAGGTCGTCTGGTGGTTTTTGGCGACGGCGGGATACAGCACCTTTGTTATCGAGTTTATCGTCTCGATATTATGAACAGCCATGATTATCGACTCTCTAAGATACTGATAACCCTTTATATGTGCCGGAACGCCTATCTCGTGAAATATCTGTGTCACCTTGACCTCCAGCTCGTGCCGGGCCGCGGCATCGTCCAGCTTCTCCAGCCGCGCCGTTTCCGGGGTGCGCCGGTATTTGAGCACCCTTTCGGCCAGGGTCGCATAGTCGATCGGCTCGAGCATAAGGAACGACACATCAAGGTCGATGGCCTCGGCGCTCATGCCCTGGCTGACAAAAGAGCTGGTGACAATGGTGAACACCTTTTCGCCGCCGGGGATCTGCCTGATGGCCTTTATCGCCGCAAGACCGTCTATCCCCGGCAGCATGGCCGACGTAATGACGACCTGTGGGTGGTGACGCCTGAAGGCCTCGATAAGCTCGGCTCCGGTCGACGGCATTTCGACTATCTCGATCCGCCCGTCGGAGCACAGCATATCGCGCATGACCTGACGCCTCTCGCTTCTGTCTACTGCTGCAACAACTTTAATGATTTCCTCCATCTTTGGCACCTCTTCCGATTCTTCTTTGGCTGTCCGCAAATTAAAATTACCATATTTTGGGATAAAATTCAATATCTTTTTCGAAATTTCCCTATAATCTTTTCGACATTTTCCGACACGATCCGACGTTTTTAGGTTAAAATGACAAACAGCCGTTGTCGATTTTCCCATGATATTGATATCAAAAAGATACCTTTATCGGCCTATACCGGCCTTTTGCGCCGGTATAGGCGGGAAAAATACCGCCAGAGACTTCGGTATTTTATCAGGCCCTGACCTTTTTGAGCTGGGCAAATCTGGGCAGACCGTTTTCCCAGCAATAGGGGTTTTCTCCCTTTATAAGGGGCAGAGCATAGGCGAAGAACTCGTCCTTTATGCCCGTGCCATCCTCGGTGATCCATTCCAGGGGGAACTTTTTTTCTGTATTGGCGACGACCGAAAGATCGAGCAGCTCTACCTTCGGGGCATATTCTTCGCCCTCGCCACGGCTGATTGCGACCATGCGATCGGTGACGCCGCTGACGGCGGCCTTGACGGCCTCCTTCCCCATAAGTACGGCCTCATTCACATCGGTCTCGGATGCGCAATGGGCGGCACAGCGCTGCATGAGCGAGAACTCAATGGCACGCACCTTGGCGCCGGTGGCGGCCTTGACGGCCGAAGCCAGGTACGCGGCCGAGCCGCCCATCTGCTTGTGGCCGAAGGCGTCAGCCGCGCCGCCCTTGCTGGCATATTCAGCGATAAAGACGCCGTCCTTATCCTTTATGCCCTCAGAGATAACGGCGATGCAGTTGCCCTTTTCCTTATAGCATGCCGCGGCGCGCTCGACGAAAGAGTCGACGTCAAAGGGCAGCTCGGGCAGATAGATAAGATCGGGGGCACAGCCGCTCTTGCCCGCCAGCGCGGCGGCGGCCGTCAGCCAGCCGGCATTCCTGCCCATTGCCTCGATTATCGTTATGGCGCCGGTGTCATATACCGTGGCGTCACGATAGATCTCAGCGCAGGAGGCGGCGATATACTTTGCCGCCGAGCCATAGCCGGGGCAATGGTCTGTGCCGAAAAGGTCGTTGTCGATCGTCTTGGGTATGCCTATAACGCGGCACTCGTAGCCCTGGCTGAGCAGGTATTTTGAGACCTTGTTGCAGGTGTCCATCGAATCGTTGCCGCCGTTATAGAAGAAATAACGGACATCGTATTTTTTGAATATTTCAAGTATGCGCTTATAGTCGGTGTCATCGACCGAAGAATCCTTGAGCTTATACCGGCAGGAGCCAAGGGCCGACGAGGGCGTGCTTTTGAGCAGCTCGAGCTCGCGGGGATCTTCCTTTGAGATATCGTAAAGGACATCGTCCAGAACGCCCTTTATGCCATGGGCCGCGCCGAGAACGCGGGTGATGTTGGGATCCTTGAGCGCCTGGCTGAACACGCCGTAAGCGCTGGAGTTTATAACGGAAGTCGGCCCGCCCGACTGGCCGAAGATACATGCACCTTTAAGAGACATCGAAAAAACCTCCAGTATGATTATATGGAAAGTTTATCACACACCCATGAAAAAAACAACCGAACATTGCCCGGCCGACGCCTGTCAACTATTTGATTGAATATTTGCGCAAATGCTGTTAGAATACAAATATACGTTATGTAAGGAGGGTGCATGAACCATGCCGCTTGTAACAACAAAAGAAATGTTCGAAAACGCCTATAAGGGCGGATACGCCATCGGCGCTTTCAATGTAAACAATATGGAGATAATCCAGGGCATCACAGAGGCTGCCATGGAAGAGCGCTCGCCCGTCATCCTTCAGGTGTCGGCCGGCGCTCGCAAATATGCAAGACACACCTATCTCGTAAAGCTGGTGGAAGCCGCCATCATCGAGACCGGCGTTCCCATCGCCCTGCATCTCGATCACGGCGAAAACTTTGATATATGCAAGGCCTGTGTCGACGGCGGATTTTCGTCGGTCATGATCGACGGTTCGAAATACAGCTTCGAGGACAACATTGCTCTCACCAAGCAGGTCGTCGATTATGCCCATTCCAAGGGTGTCGTCGTCGAGGGCGAGCTGGGCAGGCTCTCGGGCATTGAGGACGCCGTCAATGTTTCGGATGAGGACGCGCAGTTCACCGATCCCGCACAGGTCGAAGAGTTCGTCGCCCGCACCGGTGTCGACTCGCTGGCCATCGCCATCGGCACCAGTCACGGCGCATACAAGTTCAAGCCCGGCCAGAAGCCCAGGCTGCGCTTCGACATCCTTGAAAAGATCCAGAACAGGCTCGAGGGCTTCCCCATCGTCCTCCACGGCGCATCCTCCGTTCCCCAGGAGCAGGTAGCCATCATCAACAAGTTCGGCGGTGCCATGCCCGATGCCATCGGCATCCCCGAGGATATGCTGCGCCAGGCCGCCAAGATGGCAGTCTGCAAGATCAACATCGACTCTGACCTTCGAATCTGCATGACGGCCGCTGTCCGCCAGCATCTGGCCGAACATCCCGATCATTTCGATCCCAGGCAGTATCTGACCGACGGCAGGACGGCCATCAAGAATATCGTCGCACACAAGATGCGCGATGTTCTCGGCTCTTCCGGCACACTTTAATTTCAGATGATCTTCAGGACCCGGCTGTTTCAAAACGGCCGGGTCTTATTTTTTCAAAAAAACCTGGCATTTCTTTGAATGGCATGTTTTTTAAAGTCGTTTTTCATCTCCGCAGGGCAAAATAGCTATCGAAGGGAGCGTGAAAAATGATCTGTCAGAAAATCAGAAAAAAATTGGCAAAAACAGCGGCATTTCTTATGGCCGCGGCATTATGTTTCCCGATTTTTACCGAAAATATCAATGCCGCGGGCAAAAAGCTCATCCCTCTCGGCCGCACGACCGGCATCAAACTCTTCTCCGGCGGCGCGATGGTGGTCGGCTTTGCCTCCTCCGAGGCGACCGGAGGCCCATCGCCTGCCCAGCGGGGCGGCCTGTGTATCGGCGACGTCATAATGGCGGTCGACGGCATATCGGTCGAAAGCAACGAGGAGCTTTCCTCCGCCCTATCCTCTCTCAAATGCGACAGTACCATGCTGACCGTCCGCCGCGGCGGCGATACCCTCGACGTCACGGTCGGCGGTCTGCTTCCCGATGAGGGCGGCGGATACCGTCTCGGGGCATGGGTGCGCGACAGCATGGCCGGCATAGGCACGATAACCTTTGTCGACCCGACCACCGGCGAGTTCGGCGCGCTGGGTCACGGCATATGCGACGTCGATACCGGCAGGCTCATGCCCTTTGACAACGGCAGCACCATGACCTCGACCGTGACCGGCGCCGTCCGCGGCCAGAGGGGCAAGCCGGGGCAGCTAACCGGCGAGTTCGATCTGCGGCAGGACAGCGGAGTTCTACGCGAAAACACCGGCGGCGGCATATTCGGCGTCCTGACCGACAAAAGCCTATACAGCGGCCTTAAAGCCGTCGAGACGGCAGGGATCGACGATGTCCGATGCGGCAAGGTCGAGATACTCTCGAATGTAAACGGCACAGAAGTCGAGCGCTATTCGGCAAAGATCACACGCATAATGAAAAACGAGGAAAGCGGCCGTGACTTCATGCTTGAGATAACAGACGACCGGCTTATCGGCCGGACCGGAGGCATCGTCCAGGGCATGAGCGGAAGCCCGATCCTTCAGGACGGCCGCCTGATCGGCGCCGTCACCCATGTTCTCATCAATGATCCCGAGCAGGGCTATGGTATATCCATCGACAATATGATGGGTTATTCAAGCACCCTTACCCTCAGCGCAGCATAAAACACAAGTATTCCGGCGGGGACATCCCGCCGGAATACTTTCCGGTCATTGACAAAGACCGACGATGCTCATATAATTACATTTAACATACTTATTCAGTATGAATTAGATCATCGGAGAACCGTGATATATATGAAGATACTTGTTGCCATGAGCGGCGGCGTCGATTCGAGCGTCGCCGCAAAGCTGCTGACCGATCAGGGAAACGAATGTATCGGCTGCACCATGAAGCTCTATAATAACGAAGATGTCGGAATACCCCGATCCCACACCTGCTGTTCCCTTGAGGACGTCGAGGACGCGCGCCGGGTGGCCTGGGATCTGGGCATGGAATATTTTGTTTTCAATTTTTCATACGATTTCCGCGAAAAGGTCATCGACAAGTTTGTCGACAGCTATTGCCGCGGCCTTACCCCAAACCCCTGCATCGACTGCAACCGGTATATGAAGTTCGAAAAGCTCTTTGACCGCGCCGATATACTTGAATGCAGCCATATCGCCACCGGTCATTACGCCCGGATAAGCTATGAAAACGGGCGTTATTGCCTGAAAAAAGCTCTGGACCCATCGAAGGACCAGAGCTATGTTCTCTATTCCATGACCCAGGAGCAGCTTTCAAGGACGCTGTTTCCCCTCGGCGAGCTCTGCAAGACAGAGACGCGCGCCATCGCGTCGAGCGGCAGCTTTATAAATGCCGACAAACCAGACAGCCAGGATATCTGCTTCGTCCCCGACGGCGACCATGCGGCGGCCATCGAGCGTTTTCTCGGCCATCCCGCCCCTGAGGGGGATTATATCTCGCCCGACGGAGAGATCCTCGGACGCCATCGCGGCATAATACGCTGCACCATCGGGCAGCACCGCGGCCTTGGGATAGATCTGCCGGGAAAGCGGTATGTCTGCCGTATCTGCGCCCGCGACAACACGGTTACCCTCGGCACGGCCGACGATCTTTACGGCAGCCGCGCCGTCTTATCCGACGTCAACTGGATATCGGGCGTCGCGCCGGAAGGTCCGATCAAATGCCGCGTCAAAATACGCTATCGCCAGCCCGAACAGCCGGCCGCCGTTATCCCCACGGGAAAGGACACGGCGGAGATCATATTCGACCAGCCCCAGCGGGCCGTAACGCCCGGACAGGCCGCGGTATTTTATGACGGAGACTATGTCCTCGGCGGCGGGGTTATAGATCCTCAATGACATCCGCGGTCAGATCGGCCAGAGTCATGCCGGAAAAATATTCGCGGGTCATATCGTAAAACCCCTTCCATACAGGCAGCGTGCGGCAGCCTTCGGCGCGCTCGCACCTTTCGGCGTCCTTCTGTAGGCAGGCCACGGGAGCAAGGTCGCCCTCGGCACATTCGAGTATCTCCCAGAGAGTATATTCGCCGGGTGCGCGGGTCAGCCTGTATCCCCCGCCCGCGCCATGGCAGCTTTCGACCAGCTTGGCCGTGCGGAGCGCCGGCATCAGACGTTCGATATATTTGAGCGATATCCCCTGTCTTTTGGCCACATCACGCATGGGCACATACCCGGTCGATGAGTTGCATGCGATATCGAGCATTATTCGAAGTGAATATCTTCCTCTTGTAGAGATCATTTTCTCCCCCCAAAGATCTAATTCTTTTTATTACATAAATATTATACAACAAAAGTATACTATAAGCAAATGGATTTTCTCTTTTGAGATAACAAATATCCCTGCCCCATGAAATAAAGGGCAGGGATATTTTTTTACATGGCTTCAAAAAGGCTGAGCTGATTGGTCTTTGGTATGCCGGCAAGCGCACCTGCGGCGTCAAGGGTCTCGGCGACAGCCTTCGAGACCTTTCCGCAGCGGGATATCATCTCTTCGACCGACATGAACTTGCCGTTGACACGCTCGTCGACGATGGCCTGTGCCGCGGCCTCGCCGACGCCGGGCAGCGATGTAAACGGAGGAATAAGGGTATTGCCCTCTATCCTGAAGCGCTTGACGTCGGAATTATATACGTCAACCGGGGTGAAGCTGAAGCCCCGCTTATAGAACTCGTGGCATATCTCGAGGGTACTCATGGTGTCATCCTCGACAGCCGAGCGCTTGGGCTGCGCCTTGAGCTCGCGGTACTTTTTGCAGACCAACTGGTCGCCCTTTGTCATGAGGTTGGCATCAAAGCCGCCGGCCCTTATGGTGAAATAGGCGGCGTAGAAATCAAGCGGACGATGGACCTTGAACCATGCGATCCTGAAGGCCATCATGACATAGGCGACGGCATGGGCCCTGGGGAACATATACTCGATCTTATTGCACGATTCGATATACCAATCGGGGATATTCTTTTCGCGCATCTCGTCTTCCCATTCCGGCTTGAGTCCCCTGCCCTTTCGGACGCTTTCCGACATATTGAAGGCCTTCGACGGCTCGATCCCCATCTTGATAAGATAGAGGGTGATGTCGTCGCGGACGCATATTACGTCGTTCAGGGTGGCTATGCCCTTGAGGATATAATCCTGAGCGTTGTTTCGCCAGACGTTGGTGCCGTGGGACAGGCCGGAAATACGAAGCAGACCGTCGAAGGTGACCGGCTGTGTTTCGATAAGCATCCCGCGGACGTTCTTCGTTCCGAACTCGGGTATGGCGGCGGCGCCGGTCTGTTCGAGGATATCATCCTCCTCTATGCCCAGCGGAGCTATGCTCGTGAATATGCCCATCGTCTCTTTATCGTCGAGGGGCAGCTTTTTGGTGTCGAGGCCCGAAAGGTCCTCGAGCATCCTTATCATGGTCGGATCATCGTGGCCCAGAAGGTCGAGCTTGAGAAGGTTATCGTGGATCGAATGGTAATCGAAGTGGGTCGTGATTATATTCGACGTCGTATCGTCGGCCGGATGCTGCACCGGCGTGAACTCGTGTATGTTCCTGTCCCGCGGCAGGACGATAAGGCCGCCGGGATGCTGTCCGGTCGTCCTCTTGATGCCGGTGCACCCGGCGACGAGGCGGTTGATCTCGGCCGTATTGAGCACCATGCCCTTTTCTTCAAGATATTTTTTGACGAAGCCATAGGCCGTCTTGGATTTGACCGTGCCTATCGTTCCGGCGCGGAAAACATTTTCTTCGCCGAAAAGGTTTATCGTCTCGCGATGGGCCTGGGACTGGTACTCGCCCGAGAAATTGAGGTCGATATCGGGGGTCTTGTCACCCTTGAAGCCCATGAATGTGGCAAAGGGTATGTCGAACCCGTCCTTGTCCATCTTATGGCCGCATATGGGGCAGTCCCTGTCGGGCAGATCGACGCCGGTGCGGTAATCCCCCTCGATGTCAAAGATGCTGTGGCGGCAGTTGGGGCAGCGATAATGGGGCGGCAGGGCGTTGACCTCTGTTATGCCTGTGAAATAGGCCACCACCGAAGAGCCGACCGATCCCCTCGAACCGACAAGATATCCGGCCTCGAGGGATTTCTGAACCAGCTTCTGGGCGATGATATACATGATGTCATAGCCGTGGCCGATTATCGAATTGAGCTCCATTTCGAGCCTGTCGCGGACGATCGGCGGCAGCTCGTCGCCGTAAAGCTCGGCCGCGCGGGTGCGGGCCAGCGAGTTTATCTCTTCGGCCGAATTGGCGATCGACGGAGGATATGTGCCGTCCTTGACCGGCGTGACCTCCTCGCACATATCGGCGATCATGTTGGGGTTCTTTATGACGACGTCATAGGCCGTTTCGCGGCCGAGATAAGAGAACTCTTCAAGCATCTCGTCGGTCGTCTTGAAATAGAGCGGCGCCTGCTCCGAGGCATCCTCGAAGCCCATACCGGTCATGATTATCTCGCGGTATACCGAATCCTCTGGGTCTATGAAATGGACGTCGCCGGTGGCGCAGACAGGCTTGCCGAGGCTCTTGCCCAGCTTGACTATCGTGCGGTTGAAATCACGCAGCTGCTCGACATCCTTGGCCAAGCCGTTTCTGACCATGAACATGTTGTTGCCGATCGGCTGTATTTCGAGAAAATCAAATATCTTTGCAATGGCGACAAGCTCACTCCAGGGCCTGCCCTGGGCCACCGCCGAAAAGAGCTCTCCGGCCTCGCAGGCCGAGCCGAGTATGAGCCCCTCGCGCTTTTCGAGGAGCATGCTGAGGGGTATCAGCGGGTGACGCTTGAAATACTTCAGATGGGAGGCCGATATCATCTCATAAAGATTGCGCAGACCCTTCTGATCCTTTACAAGTATCAGAAGATGATATGATCTGCCCTTGGGTGCACTGTCGCCGTGGCCCTCGCTCAAGGCCCGCATATTGTCGTTGAGCTCCGACAGCTTTGTCGAGATGCCCTTGGCCTTTATCAGCTTGATGAGCTCGAAGAATATCTTTGCCAGCACGCCGGTATCATCGTCGGCACGATGGTGGTTGAAGGTAAAATGGAACTCTGCCGCAAGGTCGTTGAGCCTGTGCTTCTTCATATTTGGCAGCAGGGCGCGTGACAGCTCGACGGTATCTATCGAGCAGAACTGACGCTCTATGCCCATGTCGAGGCAGGCTTTTTTTATAAACGACATATCGAAATCGGCGTTATGGGCACACATTGGCCTGTCGCCGCAGAACTCGAGGAAGCCGGGCAGAAGGTCGGCTATCGCCGGTGCATCGGCGACCATGTCGTTGGTTATGCCGGTCAGTGAGGTTATCTCGTAAGGTATCGAAGCCTTCGGCTTGACGTATGTATGATAAGAGTCGACTATCTCTCCCGCCCTGACCTTGCAGGCGGCGATCTCTATTATCTCGCATCTGACCGGGCTGAGCCCTGTCGTTTCAAGGTCGAAAACAATTATCTCGTCATCAAGGTCGGCTTCGGAAAGGCCCTTGACTATGCCTCCCGCGATATCGTTGACGCAATAAGCCTCGAGACCATAGATTATCTTTATCTCCTTGCCGTCCTTTTTAAGGGCGCGGGCGGCATTCATGGCGTCGGGGAAGGCCTGCGCCACGCCGTGATCGGTTATGGCTATCGCCTTATGGCCCATGCTCTGGGCCAGCGCCACGACCTTCTTGGTGTCGCACAGCCCGTCCATTGCCGACATTACGGTGTGAAGATGCAGCTCTACCCTCTTTTCGTGGGCGTTGTCGGCCCGCGTATGGGGCTTGTCCTTGATTATGGCAAAGGGTGTTATGACATTGTCGTTATCGAACTTATCAAAGCTCAGCCGCCCCTGAACGACGACGGCCTTGCCGATCTTTATATTATCCTTAAAGGGCTGCACCTCGTCGTCGAGCAGCAGCTTTTTGACCTTTACAGATCCCGTGCCGTCGGTCATCTCGAAGGATACCACAGTCTTGCCCTTGCCGTTGAGCTTGCGCAGATCGGTGGAGAATATCTCGCCGTAAACGGCGACCTTGTCGTTGTCGAGGGTCAGGTCGGCGATCTTGTTGAGCTCGCGCCTGACCGGCTTGCCGTAAATTATTTTGTCCTCGTCGACCGGCGGGATGTATGTCTCCCCCTTGGGCGCGGAGGGGCGGCGCTGGAACTGGCGCTGCCCGCCGCTCTGCGGACGCGGCGCGGGACGCTCGGAAGGCTCGGGCATGGGCGGGCGCTCGGAGACTATGCGCTCCATATCCTGCCGGCGGCGCTCTTCAAAAGAGACCTCCTGCTTGTGCTTTGCTATATTGATCGGCTTTCGTCCCATATCCAGACCGGCGCAGACATCGTCGATGGCGGCACGCAGATCCTCCTCGCGGCAGGCCCAATCCTCCGGCATGCCGAAGGATATGACCGCGCCGTCAAAAGAAAATGTGTCAGGCTCTATTGCCTTTAAAAGGGCCGGATATTTCTCTTTGAGCTTGCCCATTACAAGCTCGGCCGGGGATCTGTTCTCGCCCTCGGCTATCCTCATAAGAAGTCCTTCTATGCCGTATGCCTCCGATATTGCGGCAGAGGCGGCTGCGATATCCTCACCCGATGCCGAGCAGGTGTGGTCAAGAAGCACCTCGACCATACCGCTGGCCGAGGATATGCTCATTTCTTCTATACAGACGTCAAAAACGGCCGAACCATTGTCGGCCTCTTTGAATACATCCCTCAGCATTGCGGGACTCATATTTTTTCTCCAGTCATCTTCTCGATCTCTGCTATAAGCTCGTCGGCAAGGCGGTCTTCGGGGACCTTTCTGAGTATCTCACCCTTTTTGATGATAAGCCCCTCTCCCTTGCCGCAGGCAATGCCGATATCGGCCTCCCGGGCCTCCCCCGGGCCGTTGACGGGGCATCCCATAACGGCGACCGTCAGGCGCGACTTGACATTTTTAAGCCTGCGCTCGACCTCGGAGGCGATGGAAATAAGGTCGACCTGGGTCCTGCCGCATGTCGGGCATGAAACGATGGTGACCCCGTCGGGGTTCATGCCGAGGGCTTTGAGGATGTCATGGGCGGCATATACCTCGTTGACCGGATCGTCGGTCAGCGACACACGGATGGTATCGCCGATACCGTCACAGAGCAGTGCGCCGAAGGCCGCCGCCGACTTTATCGTTCCCATATACCTCGATCCCGCCTCTGTGACGCCGAGATGCATGGGGTAATCACATTCTCCGGCCAGCAGACGGTAAGCCTCTATGGTCGAAAAGACGTTAGAGGATTTGAGCGAAACGCAGATATCGTCAAAGCCGAACTCGTTGAGGGCTTCGATATTGCGCACAGCGCTGCGGTAGAGCGTAAAGGGGGTGACGCCGTATTCCTCACGCAGATCTTTGTCGACCGAACCGGAATTGACCCCTATCCTTATGGGTATGCCGCAGGCCCTGCTGGCGTCGGCTACCTCTTTGATCTTCCATTTTTCGCCGATATTGCCCGGGTTGATCCTGATCTTGTCGACACCTGAGCGGCAGGCCTCGAGAGCCAGCCTGTAGTCGAAATGTATGTCGGCGACAAGGGGCAGCTCGGTCCTCTTTTTGATCTCTGCGATGGCCTTCGCCGCCTCCATGTCGGGCACGGCCAGCCGGGCGATCTGGCACCCGGCCTCGTTTAAGCGAGCCAGCTGCGCGGCCGTCGCCTCGACATCGCGTGTATCGGTGTTGCACATCGACTGCACCGCCAGCGGCCTGCCGCCGCCGATGGTGACCGATCCTATTTTAAGTTCTTTTGATCTTCTTTTCATATCATCATCCCGCAATCAATCTTGCAATATCATTATAGGTTACAAAAGCAAACAGAATAAGTACCAGGCCCAGCCCGGCATAGGATATATAATTTTCGATCTTCGGATCGAGAGGCTTTCTTCTTATAAGCTCTATTATCATAAGCAGCAGCTTGCCGCCGTCGAGCCCCGGCACGGGAAGCATATTGACAAACGACAGGTTGACGGCAATATATGCGACAAAATACCACATCTCGGTCATCGACTGCCCGGCGCGCTCGCTTATCTCGTTGGCTATGCCCACCGTACCCATAAGGTCAGAGGTCTTTGCCCGGCCGGTTATCAGCATGCCTAGGCTCTTGTATGCCGACTGGAAAAAGCTGAGGGCATTATCGAAGGCATAGCTCAGCTTGCCAATGCCCTTTATCTCTTCATAACCGAAATTGAGGCCGAAGCGCAGCCTGCCGGTGCCGTCGTAATCCTTCGGTTCGAGTTCGAGATCGCTCAGCACGATCTTTTCTCTGCCGCGGCGCACCGTTATATCGTAGGGCTGACCTGTGCCGAGCTGAAGGGCGGTCACGACGTCATTATAGACAAAAATGTGGAAGCCGTTGATATCTACGATCTCGTCACCCTCCTGAAGGGTACCTTCCAGCGGGAAGCCTTCGGCAAAGCCGGTCAGAACGGGCTGTGCCACAGAGCTGGCCGGAATGAGGATGAACATGATTATGACTATGCCGCAAAGGAAGTTCATCAGCGATCCGGCTATTATGACGGCAAATCGTCCCAGCCAGGGCGCCTCCTGAAAGCTGCCCTCCGACGTCCATTCGGCGGGGTCGATATCCTCGGGCGGGTCCTCTCCGGCATCCTTGAGCATGACGGCCCCGCCCACCGGCAGGAGCCTTATTGCATAGAGGGTCTCGCCCAGCTTCTTTTTGATAAGCGCCGGGCCGAAGCCGATATTGAATTGATAGACAGTTATACCGGCTAACTTGGCGGCCGTAAAATGTCCCAGCTCATGCACAAAGATTATGAGCCCGAAAACCAATATCGCATAAATAACTGTCATCTGATCTCCTTTCGATCAACGATCAAAGCGCGGCCGATACGGCCCTTCTGGCCTCGGCATCGCTTTCAAACACTTCATCAACAGACGGTTTTGTTGTAAAGCCTACACGCTTTACAGCATTCTCCACAAGCCTGTAAATATCCAGGAAGCCTATGCGGCCATCAAGAAATGCCGCGACGGCGGCCTCGTTTGCTCCGTTAATGACCGCGCCCATATTTCCCCCACGCTTTGAGGCCTCTTCACAGAGGGCCAGCGCCGGGAAATTATGCCTGTCGGGCTGAAAAAAGGACAGAGAGCCGAGGCTGAAGATATCAAGGGTCTCAAAGGGGTTGACCGTCCTCTCGGGATATTCGACGGCATACTGGATCGGCAGACGCATGTCGGCATTACCCATCTGGGCGATGACCGAACCGTCGACAAATTTGACGGCCGAATGAAGTATGCTCTCGCGGTGAACGACGACGTCGATCCTATCGGCGGGAACGCCGAACAGCCACGATGCCTCCATGACCTCGAAGCCCTTATTCATCATGGTCGCCGAGTCGATGGTTATCTTTTTGCCCATTTTCCATGTGGGGTGGCGCAGGGCATCGTCCACCGTGACGCCGGCCAGCATCTTTTCATCCCAGCCGAAAAACGGCCCGCCGGAGGCCGTGAGGATAAGGCGGTCGACCTCGCTCGATCTGCCCGCGCGCAGGCACTGGAAGATGGCGCTGTGCTCGGAATCGACAGGCAGCACCTCGGCCTTATTGGATCTGGCCGCATCCATAACGATATGTCCGGCGCAGACAAGGGACTCTTTGTTGGCCAGCGCCAGCCTTTTTCCCCCATTAAGCGCGGCAAGGCTGGGGCGCAGACCGGCAATGCCGGTCGCCGCATTGACGACGGTATCGGCATCCTCATATGAAGCGGCATGAAGGACAGCCTCCTGCCCGCCGCCCACGATACAGCCTGTATCGGCGACGCGGGAGCGGAGCTCCGCGGCGGCATTTTCATCCATAAGGGCGTAATACTTCGGCTTCAGCACGCGGATCTGCTCTTCGGCAGCCTTTGCATTGCTTCCGCAGGCCATGGCCGTGACCCCATACCCCTTGGCATAGGCAAGCTGCACCGTCTGGGTTCCCACAGAACCGGTACTACCAATTATAGAAAGTTTTTTCATAAATTATACTCCGATTATATTGACGGCTATAAGATAAAGCTCAAAGAGCGGCGCCGTGAAGAGGATACTGTCGAATCTGTCGAGAACTCCGCCGTGGCCCGGGAATATCCTTCCGAAATCCTTGATGCCGACATTGCGTTTGATGAGCGACATCGAAAGGTCACCCAGCTGACCGGCGGCCGCGCCGAAAATACCCGCGATGAAGAGCGGAAGCACGCTGAAGCCGGTGTTAAAGAAGTGGTCCATGCAGAGACCGAAAATGACTATTCCGGCCGCGCCGCCCAAAAGGCCGCCTATCGAACCCTCTATGGTCTTTTTGGGGCTGACATGGGGGGCCAGCTTGTGCTTTCCGCAAAGCCTGCCGACGGCATATGCCAGCATATCGCTTACCCACGCGGCGATGCAGGGCATGAGTATATAATACTTTCCCAGCTCGCCCGCCCCCTCATATATCCTCAAAAGGGACGAAAGAAAATACGGAAGGACAAAGGCGCCCATAAAGGACATGGCCAGCTTATCGAAGGTGACCCGCTTATAGTCAAAGATGCCCATTACAAAGGCCACGAACCCGAAGGCGAAAAGCACCAGTGTAAGAGAACCCTCTTTGGGCGCATAGGCCGTCAGATAGGGCACAAAGAAGGCCGCCGCACAGGATACATAGAGCAGCGGATGACCCTTGAGCTCCCCTGTCTCGCCGAGAAGCTCATATGCGGCGAGGGCCGACAGCAGACACAATACCGCGGCAAGTACCCACGAGGGCAGAAAATAAAGAATAACTATTACTGCGGCTATGCCGACAACCGATGTTACAAGGCGAATGCCCATAGATCATACTCCCCCAAAACGTCTTTTCCTGTGCATATATTCTTTCATTGCGGCGGCCAGATCCTCTTCGGTCATATCGGGCCACAGCTTATCGGTGAAATAAAACTCGCTGTAAGCACACTGCCACAAGAGGAAATTGGATATGCGCTTTTCTCTTCCCGGCCTGATTATAAGATCGGGGTCGGGCGTACCGGCCGAATACATATTGTCGGACAAAACCTGCTCGGTGATATCCTCGGGCCCGAGCTCGCCCGCTGCCGCCCTTCTGGCTATCTCCGCCGCCGCGCGGACTATCTCCTGACGTCCGCCGTAATTCAGGCATACATTGACGCAGAGGCCTGTCTGTTCGCGGGAGATGGCATTGGTCCTGTCGATAAGGTCAAGCAGCCTGCGGGGCAGGACCGATACATCGCCCCAGAACCGAAGCCTTATGTTCTTCTCGGCCATGCTTTCGATGGCCTCGTTGAGATACTTTTCAAAAAGGAACATTATGGCCGAGACCTCTTCGGCCGGGCGTTTCCAGTTTTCGGTCGAAAAGGCATAGACCGTAAAATATTTTACTCCGACATCGGCCATGTATTCGGCCGCCCTGCGGAAGGTCTCACTTCCCGCCTTATGCCCGGCGGACCTGGGCAGTCCCCGGGCCTGAGCCCATCTGCCGTTGCCGTCCATTATGACGGCGACATGGGTCGGGACATGCAGGAGCTCTTCGGGCGTAAGATAAAGATGATCTGACATATTTTCTCCTATTACCGCATATGAGGCGGCGCAAACGCACCGCCCCATACCAATAAGCATATCATGTCGTTTGTCCGGACGCAGAACACCTGATATACGTCTGCCCCCGGAAGCTGACGGCAGGAATTAAAGCTCCATGAGCTCCTTTTCCTTCTTGGCCATCTCTGAGTCGATCTCCTTGCAGTATTTATCGGTCGCGTCCTGGATCTCCTTTTCAAGGCCCTTGAGGTCATCCTCTGTGATCTCGCTCTTCTTCTTCTGGGCCTTGAAGGTGTCGACGGCGTCGCGGCGGATATTCCTGACGGCGACCTTGGCGTCCTCGCCCATCTTCTTGACCTGCTTTGTCAGATCCTTACGTCTCTCCTCTGTCAGCTGGGGGAAGGTCAGGCGGATGACCTTGCCGTCATTCTGGGGATTGATGCCCAGATCGGAGGCAAGGATGGCCTTCTCGATGGCCTTTACGGCGCCGGAATCCCAGGGCTGGATGACGAGCATCCTGGGCTCGGGCGAGCTGACCGAGGCCAGCTGGTTGATCAGCATGGAAGAGCCGTAATGCTCGACGGTTATCTTATCGAGGACGGCGGGATTGGCCCTGCCGGCCCTAACTGTGGCGAAATCGCTCTTGAGGACTTCGATGCTCTTCTGCATTTTTGATGTATATACTTCGCACTCTTTACTCATAAGGGTGATCCTCCTAAATATTATTTAAATTACTCTTCAACTACCGTGCCGACATGCTCGCCCATCAGGACACGCTTGATATTATCGGGATCCTGAACGGCAAAAACAAGAAGCGGAATGTGGTTATCCATCGAAAGCGATGTGGCCGTGCTGTCCATAACGGCAAGGCCGCGGTTGAGGACTTCTTTATATGTTATGCTGTCAAAGCGCTTGGCATCCTTGTCGACATGAGGATCGGCATTGTATACGCCATCGATGTTCTTGGCAAGAAGGATGGCGTCGGCCTCGATCTCGGCGGCGCGCAGAGCGGCGGCCGTATCGGTCGAGAAGAATGGGTTGCCGGTGCCGCAGGCAAAGATGACGACCCTGCCCTTTTCAAGATGCCTTATGGCGCGAAGCCTTATATAAGGCTCGGCAATTTTTGTCATGTCGATCGCCGTCTGCACCCTGACGTCGACGCCGTTGTTTTCAAGGACATCGGCCAGAGCCAGCGCGTTTATCGTCGTGGCCAGCATGCCCATGTGATCGGCGCGGGTACGCTCCATGCGTCCGCCGCCGTCCTTTACGCCGCGCCAAAAGTTGCCTCCGCCGACGACGACGCCGATCTGAACGCCGAGAGCCGTGCATTCCTTGATGGCCTTTGCAACGGCATCGACAACGTCGAAGTTAAGGCCTCTCTTCTGGTCGCCGGCCAGAGCCTCGCCGCTTATCTTGAGCAGCACCCTTTTATATTTAGGACTTTCCATATCTATCTCCCACCAAACTTGAATTGATGTCTTTATTCTAATATAAAGTCGGATATTTGAAAAGCCATATTTGAAAAATTAAAATAAAAATTTCTTTAAATATTGTCCGGTATAGGACTGCGGCACGGCGGCCACCTCTTCGGGCGTGCCCTCGGCGATGATCGTTCCGCCGCACGCGCCGCCCTCCGGCCCGAGGTCGATTATATGGTCGGCGACCTTTATGACGTCGAGGTTATGCTCGATGACGATGACGGTGTTGCCGCTGTCGGCAAGGGCGTTCAGGACCTCTATCAGCTTGTGTACGTCATAGGCGTGAAGGCCGGTGGTCGGCTCGTCGAGGATATAAACGGTTCGGCCCGTGGCGCGGCGCGAAAGCTCGGTGGCCAGCTTGACACGCTGTGCCTCGCCGCCCGAAAGGGTCGTCGAAGGCTGCCCCAGCTTTATATACCCCAGCCCGACGTCAAAAAGGGTCTGAAGTCGGCGGTGTATCTTTGGGATATTCTCGAAGAAGCCGAGAGCCTCTTCGACGGTCATATCGAGCACATCGCTTATGCTCTTGCCCTTGTATTTGACCTCGAGGGTCTCGCGGTTATACTTTTTGCCCTTGCAGACATCGCAGGGCACATATATGTCGGGCAGGAAGTGCATTTCTATCTTGACAAGACCGTCGCCCGAGCATGCCTCGCAGCGTCCGCCCCTTATATTGAAGGAAAATCGGCCCGGGCCGTATCCCCTCGCCTTTGCATCGGCCGTTTTGGCAAAAAGCTCGCGGATATCGCCGAACACGCCGGTATATGTCGCCGGATTCGATCTCGGTGTGCGGCCTATCGGCGACTGGTCGATGTTTATGACCTTATCGAGATTTTCAAGCCCCAGCATATCCTTGTGGGCGCCCGCCCTTGTCCTTGCGCCGTTGAGGTCGGCGGCAAGCCGCTTATATATGACCTCGTTGACCAGCGAGCTTTTGCCCGAGCCCGAAACGCCGGTGACGCAGGTCATCATCCCGAGGGGTATCTTTACATTTACATTTTTAAGGTTGTTCTCGCTCGCACCCTTTACCGTCAGGAAAAGGCCGTTTCCGGGGCGGCGCTTTTCGGGAACAGGGATCTTTCTCGCGCCGCTCAGATACTGGCCGGTCATCGACTTGGGGTTCTTCATGATCTCTTCGGCCGTGCCGACAGCGACTATCTCTCCGCCGTGGACCCCCGCGCCGGGGCCGACATCTATTATATTATCGGCTGCCAGCATGGTATCCTCGTCATGTTCTACGACTATAAGGGTATTGCCGAGGTCGCGCAGGCGCTTGAGGGCGTTGAGCAGCTTCTCGTTGTCACGCTGGTGCAGGCCGATCGACGGCTCGTCGAGGACATACAGGACCCCCATGAGATATGAGCCTATCTGGGTGGCAAGGCGTATCCTCTGGCTCTCGCCGCCGGACAGTGTGCCGGATGAACGCGAAAGGGTCAGGTAATCGAGGCCGACATTTTTGAGGAAGCCCAGGCGATCGCGTATCTCCTTTATGATCCTGTCGCCTATCATATGCTCACGCTGGCTGAGCTCCAGCCCGTCAAGGAACTCCAGCTCTTCTGTTATCGACCTTTCGGTAAACTCGATTATGTTGATACCGCCGACCGTGACGGCAAGCACCTCTTTTTTAAGACGCTTGCCCTTGCAGTCGGGACAGGGTATCTCGCTCATGCACTCTTCGATCTCTTCCTTGACCGACTCGCTGTTGGTCTCGGCATACCGCCTTTTAAGGCTGTTGACGACACCCTCAAAGGCGTGATAATATGTCCCGCCGCCTCCGCCGGGACGCTTCCAGAAAAGCTCTAACTTTTCATCTCCGTTTCCGTAAAGGATAAGATCCATCGTCTCCTTTGAAAGCTCCTTTACAGGCACATCGAGAGAAAAGCCATAGCGTTTGGAAAGGGCGTCGAGATACATGTGGGCAATGCTGGTCTCGTCCATCGTCGAATAGCCCGAAGCCTTTATCGCACCCTGATTGATCGAAAGGTTCTTGTTGGGGAATATAAGATCGGGGTCGATCTCGAGCCGCATGCCGAGGCCGGCGCAGGTCGGGCAGGCGCCGTAGGGATTATTGAAGGAAAACATGCGGGGCGTAAGCTCTTCTATCGAGATGCCGCATTCGGGGCAGGCATAACTCTGGGAAAACATGACCTCGCCGTTCTCCATCATATCGGCGATGACAAGCCCGCCGGAAAGGGACGACGCCGTTTCGACCGAATCGGAAAGGCGGCTTTTGATCTCCGGCTTGATGACGATGCGGTCGACGATGACCTCTATGTTGTGCTTTTTATTCTTATCGAGCTTTATGGTCTCGCCGAGGTCGTAAAGGCTGCCGTCGACCCTCACGCGGGAATAGCCGCTCTTGCGGGCGTCCTCGAACACCTTCTGATATTCGCCCTTTCTCGAACGTATGACCGGAGCGAGGATCTGCATGCGGGTCCCCTGAGGATAGGACATGAGCTGATCGACTATCTGGTCGACGCTCTGCTGCTTTATCTCACGCCCGCATTTGGGGCAGTGCGGCACGCCGATGCGCGCCCAGAGAAGGCGAAGATAATCGTATATCTCGGTGACCGTTCCGACCGTCGAGCGCGGATTCTTGGAGGTCGTTTTCTGGTCTATGGCTATGGCCGGCGAAAGGCCCTCTATATAATCGACGTCGGGTTTTTCCATCTGACCGAGGAACTGACGCGCATAGGATGACAGCGATTCTACATACCTCCTCTGCCCCTCGGCATAGATCGTGTCAAAGGCCAGCGAGCTCTTGCCCGAGCCCGAAAGGCCGGTGATGACGGTCAGCGTATCGCGTTTTATCTCTACATCGACGTTTTTCAGGTTGTGCACCCTTGCGCCCTTAACTAAAATACTGTCGCGCATTCTATTTTCCCTTTCTGTCTTCTTTTTCAAGCTGAGCGCGCATCTCTTTTATCTGGTCGCGCAGCACGGCGGCATATTCGAACTCCAGCATCTTCGAGGCCTCTTTCATGGCCTTTTCCAGCTTGACTATCTCCTGTTCCTTTGCCGCGCGGGTCAGCTTTTTGACGCTCTGCGCCGGGACCTTCGAGCTGTCCTGCGATATCTCTATAACGTCGCGGACGCTCTTGAATATCGTCTTGGGGACGATGCCGTGCTCTTTATTGAAATCGTCCTGTATCTTTCTTCTTCTCGCCGTTTCGTCGATGGCATATCTCATAGACGGCGTTATGGTGTCGGCATACATGATGACCCGGCCTTCGGCGTTTCGCGCCGCGCGGCCTATCGTCTGGATAAGCGAGGTCTTGCTTCGCAGGAAGCCCTCTTTATCGGCGTCGAGTATGGCGACAAGCGAGACCTCCGGCAGGTCGAGGCCCTCTCTCAGAAGGTTGATGCCGACCAGCACCTGGAACTCGTTGAGGCGCAGGTCGCGTATAAGCTGCATTCTCTCTATCGTATCTATATCATGGTGCATATAGCGCACCCTTATGCCGCTTTCCGAAAGATAATCGGTAAGCTCCTCTGCCATACGCTTGGTCATGGTCGTGACCAGGACCCTCTCGCCCCGGGCGTCGCGCTCTTTTATCTCGGCGATAAGATCGTCGATCTGGCCGTCGACAGGGCGTATCTCTATCTCCGGGTCGAGCAGGCCGGTCGGCCGTATGATCTGCTCGACGATCTGCCCCGAGCGGGTCGTTTCGTACTCGCCGGGGGTCGCGCTGACATATATGACCTGATTTATGCGCTCTTCAAACTCGTCGAAATTGAGCGGGCGGTTGTCGAGCGCCGACGGCAGGCGGAAGCCATAATCTATAAGCTGCTGCTTCCTGGCCCGGTCGCCGTGGAACATGGCCCTTATCTGGGGCAGCATGACATGGGATTCGTCGATGAAAAGCAGGTAATCCTTCGGGAAATAATCCATAAGAGTATAAGGCGCGCTGCCCGGCTCGCGCCCCGAAAGCACGCGGGAATAGTTCTCTATGCCGGTGCAGAAACCGATCTCCCGAAGCATCTCCATATCATATGTCGTCCGCTGGCGCAGGCGCTGGGCCTCGACCAGCTTGTCGTTTTCCTGGAACCACTTTACCCTCGCTTCCATCTCGCGTTCGATCTCGACAAGTGCCTCGTCCAGCTTGTCCTTTGGCGTGACATAATGGGAGGCCGGATATATGGCCACATGGTTGACATATCGGTTGACGACCCCGGTCACCGGGTTTATCTCGGAAATACGGTCGATCTCGTCGCCGAAAAACTCGACGCGGACGGCGTAATCATCGGTATATGCCGGGCGGATCTCGATCGTATCTCCCCTGACGCGGAATTTATTGCGTTCAAAAGCGATGTCGTTGCGCTCGTACTGGATATCGACCAGCTTGCGGCAGACCTCGTCCCTGTCGCGTATCTGACCGGTGCGCAGCGAAACGACCATGTTGGCGTAATCTATCGGGTTGCCCAGGGAATATATGCTGGATACCGAAGCGACGATAATCACGTCCCGCCGCTCGAAGAGCGCCGAGGTGGCCGAATGACGCAGACGTTCGAGCTCAGAGTTGATATCGGAATCCTTTTCTATATAGGTATCGGTCGAAGGGATATATGCCTCCGGCTGATAGTAATCGTAATAAGAGACGAAAAACTCAACGGCGTTTTCGGGGAAAAACTCGCGGAACTCCGAGCAAAGCTGGGCCGCCAGCGTCTTGTTGTGGGTCAGTACCAGCGCCGGGCGCTTTTCCCGCTCTATTATATTGGCCATGACGAAGGTCTTGCCCGAGCCCGTAACGCCCAGCATAGTCTGCTCGTGTATGCCGAGCTCGACCCCCTTTGCCAGCGCGTCTATGGCCTGCGGCTGCCCGCCGGCCGGTTTATACGGAGCGTGCAGTTTGAAATCGCCCATTATTCTTCCTCCGTTACCCTGTCTGTATGATATCATGCCCCCATAGAGGGCCTTAGAGTCGACTTGATCCTTATAG
>CAKUAK010000034.1 GCA_934636325.1 uncultured Eubacteriales bacterium
GGGTGTCAAGGCGCTCGTCGTACTTTTCAAGGTTGACCGAGGATCCCCGTGTGTCGACATATCTGACCTTGGGGCCCTTTGTCGAGGGCGCATTTTCCGGCTGGGAAGCATGCCGCGGCTCGGCATGCTCCTTCTGGGGCTGCTGTGCGGGCTTGCTCTGCTCGCGGCGGGGCTGGTTATTGTTCTGCGCCGGCTTGCTCTCCTGCTTTTTACCGTCGTTCTTTGCGGCGGCGGGTTTTGCCTGCTTTGCGGCTTCCTGCTCCTTCTTCTGGGCCTTCTGCTCCTTTTCGGCCTTTGCCAGTTCGAATACTCTCTTTATATCGTCGATCTGATGTGTCTGTGTCAGGCTCTCGAAAACCACATTGAGCTCTTCCTCGTTGAGTGCCTGCGCATTGCTCCGGGGAGCTTTGAGGTATTTGCCGAGTATCTCGGATATCTCCTTGTTGGAAAATCCGAAATCCTTGGCGACCTCAGACAGCTTATATTTTATCATCATAATTTATTTCCCCCTTTTCGATGTGTCGTGCTTATCCCTGCCCGCCAGCTTTTTGGCCTTACGGCGCTTCTGACGCTCCAGCTTGAGCTTCATTTCCTCTTCGAGCTTGGGCAGACCCAGCTTTCCGCATAACGACACGGCAAAGCCGATGTCGCATACCGCCGCGGCGGCACAGCCGCCGACGCCGACAGCTCCGCCCAGCTCGTTCTTTCCGACCGGCAGAACGATAAGCGGGATCTCTTTCTGCTCTGCCGCCGTTTTCATCCATTTTGACGTATTGCCCGAAGCGTCGTTTGCCATGAGTACTATCCGCGCCCGCCCGAGAGCACAGCTCTCGGCCACGGCGTCGGCCCCAAGTTCAAGCGCGCCGGCCTTGCGCATAAGCCCGATAAAAGGGAGTATATCATTACTGCTGTCCATCGGCATTCTCCTTTTCATCGGCTTCGAACTGACGTCTCAGGGCGTCGAAAGCCTCGTCGGGGATATCGCACTCGAGCGCCCTTGCCAAAGCCCTGCTCCTGACCGCCTTTTCAAGGCACTTCAGGTCGCGGCAGACATACGCCCCGCGGCCGGATATCTTTCCGCGCGAATCATACATGACCTCTCCTTCGGGGGTCCTGACCACCCTGGCCAGCGCGTATTTTTCTTTTTTCTCCCTGCATGCAACACATTGACGCATGGGTATCTTTTTCGGCATAGGGTCTCTCCGTCCTTATATCTGTATGTGTGGTCTATATCTATTCGGCCTGCGACTGCGGCTTGATGTCTATCTTATAGCCCGTTAATTTAGCAGCCAGCCTTGCGTTCTGGCCCGTTCCCCACACAGCGGGCTTTGCGGGGGCCCCGTCATTTTAATAGCCTGCGGTCGGCAATGCCGCCCTGCGGCGGGCGGCGGCACTCGCCGCCGGGCCTTCGGCCAGAGGGCCGGGCATCACTCGGCCTGCGACTGTGGCTTGATGTCTATCTTATAGCCGGTCAGCTTCGCAGCCAGCCTTGCGTTCTGGCCCTCTTTGCCTATCGCAAGGGACAGCTGATCGTCGGGAACGACGACGGCGCAGCTCTTGCCGTCCTCGAGCAGCTGGACCGACAGGACATCGGCCGGCGAAAGAGCCTCGGCGATGAACTGGACGGGATCATCCGAATACTTGATGATGTCTATCTTCTCGCCCTTGAGCTCGTTTACGATTGCAGAGACCCTGCCGCCCTTGGGCCCGACGCATGCGCCGATAGGATCGACATTCTCGTCGGCCGAGTATACGGCGATCTTTGTGCGCGAACCGGCCTCGCGGGCTATGCTGGAGATGACGACCGTGCCGTCGTGGATCTCGGGGACCTCAAGCTCGAAAAGACGCTTGACAAGGCCGGGATGGGTGCGGGAAACGACGATCTGCGGGCCCTTGCCTGCATTCCTGACCTCGACGACATAGACCTTGACCCGGTCGCCCTCTTTAAGGGTCTCGCCCTTTATCTGCTCCTGTGCGTTGAGGACGGTCTCGGTCTTTTCGCGGCGGCCCATGATCTCGAGGATGGCGTTGCCGTAGCGCGTATCGACCTTCGTTACCGTGGCCGTGAGTATCTCGTGCTCCTTGGAGGCAAACTCTTCGACTATCATGCCGCGCTCGGCCTCGCGGATGCCCTGGATTATGACCTGCTTGGCCGTCTGGGTGGCGATACGGCCGAAATCATTGACCTCGACCTCGAGCCTGACCTGATCGCCCAGCTGGGGATCGGGGGCATACTGCTTCGCCTCTTCAACAGATATCTCCGTCGCCGGGCTCTCGACAAAATCGACGACCGTTTTGACGGCCTGCATGGATATCTCGCCGGTCTCGCTGTCGATCTTCACAAAAAGATTGTCAAGGGCCGTGCTCTGCACCGCGGCCTTGTATCTTGCCTTATAGGCGGCGGCCAGTGCCTGGGATATCCTGTCGAGCATATATTCTTTCTTTATGCCCTTTTCCTTTTCCAGATCATCGAGCGCCTTTATCATCTCGGTATTCATCGCATGTTCTCCTTAATCATATTTCAAAATGCAGCCTGACCTGGGCCACATCGTTCATGTCAAGCTCAAGCAGATTTCCGTTCTGCTCTATGACGAGGCGGTCGCCGTCCTTCTCCTTCAGACATCCGCAGATGCCCATGACGCCATCATGCGCGCGATAGAAGGATACATCGACGTCACGCCCCTTTGCCCATTCATAATGCTCGGGACGCGAGAGCCTGCGCTCCAGCCCGGCCGAGGAGACCGTAAGTGTATATGCCGGAAGGCTGTCGAACTGCTTCTCATCAAGAAAAGGATCGAGCCCGCGGCTGATCTTCTCGCAATCCTCGACAAAGACCCCCTCGTCCCTGTCGATATAGACGCAGAGCGAATAGCTGCGCCCCTCTTTTTCAAATGTCACGTCCCAAAGCGAGACTCCGGCCTCTTCACAGAGCGGAAGGCATTTGTCCCGGACCTTTCTGACGAGTTCTTTTGTCTGCACAGGATCTCCCCCTTGAAATAATGAAGAAAGAGTGGGGTATTCCCCACTCTTTCCTTACCTGCTTTCATACTTCCGAAATGATTATATCATCTATTTTTGCCCAATGCAAGGGGTTTTAAGCGATATCGCGCCCCATAATAGCACAAAATGGTCTATTTTTCGAACTTTCCCTTGATAAGAGCCTCGCCCTTATGCACGGCGTGGCGTCCCCTGGCCATGACATGGACGATGTCGAGGCCCTCGTCGAGGACGATAAGGTCGGCGTCGGCGCCGGGGGCGAGAACGCCCTTGACCCCCTGCTTGCCGATGACCCGGGCCGGGTTGCTGGTCAGGAAGCGCAGCGCCGTCTCGAGGGGTATGCCCTCTTTGAATACGCAGTTCTTGAGTTCGATGAGCAGCACCTTCGGCAGTGTATAGTCAAGGCCGATGCACTCGCCCTTTTCGTCAAAGCGGGGCATGCTGCCGCAGCCGTCGCTGGAGATCGTGATGCTCTCGGGCGATGTGCCGTTGCGCAGGCAATAGGCCACCATGGCGCTGGCCGGCTTATCCGAGATGGCCGGGTCGCTGGCCGTAATATCGAGCTGGCCGCCCATCTCGGCCAGCTTCATTCCCTGTGAAACAAGGGGGATGTTGCGGCCCATATGGGTCGGCAGGAAGGTCTTTATGGGTATCTCTGTGTTCTCGATGGCATAAAAGACGTCGTTCAGCATATTTGCGCCGCTGCCCATGTGCATGCAGAGTATCCCGGCCTTGCCCGAGATCAGGCCGCCCATGCGGGTGTCGGAGGCCAGGCGGATAAGCTCTTCTTTCGAAAGGTTAGATGCGCGATGGTCAGAGATGGCCACCTTTGTTCCGATGATCTCATCAAAAAGGGCGATATCCTTTATAACGCTGCCGGTCAGGGTCTGGGTAGGATACTGATAAGAGCCGGTCAGCATATAGCATGTCATGCCCTCGGCGTTAAGGGCCTGGCATTTGGCAAGAAGATTTTCAAGGCTTCTTGTTATGCCGTCTGTGCCCAGCAGGCCGACACAGGTGGTTACGCCGTTGGTAAGCAGCTGTGAAAGGGTGATCTCGGGTGTGCGGGAATAGGGGCCCTGTTCCCCGCCTCCGCCGGTTATATGAACATGCATGTCGATAAATCCGGGGGCGACGGCCATGCCCATGGCGTCAAAGACATCGACCTCGGGCAGACCCTCATAGCCTGTGATGTCCTCGTCGATCTTTGCGATCTTGTCACCGCAGATAAGTATATCGCGGAGGCCCTTATGCTCGGGCGTGTAGAGATCGGCATTTTTAATGAGCTTTATCATCTTCTCCATGACATTTCCCTCCATCGTACACATTATATATTATATTGGATATATTTCGCGCCGGCGGGCGCGCAGCCTTATATAACTAAATATACCAGACCCTGCGCCGCATATCAAGGAGAATGTCGGTGAAAGGCGGAACAAAAAAGAAGTAACCGCCCAGTCTCCAAACAAAGCGGTTACTTCTTTCTAGTAACTAAATTTGGGGGCTAACCGTTCGACCGGCAGCGCCTCTTTGTATTTAGATTATATCCAAGCTAAGTATAAAAATCAATAAGGTTCCTAAAGTCCATTCAAGAGCTCTGTTGCAATATATAAAGAAATATGGTATTTTAAAGGTGGCGCTGCCGATAAACGGCGAGCGGTTAGTCCCCTGAACATATAAAAGTCGGGGGCGCTTCTTGTCCCCCGATCTTCATGGAAAGGGGGGCTGGCCAATGATCCCTTATGTTACATTTCAGGATTTGATCCAGCTCGGCATATTGGTCGTTGCAATCATAAGCCTTTTTCAGGCAAAAAAGAAGTAACCGCCACGTCTCCAAACTAAGCGGTTACTTCTTTTAACCAATTAACTGGGGACTGACCGTTCGACCGGCAGCGCCTCTTTGTATCTATATTATACCAAATCAAAAGTTAATGTCAACCCCGGGCGCGGAACACTCCGCGGCCGGGGTTTTCATATCCGCAGCGCACTTGAATGGCATTCAAGGGCCATCGACCGCCGGGCAATAAAAAAACCCCGGGCGCAAGCGCCCGGGGGAAAATACCGTTAAGGGTTTTTATTTGGCCCAACCCGCATCAGCGGTGAGAATTATTAGTTCTCAAGCAGGGAGAAGGGGCCATATGTGCCGACAACTGTCTTGCCGACCGTCAGCTTGAGGCTGTACTGGCCGGAAGCAGCGGGATTATATGTGCCTGTGGCGTTGTTCTCGCCATCGGTCAGTGTGATCTCCTGGTTGTCAGCCTCGGCATAGATACCATCCTGATACTTCAGAGCGGTAACTGTGACCTTTTCTGTGCCCTTAGGAGCAACGATCGTGGCTGTGCCGTTGGCAACAGTAATGTTGTACTTGCCGTCGTTGACATTCTCGTCAGGCTTTGTTGTGTCGGGAGCCGAAACAATGTAAGCATATGTTACGAAGCCGTTCTCCTCAACATAGACAACATAGTCGTTGCGGGCGATCGTGCCGGCCTTACCGTCGTCGGTGATGTCATAGACCTTGACATCCTCAGCATAGTAATGCTTATCGGTCTCGCCGTCCAGCTTGAAGAAGCTGTCCTGAGCCGATGTGACCTTCATCCTTGTTGTCATAGCCTTGACAAGTGTGTACTCTGTCAGGTCGTTGTCGGAGGTCTTGATGATGTAAACGCCCTTAGCAAGATCGCCAACCTTTGTTGTTGTGGACTGGCCAGCATAGTGATATGTCTCGTCGTCGAAGATGTAGTTCTGAGCTTCGCCGTCAACAAACATTGTGACCCATCTGCCCTTGCTGTTCTCGAAGTTTGTGCCGTTGTAGTAGGCATAGATGTCGTCGGAAGCGATCTCTGTGTCGAGGACATAGATGTCGGACAGGAGCTTACCGTCGCGTACGAACAGGACATTGCCGTTAGTAACAGCCTTGTCGATGTTCTTGTAACCTGTGTAGGTCTTGTTGCTGTCTTCATCAACAACATGGAGGACCGTCTTGCTGTTCAGTATGAAGCTGTCAACAGAATAGCCGGAGAGGCCGGACAGAGCCTGGAGCTTCTGCTTGCCGTTGGCTGTGAATGTGACATTCGTGCCGCCGACAGCCTTTTCATCCTTCAGAGCCTTCAGAACGATCTCGCCATCCTTGGTCATGGTATAACGATACCAGCCTCCAACACCGGGGAGCGGCTGATTATCATTGGTGATTACTACCCAAGAACCGTTCAGCTTAAACTTTGTCTGGTCGTTTTCCTTCTTTGTCTCAAGAGGCAGAACTTCGGTCTTGCCGTCGAGGTACATGACTTCGACAACAGCGGCCTTGCCGCTCAGCAGGCTGTTCTTGCGGCCTTCGGAATCTGTTACCAGGACATAGCTGTAAGCTGTGTCGGCCTCTTCCTCGACGACGACGCCGATGACATAGCCATACTGATCAAGGATGACCTTCATCTCGGAATCATAGTCGATGGCATAGAAGTCATTGTTTGCTGTTGTGTCGTTGTCCTTCAGGACCTGGGTCTTGTTGAGCTTCTCGTCGCCCAGCTTGACATAGCCGTCAGCATAAGCTGTGACCTTGCCTGTCTTGGCCTCGGCCATGACCATGGACTGGATCTCGCCGTTGGCGACTGTTACCAGAACATAATCATCCTCTTCGTACTCAACAGCTGTGTCGAACTCTTTGTCGATATTTGCAAAATCAGCGCCGTAAATGAAGTCGACCTTGACTGTGCCCTTATCGACGTTAGCTACCTGAGCCAGGTATGTGTTGATCTTGATCAGTGTGACGTTTTCATCTTCGTCAACATAGGCTTCGATCATGACGCCGTTGCCGCCGATGGAAGCGTTGGTATAGCCCTTCTTGACCTGGAAGGTCTTGTCAAGGGTCTTGCCGTCTTCGATGACTGTAGCATTGGCTGTCTTTGTCAGACCAAGGTCTGTGTAGAGCTTCGAAGACTTAACGGAAGCTGTGTATGTGGCATCAGCCTCGTCATGATATGTCTCGGTCAGCTTTGTATTGGAGTTCTTGACCCAATAGTGAGCCTTGCGGCCGAAATCATCGGTTGTGTCCTTGGACTTTACGCTGTACAGCTTATAGCCAAGGGTATACTCTTCGTCAAACTTATCAACGCTGTTGAAGAGCTTGCCGGAATAGTATGTGCCGAATGTCTCGGAGTAGCTGACTGTCATAACGCCTGTCAGAGCATTGAAGGCATACAGAGCAGCCTCTTCACGCTTTGTGCCGGCGTCGAAGTTAGCACCCAGGTTGCCGTCGAAGACGCCCTCTGTCAGAGCATACTTAGCGACTTCGATAGACCAGTTGGGGCCTGTGAACTCGCCGTTGACGCCATAGCCCAGTGCGACCAGCAGCATCTTAGCAAACTGGTTGCCTGTCAGTGTGTCGGTGGGGCCGAAGTTGCCGTTGCCGTAGCCGCCGATGATGCCCTGGCTTGCGCAATAGGCGATAAAGCCTGCGCTCCAGCGGCCGGATGCTACATCCTTAAAGG
>CAKUAK010000035.1 GCA_934636325.1 uncultured Eubacteriales bacterium
GTCTTATCAGACCGAGCTGAGCCGGAGCTCGACCTCGAAAGAATACTGGTTATATTCGTATACCAGCTGCATGTACTCGACCAGCTCGCCGCCGGCGGTATAGCCGCGGCGGGTTATCGAGAGCACCGGCCAGCCCTCGGGTATGCCGAGGGCTGCGGTGACGTCGGCGTTGGCGGCATCAGCGCGGATGATCTGACGGCCCTTGCCAAGTGCCAGGTTCCATTTGCTCTCGTAAAGCTGATAAATGGTGTACTTCTCGACATCCGAGCGGGTCAGATGCTCGCCGTATTTGAAAGGAAGATATATCTCGGCATAGGCTGTGCGGACATCCTGCATGATGTGTATGCGGCGGATATGGAGGCACTTTTTACCGAGATCCCGGCGCAGATCGGCGTCGAAATGCTCGGGCGTATCGATGATCTCGAAGCTCTCGACCTCTACTCTGGCCGAAAGATGGCTGTCGGAGATAATATTCTCGACGCCGGTCAGCCTTGTCAGGTTGTCCTGAAGCACGGTGTTCTTGACGAAGGTACCCTTGCCTTGGGCCACGTCGAGCAGCCCCTGCTGGGTAAGGATGGCTATGGCCTTGCGGATGGTGATAAGGCTTACCCCAAAGCGCTTTGCCAGCTGTGAATGGGTGCCGATATTGCCCGACGGAGCGTATTTTTTGTCGAGTATCTCGTCCTTGAGTATCGACGCGATCTGCTCGTACATCGGTACGCTGGAGTTTTTATTGACCAAGCTCATCACCTCACATTAATTAGAGTAAAGCCGGGCGGAGGGGATGTCAAGCCAAAGTTGAAAGCACATCGCCTATTATGGCGGCCATTTTGCCGATCTGCTCTTCGGTGACGGTATAGGGCGGCTTGAGCATGAAGGAGTTGTTGGCCGAGGGCGAGACCAGAAGTCCGCGCTCTTTGAAGGCCGGGACGGCCTTTTTGAGGCTGTCGGCGCTTTCAAGCTCGACGGCGCAGGCCAGACCGGCACAGCGAACGGCCTTGACACAGGAACAGCCGGAGCGCAGCTCTTCAAGCTTTTCGGCCATGAGGGCCGAGACCTTTTTGACATGGTCCAGCAGGCCGTTTTCAAGCAGCTCTTCGAATACGGCGCAGGAGGCGGCCGAGGCCAGCGCGTCGTCGCCGGCGCCGCCGGTCAGAGCATGGAGATATTTTTCTTCGGGCAGGATGGCGGTCAGCAGGGCGCTTATGTGCAGGCCGTTGCCGAGGCCTTTGCCGAGGAGCAGCATATCGGGGCTGAGGCCCTCGCTGGGATAGCGGTAAAGGTCGCCGGTGCGTCCCATGCCGCTCTGGATCTCGTCGACGATGAAGAGGGCGCCGCGGGCGTGGGCCCAGTCCTGAAGCCTGCGCAGCCAGCCGTGGGGCGGGATGATGACGCCGCTGCCCTGATAGGGCTCGACGATGACGGCGGCGATATCGTCGGCCGATTCGTACTTTATCTTTTTGTCGAGAAAATCAAAATAATCCATGCCGCCGATCCTTCCGTTCTCGTCGAAGGGGGCGTGTCCGGCGTCGGGATAAGGGGCAAAGACAGTGCCGGGGCAGACCGGGCCGTAAAGGGTCTTGCGCTTGGGCAGGCCCGACATCGAGGCGCTGAGGTGCGTACGGCCGTGGATGCTGTTCCAGAAGGAGAGGACCTCGCTTTTGCCCGTGATCTTCTGGGCCAGCTTGACGGCCCATTCGGTCGTCTCCGAGCCGGAGGAGGTCAGATGTATGCCCTTGAAGGCATGGCCGGTGGTGCGGTCGAGATAGCCGTAGAGCTCGAGCTTATCGTCGGAGTATCCGCGTTTGCCCGATGTGACGCCGCCTAGCGCCTTTGTCATGCGGTCGATGAAGTGGCGGTCGTTCTGGCCGAGGACGACACATATCTCGTTGAAATCGAGGTATTCCTTGCCGTCGGAGGTCATCATAGAAGCACCGCTGCCCGAGACGAGGTCGAGCCTTTTTGTGTGGCTGACCGGCCTGAGAAGATCAAGATTTTCGATATTTTCCATGTTATCACCTTATTCCTTAAGATCGCAGGGTTCCCACTTTATGAACTCTTCAAGGAAGGCCACAAGGTCGCTTACCTGCGCGTCGAGGATGGCCTTGCCCTTTTCGGCGGTGGCCAGCGTGCTGTTGCCGTTTATACCGTGGGGGGTGCACATGCGGTTGGGGAAATAGATCTTTTCGACGCCGTTTACATTGGCGCCGGGGAAGAAGGCCGAGTATTCCTCGACCGTCTTGTCCATATGGACAAGCTCGGGACGCAGATAGAGGATGGCAGATGTCTCGCCCTCGTCGCCGTGGCCGCCGCGCTTCTGGCTGCATATAGCCTTTTCGGTCTCGCGGGCCAGGCCGGTGCAGTCGGATACGGCGACCTTGACGTCGTATTCGTTGTTCATCGTCAGGGCCAGCAGCTTGAGGGGGATGTGGGTCGAAACGCCGTCGTCGATGATAAGGAACTTGCGGACGCCGAAGCGGACGAAGCTGAGCAGGATATCCTTTACATAATCGGTGAAGTGGTTATAGTCGACGCTGACAGAGCCCTTCCATTTGATGAATGCCGGGAAATAGGCATAGGGCACGGTTGGCAGGGTCAGCACGTCGCAGCGCTTTGTCACCTCGCGTCCGAGATAGTCGGCGACCAGATAGTCGGTGCCCATGGGAAGATGGTCGCCGTGCTCCTTCGAGCCGCCGCCGATGGGCAGGACGACGACCGTGTTTTCATTGATGAGATCCTTGCACTGCTGATATGTCAGTTCGCTTATGAAATGTCCCATAATTTATATCTCCTTTATCGGTTTATTTTTTCAAGCAGATGGCATGCCGCCATATGTCCCGGCTCGATCTCGCGCAGCGAGGGGGCCTGACCGCGGCAGATATCCTCGGCATAGGGGCAGCGGGAAGAGAACTTGCAGCCCGGGGGAGGGTCCATCGGGTTGGGTATCTCGCCCTCGAGCTTTATGCGGGTGCCCGAGCGGCGGTGTCCGACGTCGGGTATGGCCGAGAAGAGGGCCTTTGTATAGGGGTGCAGCGGCTTCTCGTAAAGAGGGCCGGAATCGCAGACCTCGACGAGAGAGCCGAGGTACATGACGCCGATCCTGTCGGAGATATGGCGCACCATCGAAAGATCGTGGGAGATGAAGAGATATGTCAGCCCCAGCTCCTGCTGAAGGTCGATCATGAGGTTTATGACCTGGGCCTGGATAGAGACGTCGAGGGCGGCGATGGGCTCGTCGCAGACGATGAACTCGGGCTCCATGGCAAGGGCGCGGGCGATGCCGATCCTCTGGCGCTGGCCGCCCGAAAGCTCGTGGGGGAAGCGGGAGGCAAAATCGGGGGTCAGGCCGACCTTATAGAGCAGGCCGCGGACGATATCCTCGCGCTCGGCCGCCGTATGGTCGAAATGGACCTTCATGCCCTCTTCGATTATCGTGCCGATGGTCATGCGGGGGTCAAGGCAGGAATAGGGGTCCTGAAAGATCATCTGGTTGAAGCGCTTGAAGTCCTTCTGCTCGCGCCTGTCCAGCTCCGACATATCCTTGCCCTTATAGAGTATCGTGCCCGAGGTGCGGGGATAGATTCCAAGCAGCGTGCGGCCGCAGGTCGTCTTGCCGCAGCCAGATTCGCCGACCAGGCTGAAGGTCTCGCCCCGGGCTATCTGAAAGGTGACGTCGTCGACCGCCTTGACGATGCCGCGCTTGGCGGGAAAATAGCGCTTAAGATTTTTTACATCATAAAGTATATCACTCATTTGCCTTTCCTCCTATGCCCGTGGGGGGATCTATCTTGGGCGCGTTGGGATGCAGCAGCCAGCAGGCGGCGCTGTGGGTGTCGGAAAGCGGGACCTCGGCGGGACGCTGCTTTTTGCATATCGGCATGCAGTATTCGCATCTGGCGGCAAAGGGGCAGCATTCGAGGGGCAGCAGCAGGTCGGGCGGCGTGCCCTTCAGGGAATAGAGTTTGCTCTTCTGTTCGAGAGCCATGCCGGGTATCGAATTGAGCAGCGCCCATGTATAGGGATGACGGGGGGAATGGAATATCTCGTCGACTGTGCCGCGCTCGGCGATCGAGCCGGCATACATGACCTGGACCCTGTCGGCAAAATCGGAAACTATGCCGAGATCGTGGGTGACAAGTATGACCGACATGCCGAAGCGATCCTTGAGGGAGGTCAGAAGATCCATCAGCTGGGCCTGGATCGTGACGTCAAGGGCGGTCGTCGGCTCGTCGGCGATGAGCAGCGAGGGCTGCATGGCAAGGGCGATGGCTATCATGACCCTCTGGCGCATGCCGCCCGAAAGCTGGTGGGGATAGCATTTGAGACGCTCGTCGGGATTGGGTATCTCGACAAGCTCGAGCAGCTCTTTTGCCCGGGCCATGGCCTGCGGCCTTGTCATCTTCGAGTGGGTGCGGATATTTTCGACGATCTGGCTGCCGACCGTCATGGTCGGGTTGAGCGAGGTCATCGAGTCCTGAAAGATCATGGCGATCTCGCTTCCGCGTATCTCGTTGAGACGCTTTTTGCTCATGGTCGTTATCTCTTCGCCCTTGAAGCTGATGCTCGAACCCTCCTTGATGACGGCGGTGGTGCGGCCCAGAAGGCGCATTATGCTCTTGGAGGTGACCGTCTTGCCGCAGCCCGATTCGCCGACCATGGCAAGGGTCTCGCGCTCGCCGACGCTGAAGGAGACGTTCCTGACCGCCTTTACCTCGCCGGCGTAGGACATGAAGGATACGTTGAGATCCTTTACATTCAATAATTCAGCCATTTTCTTACCTCCGCAGCTTGGGATCGAGTGCGTCGCGCAGACCATCGCCCATAAGGGTGAAGCAGAGCATGGTCAGGGCGATGAAAAGCGAGGGGAACAACATCATATACGGATAGAAGAGGATAGAGTTCTGTCCGGCCGATGCCAGCGCGCCCCAGCTGGTGTTTGGGGGCTGTACGCCCAGGCCGACGTAGCTTAAAAACGCTTCGCTGAAGATGAAGCCCGGTATACGGAAAGTGATATTAACAATAATAATACTTATTGTATTCGGGATCATATGCCTTACGACGATATTGAGGGGAGAAACGCCCATGACGCGGGCCGCCATTACATATTCAGAGCGGCTTATCTGAAGCATCTGAGAGCGCACCAGCCTGGCGATGGGGCACCAGCCGGTTATCGTCATTGCGAAGAGAAGGGTGGGGATGCTGCTGCTGTCGAGAACGATAGAAAGCATTATTACGACCAGCAGGTTGGGGACCGAGGACAGAACCTCGACAATGCGCATCATCAGCATATCGACCCATCCGCCAAAGTAGGCGGCGATGCCGCCGTAGATACAGCCGATGACGGCGACGACAAAAGAGCCGATGACGCCGATGGCGATCGAGACCCGGCCGCCCTGCCATACGCGGGTAAAGAGGTCGCGGCCCAGGTCGTCGGTTCCGAACCAGTGGGCGGCCGAAGGCCACTGCTTGCGGGAGGGCAGATCCTGCTTGGAGTAATCATAGGGGCTGACCATCGGGACGACGACGGTCATAAGTATCATGGCACAGAGAAGAAAGAAGGCAAAAACGGCCACTTTGTTCTGGCGGAAGCGTCGCATGGCGTCGCCCCAGTATGTCACCGGCTTGCGGGCAAAGCTCTCTGTCGCGCTGTCGTCGACGCCGACGATGGTAAAATCATTATCTTCAAACATTCGGCTTTGCCTCCTTTAATTATCATTCGACAGGCGGATGCGGGGGTCGATGAGGGCCAGCAGGATATCGCATATCAGCATCGAGAGGATATAGACGCCGGTAAAAATGATATTGAGGCCGAGCACCACCGAATAGTCGCGGTCGTTGATGGCGCTTATGAAATACTTGCCGAGGCCGGGAAGGGCGAAGATCGACTCGACGATGAACGAGCCGGAAAAGATGCCGGCGACCGAGCTGCATATCATCGTTATGCAGGGCAGGAAGGAATTGCGCAGAACATGGCGCATGACTATCTTGAACTGGTTGACACCCTTGGCCTCGGCCGTCAGTATATAATCCTGATTGGTGACGTCGAGGACGCTGGAGCGCATATAGCGCGCATAGCTGGCGATGGGTCCGAGACACATGCAGGCGACGGGCAGCACCATATGGCTGGCCGTGCCCCAGCCGGTCGTGGGGAAAATGGGGAAGGTGACGGTAAAGACATACTGCAATACGGCGGCCATAACAAAGGTTGGGATGGTCGTGCCCAGAAGGGCGATGACCATTATGACCTTATCCGACCACTTATTGCGGTTTAAGGCGGCGACGATGCCGAGGATGATGCCGATGGTGAATCCGATCATCAGGGCGATGCCGCCGACGGCGCCCGAAACGGGGGCATAGTTTTTAACGATATCGACGACCTTTCAGCCCGGATAACGCAGCGACGAGCCAAGGTCGCCGGCCAGCAGCTGCTTTAAAAAGCGGACATACTGGACGCCGATCGGCTGGTCGAAGCCGTATCTGGCAAGATAGGCGTCGCGGGTCTCTTCGGGCAGATCCTGCACCATCGAGGTTATCGGGTCGCCCGGTATCGAATGGACCAGAAAGAAGGTTATTGATACAACGGCGAAAAGGACAAGGAGCATGTAGCCCAGCCTTTTCAGGATAAACTTTGACATTGGTCGGCTCCTTCGTGCGGTATATGTACGGCGGGGGCCGGAGGCCCCCGCCGGTGGAAGCTTGAGCGGATCTGAGGGTTTGCGTTATCTGCCCGACGTATAGATCCTTGTCAGGCCTGTCGTGTCGAAAGTATTGGCGTCAAGGCCCTGTACGTAATTGTAATAGAACCTGCGGTTGGCCGTGAAGTAAACGGGGGCGATGGCGGCGTCCTCGATCAGGAGCTTTTCGGCCTGGGCGTAAAGGTCGAGCCTTTCCTTCTCGTCAAGGGTCTGGGCGGCCTTGGAGACCAGCTGCTTGTATTCGTTGTTGATCCAGCGGGACTGTCCGCCGACCTTTGTTGCCCAGCGGCTGAGCTGGAACTGGGGCTCGACGTTGGCGCCCCAGCTTGTGGAGGCCATCTGGTACTTGCCCTGTCCGACGTTGCTCATATGCGTCGAGCTGTCGTTGAACTCAAGCTCGACCTTGCAGCCGAGGGCATCCTGCCACATCGACTGATAAAGCTCGGCATATGTCCTTGCGGCGGCCGTCGTTGCGCCCCAGGAAAGTGTGACCGTAAGGGTCGAGGGATCGCTGCCCAGTCCGGCCTCTTCCATGCCTTCGATCAGCAGGGCCTTGGGATCGGGGTTGGCTTCCTTGATGGCCAGAAGGGGCTCTTCGACGTTTTCGCGGTAATTAAGATCGCCGACAGAGCACTCAGAGGGGATAAGGCCATAGGCCGGTGTGGCCGTGCCGTTGGTGATGACCTCTGCCAGAGAATCCCTGTCAAGGGCCAGCGAGAAGGCCTGACGGATCTTGGCGTTGGAGAAGGTGCTGTCCTCGCAGTTGAATACGATCATAAGGGTGCGGCCGGCGGGGATAAGGATCTCGCTCATGTCGTCGCGGCCCTGGAACTTGTTGACATAGTCGCTGTCGGAGACATTGAGATAGTCAAGCGTGCCGTTCTCGAAGGAAGCAAGCTGGGCGTTGCTGTCGGGGATGATGTTGAGGGTGACGTTCTGGAGCTTGATGTTGTCGGCGTCCCAGTACTTCTCGTTCTTCTCCAGCTTGATGTCGCTGTTATGTGTCCAGGAAGCAAGGGTGAAGGGGCCGCAGGAGAGGAACTTGTCGGCCTCTGTGCCGAGGGTATCGCCGTACTTTTCGGCAATGTCGGCGCGGAGGGGGAAGAAGTCGGCCGTCGAGAGCAGGGTGACGTTAAGGGAGCCCAGCTCAAGAACAAGGGTCTTGTCGTCGGAAGCCGTGGCGCCGATATCATCGACCGAAGCCTCGCCGTTAAAGGCGGCCTCGAAGTTCTTTATCGAATAATAGTCGCTGGCGAAGGCAAAGGCGTTGTTGGGATCGGCCTGGCGCTTGAGGGCTGTGACATAGTCCTCTGCCGTGACGGGCTGGCCGTCGCTCCAGTAGTTTTCGCGGAGATGGAAGGTGTATGTCAGGCCATCCTCGGAGACATCCCAGCTCTTTGCGCCGGCGCCGACGACAACGCCGTCCTCGATCCTTGTAAGAGGCTCGAGAACATTAAAGAAAAGCGTGCGGTCGGCGATGCCGAGAAAGCGTGCGACATCGAGGATAGAGGGCTCTGCGGTGTGCAGGATGGTGAGGGTCTGGACTTCGTCGGGCGTGCCCGGCTCGGTCTGGGTGTTGTTTTCTTCCTGACCCTTGTTGGGGTCGTCTGTTGTGTCCGACTGCCCGCAGGCGGCGAACATGCCGCATATCATTATAAGTGACAGCAGCAGTGCAAGAGTTCTTTTCATTGCTTGGGTCTCCTTTTCCTTTTTCATTTTTGCTTTTTGATATATGTGATATTAAAAAAGCTCTGAGTGATCTATGACCTCGGGCAGGGCGTCATAGGCATCGAGGACATCCTGCGGGGCGTATTTTCTTTCGATAACGACGCTGGAAAGATACCGGTCGAACCAGCTGTCGTCCATGACGTAGTGGCCTTTGATGCCCATCGACGGACCATAGCTGTTCTGGACCTTCCAGCGCAGGGGCCTGCCGTTTTCATCGAGCTGCACGCCGTCAAAGGTCATGATATGTCCGCCCGAGGTCGCGCCGACATCGCCCTTATAGGCCAGCCATGTGCGGCGGTCGGGGAACTCCAGCTCTGTGCCGAATACCTGTTCATAGTTGAGCAGCGACGCATGCATATAGCCTGAGGGCTTGTGGGACTGCTTTGCGACGTCGCAGCCCATGATGACCTGTTCGCCGCCCTTGAGCTGGGCTATGGTCATCTCCTTGATCCTGTCCATTTCAAGGTTGAGGTATTTATCGGGCTGCTGCCAGTCCTCGTCGGTGACATAGGTCTTGCCGAAGGGGAAGCGGTCGTTGGGGCGGTTCATGATGAGCATATAGTCCTTCGAGGCCATGCCGCTGTACTTCTTGAAGAACTCAACGGGGGTCATGGTGTCGAGGCGGGCATAGCTGCCGTCGGCCGTCCTGTATTCAAAGGTGATCCGGCGGGGAGGCACACCGAGGAAGCGGGTCAGGATGGAGAATGCCCCGGCCATCTGGCGTTCCTTTTCTTCATACATGTCGCGGCCCTCTTCGTGGGCCTGACGCAGACACATGGCGGCGTATTTGAGCTTCTGTTCGAGCAGCCTTGTGACATATTTCGAGTCGGAGGAGCACTGCGTATCGGGCATCATGTATTTGGGCACGACGCCGTATTTTTCCGACAGCCTGATGAACATATTCCACATGCCGTTGTCCATTATCGGGCGGCGCAGCATGTTCTGGACCTTTTTGTCCTCCAGTGGAAGATCGGCCGACGCAATGATCCTGTCCATAAAGCCCGAGCATTTTTCAAGCTGGTCGAAGAAGTATGTATAGTTCTGGGAAAGCTCGAAGTTTTTGTCGGCGATGTGAAGGGTATCGCGCATATGGTGGCGCACGATGTTGAGCGACGCGAAGGCCCAGCAGCGCCCGGTCGAGCCCTGGTCGGTGACGCCGCCGTCCCAGACATCGGTCTCAAAGACGAAGGGCAGGCTCTTCTGGATATCAAAGCGCAGCGAGGGGATGAGAGAGCCGTTTTTGCTGACCGAATCGGTCATGGCCGAAGCAGTGGGGTCGTTCTCATAATCGCGGCACATGCGGTCGATAAAATCGAGTGTGATCTCTTTCATTTTTCTATTGTCCTTTCTTTGAAAGCGGGTGTTGGTCAAACCAGCGGCAGACATCGGAAATATATGTCGTTCCGGCAAGAGAATGGTCGGCGCCGACATATTTGATAAGCCTGCATTCCTTGCCGGCCGCCGTCAGGGCCTTATAGAGTTTTATGCTCTGTTCGGGGACGACACGCCAGTCGTCTGTGCCCTGACATATCAGCATTGGAGGGATGATCTTCTCGGGCCAGTATGTGGCCGAGCGTTCGATAAACTCCTGGCGCTTTTCCTCCGGCCCGCCGCCGACCAGCTCGTGAAAAACATCCTTCATGCTCTGCTCGCGGGTCTCGTACATGATAAAGCAGTCGGCCAGACCGGCGCCGACCGCCGCCGCCTTGATGCGGCTGTCGATCGAGCACGCGCGGTAGGTCATCATGCCGCCGCGGGAATGTCCGGCCATATAAACACCGTCTTTGATAGTAAAAGGAAGGGCAAGGCCGATATCGATCAGCTTTATGACGTCATCGACGTCCCTGCCGCCGAAATCCTCTCTTCCCGTGCCGCCCTGATTGCCGCGGTACTGGCTGCCGAGGCATACATAGCCGTGCTCAGCAAAGCGGCAGAGAGCGCCGGGACGCAGAAAGGCGAAATCGCGGTTGCCGCCACGGTTGAAGATGAGGCAGGGCAGAGGCGCCGTCATATCCTGCGGCAGGGCGATATAGCCCATGACACGGCAGTCGTCACTTTTATAGCATATCGAATATACGCTGCATTTCCCCGCGTATTCCTCGGGGGTATCGACCGGCTCGGCCGAGAGAATGTCGGGTGTGGATCTGATAATATCGAGGATGTCGTTCATCGTTGTCACCTCAAAATTCATTATATAACATTATATGATGAATTTATTTTAATACTGCGATATGACCATGTCAATATGCAGAGGCTCACCTTGATGAATTTTGTGAAAAATGGTAAAAGGGTTTATACTCTTTGCACAAAGCAAGGTGTTAACTGCAATTTAATGTAAAAATCTGCCTCGCAGACTTCGGTGTGTCAAAGTTTGTATTGCGGTAAATGCCGCCTTGATTTATAATTTATAGGATAAGAAAAACGCGGATAACGCCGCGTTCATGAGGTGATATAAAATGAGCAATATCATAAAGCCCCGGACGCTGTCCGGATTCATGGAGCTGCTGCCCGACAGACAGCTCCAGTTCGAAGCCATGGAAGAGGTGCTCAGGCGGGTATACGGCAGCTATGGCTTCTATCCGCTGGATACCCCTGTCCTCGAGGCATCGGAGGTTCTGCTGGCCAAGGGCGGCGGAGAGACCGAAAAGCAGATATACCGCTTCACCAAGGGCGACAGCGACCTTGCCATGCGCTTTGATCTGACAGTGCCGCTGGCCAAATATGTGGCCCTTAATTACGGCAGCCTCTCCTTCCCCTTCCGCCGCTATCAGATAGGCAAGGTCTACCGCGGAGAACGCGCCCAGCGCGGACGCTACCGCGAGTTCTATCAGGCCGATATCGATATCATCGGCGACGGCGAGCTCGATATAATCAACGAGGCCGAGATACCGGCCATCATATTCGATACCTTTTCACAGCTGGGGCTCAGCCGCTTCAAAATAAAGGTCAATAACCGCAAGCTGCTTTCAGGCTTCTTCCGGCTTCTCGACAGCGGCGTCGAGGCACAGGATATCATGCGTGTCATAGACAAGCTCGATAAGATCGGCATCGAGAAGGTCAGAGAAGAGCTCGGGTCGATCGGCGTTTCGGCTTCAGAGTGCGACGAGATCGCCTCCTTCATCGGTCGAACCGGCGAGCCCGAGGAGATACTTTCCGGTCTCGAGAGCTACCGCGGCAGAAACGAGCTGTTCGATAAGGGCCTCGACGAGCTGGGCGCCGTCGTGAAGTACCTTGACGATTTCGGTGTGCCCCGTGCCAACTTCGGGATCGATCTGACCATCGCCCGCGGCCTTGACTATTACACAGGCACGGTATACGAAACGGTCATGCTCGATCACCCCGAGATCGGAAGCGTCTGCTCGGGCGGCAGATACGATGATCTTGCCGGGTTCTATACAAATAAAAAGCTGCCGGGCGTCGGCATAAGCATCGGCCTGACGCGTCTTTTCTATATCCTTGATGAAAAGAAGTATATAAGCCCCGAGAGAGCGCCCTCCAGCGTCGATGTACTGGTCCTGCCCATGACGAGGGAGCTTTCGTCGGCCGTTTCCTTTGCGCGCAAGATGCGCCGCGCCGGACTTCGTGCCCAGATCTATTATGAAAACAAGAAGTTCAAGGGCAAGATGGCTTATGCCGACAAGATCAAGGCCCCCTATGCCGCCATATTCGGAGAGGACGAGATAGCCCAGGGCACGGTGTCTCTCAAGAACATGGCGACCGGAGAGCAGGAGACCATGGATTACGACCGCGCGGCCGAGCTGCTTTCGGCCCATGCCGCCGAGGTCAGGGGCCGAAAGATCATTGAGGTGAAGGGTGAATAAGCGGTTTGGAATTGGCTTTGACCTCGACGGTACGCTGTGGAACAGCCTCGAGGCCGTGTCATGGTCGTGGAAATCGGCCGTAAAGGATATCCCCGGCGTCAAGGTCCCCACCGACGAGATGATAAAGGGAGTCATGGGCATGCCGCCGCGGGGCATAGCCGTCAACCTATTTCCCGAAGAGACCGAGGAGCGGGCCATGGAGCTTTTCGATATCTGCACAAAGGTCGAGATAGAGCATGTGGCAAAGGTCGGCGGGATACTTTTCGACGGCCTTGAGGATACCCTTGAATATCTGTCGGCCAAATATCCCCTTTATATAGTAAGCAACTGCCAGAAGGGATATATAGAGGCCTTTCTTTCCTTCCACAGGCTGGGGAAATATTTCTGCGATACCGAGAACGCCGAGAATACCGGGCTCTCGAAGGGCAAAAACATCCGCCTTGTCATGGAGCGCCAGGGGATAGAAGAGACCGTCTATGTCGGCGATACCGCCGGCGACTGTGCCGCCGCCAAGGAGGCCGGTGTGCCCTTCATATTCGCGTCCTACGGCTTCGGCAGCGTGGACGAGCCCGAGAAGAGCATCAAAAGCATAACCGAACTGAAGGACTTATTTTAGACTGTCGAGGAAAACCCGGCGAAGCGGGTTTTGGGCAGCCTCTGAAGCGGCACGCATTTATTGCGTGCCGCTTCTATTTTGGGCTTCTGTATAATATATATTTCATGTATCGAAAAAACATGAAGTGTATGTTGATTTTGCATCGATTTTCGAGTATAATAAAGCTGAAAAATGTTAAATACGATGAAGGAGGGACCTTTTGTGAGTTATGTAGAAGATCTGTCCAGGCTGCTTGAAGCCAGGCGTCCTGTGACCGAAGAGATCAGCGACCAGATCTGGGGCTTTGCCGAATCGAGATTTACCGAGTTCCGTTCGTCTGCCGCACAGGCCGACTATATGAAGTCCTTGGGCTTTAAGGTCACGATGGGCATCGGAGGAGAAGAAACGGCATTCGTCGCCGAATACGGCGAGGGCAAGCCGGTCATCGCTCTTCTCGGCGAGTACGACGCCCTCAGCGGCCTTTCTCAGGAGGCCGACGTTGCCGAGCACTGCCCCATCGTTCAGGGCGGAGATGGCCACGGCTGCGGCCACAACCTGCTGGGCTCGGCGTCGATGGCTGCTGTTGTCGCCCTCAAGGATTATATGGAAGAGAAGAAGCTGCCCGGCACGATCCGTTATTACGGATGCCCTGCCGAGGAAAACGCCGGCGGCAAGGCCTTCCTTGTCCGCGAAGGCTGCTTCAATGACTGCGACATAGCCATCACATGGCATCCCGGCTCGATGAACAGCGTTACACCCACCGGTTCGCTTGCCAACTTCCGTGTATTCTTCACCTTCCACGGCAAAGCGGCCCATGCCGCCGGTTCGCCCCATCTGGGACGCAGCGCGCTGGATGCTGTCGAGATAATGGACGTCGGCGTCAACTATATGCGTGAGCATATGATCGACGAGGCCAGGATCCATTACGCCATCACCGATACCGGCGGAACGGCCCCCAACGTCGTTCAGGCACAGGCACAGGTACTTTATGCTATCCGCGCCCCCAAGGTCACGCAGGTCAAGGAGCTTTTTGAAAGGGTCTGTGACATCGCCCGAGGCGCAGCTCTGATAACCGGCACGACGGTCGATATCCGTCAGGTCGCCGCATATTCCGATTACATAGCCTGCGATACCGTCAGCCAGCAGCTCCAGAAGCATATGGAAGAGCTTCTGCCCATCGGCTATACCGATGAGGAGATGGAATACGGCAGGAAGTTCCAGGAGGTCATAACCGATCTTGACCGCCAGAACCTTAAGACTCTGGCAAAGAAGCTGGGCGGAAAAGACAGCGCCAAGCTGCTTGAAAAGCCCCTTTGGGACTTCATGGTATATCCCCGTCCGGGCGACACAGGCAAGGGCTCGACCGATGTCGGCGACGTCAGCTGGGTCGTTCCGACAGGCCAGTTCAGCGCCGTCACATGGGCGGCCGGCACCCCGGGCCACGCATGGCAGGTCGTCGCACAGGGCAAGGGCCCCGTTGCCCATAAGGGCATGATGTTCGCGGCAAAGGTCATGGCCGCCACGGCATATGACTTCCTGACCGATCCCGAGCTTGTTAAGAAGGCACACGAGACATGGCTCGAGGAGCTCGACGGAGAGACATATCCCGGCGCGCTGCCCCCCGACGCCAAGCCGGAGATCTGGTAAACCGAAGATCTTACATCCGAAATATAAAGAACGCCGCCGGGCATTGCCCGGCGGCATTTGGGTTCATCCAAAATGTCTGCGCTTCCGCAGGCTTTTTCTATATAATATAATGTTCTGCCGGGGACGTGTCCGGGCAGATATTTAATACGGAGAGGCCCCGCAAGTTCGTTTGTGGGAAAAAACAAAGCCGTCGGCATTTTAGCCAACGGCGTCAGGATCAAATAGACAAAATATAACAAAATCAACATTGACCGGTTCAAAAAAAGGTGTTATAATACTATACTGCATTGATATATAACACGGTCGACAGATTTTGCAATACTAATTTATCAAATATCTCGGCTGATTTCAATAGTAAAAGTTCAACGGTTCGAAAGAAACAGACAACCCGCCCGGGCGTATCAAAAGCGCAGCGGCGCTTGCCGGCCGGCATAGAGACTGAAGAATGGAGTGAAGCTGACAATGAAGGACATCCGATGCGGAAAAAAAGTCCGCAAAAGCTTTTCCAGGATAGACGAGGTCCTGGAGATGCCCAACCTTATCGAGGTGCAGAAAAAGTCCTATAAGTGGTTTTTGGACGAGGGTCTGCGCCAGGTATTCAAGGATGTGGGCGCCATCACCGACTATACCGGAAATCTTGAGCTGACCTTCCTCGATTACACCATCGACGAGAACCCCAAGTATTCCGTCACCGAGTGCAAAGAGCGCGACGCCACATATGCCGCGCCCCTCAAGGTCCGCATGAGGCTCCGCAACAAAGAGACCGACGAGATCAAAGAGCAGGAGATCTTCATGGGAGATTTCCAGCTGATGACCGACAGCGGCACCTTCATCATCAACGGCGCCGAGCGAGTCATCGTTTCGCAGATCGTCCGTTCCCCCGGCATGTATTACAGCCTCAACCACGATAAGCCGGAAAAGCCCTCTCTCCAGTGCACCGTCATCCCCTACAGGGGCGCATGGCTGGAATATGAGACCGACGTCAACGATGTATTCTATGTCAGGATAGACAAGAACCGCAAGCTGCCGGTCACATCCCTCATCAGGGCCATCGGCATCGGCACCGACGCCGAGATCAAGGAGCTGTTCGGCGAGGACGAGCGCATCCTTGCCACCATCGAGAAGGACGCCGCCGTCAAGACCCCCAACGAGGCTCTTATCGAGATCTATAAGAAGCTGCGTCCCGGCGAGCCCCCTACGGTCGACAGCGCCAAGACACTTATCAACAACCTTTTCTTCGATCCCAAGAGATACGATCTTTCGGCCGTCGGCCGCTATAAGTTCAACAAGAAGATGGCCATCTCCAAGCGCCTTATGGGCAGGACGCTGTCCCAGCCCGTGGCCGATCCCCTGACCGGCGAGCTGCTGGGCATGCCCGGCGACGTCATCGACAGGGAAAAGGCCGAAGAGATGGAGCGCAGGGGCGTCAACGAGGCCTTTGTAGAGGTCGAGGGACGCGAGGTCAAGATCTTCTCCAACGGCATGGTCTGGCTGCATGACTTTGTCGACTGCGACGAGAAGAAGCTGGGCATTGAAGAGCGCGTCCGCTTTACGGTCCTCCGCGACCTGATGGACAAATACAAGGGCGAAGAGCTGCTCGACGCCATCCGCGAGAATGTCCTTGAGCTGACCCCCAACCACATCATCCCCGATGATATCCTTGCTTCGATAAACTATCTTATCTGCCTTGCCCACGGCATCGGCACATATGACGATATCGACCACCTCGGCAACCGCCGCCTCCGTTCGGTCGGCGAGCTGCTCCAGAACCAGTTCCGTATCGGCTTCAGCCGTATGGAAAGGGTCATCCGCGAGAGGATGACGATACAGGATCTCGACATCGTCACACCTCAGTCGCTTATCAATATCCGCCCCGTAACGGCGGCCATAAAAGAGTTCTTCGGTTCTTCGCCCCTCAGCCAGTTCATGGATCAGACCAACCCGCTGGCCGAGCTGACCCACAAGCGTCGTATGTCGGCCCTCGGCCCCGGCGGTCTGTCGAGAGACAGGGCCAGCTTCGAAGTCCGAGACGTACATTACAGCCACTACGGCAGGCTCTGCCCGATAGAGACGCCTGAAGGCCCGAACATCGGCCTTATCTCGTATCTGGCCACCTATGCCCGTATCAACGATTACGGCTTTATCGAGGCCCCCTACAGGGTCATCGACAAGGCCACCGGCCGCGTCACCGACGAAGTCAGGTATATGACGGCCGACGTCGAGGACGAATACACCATTGCCCAGGCCAACGAGCCGCTGGATGAGAACCACTGCATCAAGGCCGACAGGGTCACCTGCCGCCGCCGCGAGGAGATCATCGAGGTCGAAAAGTCCCAGATTGACCTGATCGACGTATCGCCCAAGATGATGGTCTCGGTCGCCACGGCCATGATCCCCTTCCTTGAAAACGACGACGCCAACCGCGCGCTGATGGGCTCCAACATGCAGCGCCAGGCTGTTCCTCTGCTCAAGACCGAAGCCCCCATCGTCGCCACCGGCATCGAATACAAGGCCGCCGTCGACTCGGGCACCGTTCCTCTCGCCATCGGCGACGGCACGGTCCTTCGCGTTTCGGCCGACGAGGTCACCATCAAGTATGATACCCTCGGCACAAAGACACACAAGCTGATAAAGTTCATGCGCTCCAACCAGGGCACATGCGTCAACCAGCGTCCGGTCGTCAATGTCGGCGACAGGGTTGAGGAGGGCGACGTCATCGCCGACGGTCCTTCGACCTCCGACGGCGAGATCTCCCTCGGCAAGAACGCCCTCATCGGCTTCATGAACTGGGAGGGTTATAACTACGAGGACGCCGTTCTGCTCAACGAGCGCCTTGTAAAAGAAGACGTTTACACATCCATCCATATAGAAGAATACGAGACCGAATCCCGCGACACCAAGCTGGGACCCGAAGAGATCACAAGGGATATCCCCAATGTCGGCGAGGACGCCCTGCGCGACCTTGACGAGCGCGGCGTCATCCGCATCGGCGCCGAGGTCCGTGCCGGCGATATCCTGGTCGGCAAGGTAACGCCCAAGGGCGAGACCGAGCTTACGGCCGAGGAGCGCCTGCTGCGCGCCATCTTCGGCGAGAAGGCCCGCGAAGTCAGGGATACATCCCTCCGCGTGCCTCACGGCGAGGCCGGCACCATAGTCGATGTAAAGGTCTTTACAAGGGCCAACGGCGACGAGCTCAGCCCCGGCGTCAACATGGTCGTCCGCTGCTATATCGCCCAGAAGAGAAAGATCTCGGTCGGCGATAAGATGGCCGGCCGTCACGGAAACAAGGGTGTCGTTTCCCGCATCCTGCCGCAGGAGGATATGCCCTTCCTGCCCAGCGGCCAGCCCCTCGATATCGTTCTTAACCCCCTGGGCGTTCCTTCCCGAATGAACATCGGACAGGTCCTTGAGGTCCACCTCGGCTATGCCGCCAAGGCTCTCGGCATCAAGGTCGCAACACCGGTATTCGACGGCGCGAAGGAAAGCGATATCCGCGAGCTGCTCCAGCAGGCCGGTCTCCGCCCCGACGGCAAGACCGTTCTTTACGACGGAAGAACAGGCCAGCCCTTCGATAACCCCGTCACCGTCGGTTATATGTATTACCTCAAGCTCCACCACCTGGTCGACGATAAGATCCACGCCAGGAGCACCGGCCCCTATTCGCTGGTCACACAGCAGCCGCTGGGCGGCAAGGCGCAGTTCGGCGGCCAGCGCTTCGGCGAGATGGAGGTCTGGGCCCTTGAAGCCTATGGCGCAGCCTATACGCTTCAGGAGATCCTGACCGTCAAGTCGGACGATATCGTCGGTCGTGTAAAGACCTACGAGTCGATCGTCAAGGGCTTCAACGTACCCAAGCCGGGCGTTCCCGAGTCCTTCAAGGTCCTCGTCAAGGAGCTCCAGTCCCTCGGCCTCGATATCAGGGTCCTGGGCAAGAACAACGAAGAGATCACCCTTATCGACGATGACGACGAGGACGAGACCTTCGAAAAGGTCCTCCGCGACGACGAGCGTAAATCACATTATTCTTCGGAAGAAGAGTTCAGCCGCGCAGGCTATGCGATCCAGGACGAAAAGGGCGAGCCGACAGAGGATCTGATGGGCGAGCTGGTCGATGAGATCGCCTATGACGACAATCAGTTCGAGGATGAGTCTTTCCCCGAAGACATCGATATGTAATGGAGGGAGAATAATAGCATGGCTTATATGACATTTGAAGCGATCAAGATCGGTTTGGCATCTCCCGAGATGATAAGAGAATGGTCTTACGGCGAGGTCAAGAAGCCCGAGACCATCAACTACCGCACACTCAAGCCCGAAAGGGACGGCCTCTTCTGCGAGCGCATCTTTGGCCCGACCAAGGACTGGGAGTGCCACTGCGGCAAATATAAGAAGGTACGTTTCAAGGGCAAGATATGCGACCGCTGCGGCGTTGAGGTAACAAAGTCCAAGGTCAGGCGCGAGCGTATGGGCCACATCGAGCTGGCCGCACCCGTATCCCATATCTGGTATTTCAAGGGCATCCCCTCGAGGATGGGTCTCATACTCGATATGTCCCCCAGACTTCTCGAAAAGGTCCTTTATTTCGCATCCTATATAGTCACCGACCCCGGCGAGGGCACACCCCTCAAGAAGAAGCAGATACTCAGCGAGAAAGAGTATCGCGAGATGGTCGAAAAGTACGAGGATGACTTCAAGGCCGAGATGGGCGCCGAAGCCATCAAGAAGCTGCTTGAAGAGATCGACCTCGACAAGCTGTCGGAAGAGCTCCGCGAGGAGCTCCGCGACGCCAGCGGCCAGAAGCGCGCAAGGATAGCCAAGCGCCTCGAGGTCGTCGAGGCCTTCCGTGCCTCGGGCAACAGGCCCGAGTGGATGATCCTCGACGCGGTGCCTGTCATCCCCCCCGAGCTGCGTCCTATGGTCCAGCTGGACGGCGGCAGGTTCGCCACATCCGATCTGAACGACCTTTACAGAAGGGTCATCAACCGCAATAACCGCCTTAAGAGGCTGCTCGAGCTGGGCGCCCCCGATATCATCGTCCGCAACGAGAAGCGCATGCTTCAGGAAGCCGTCGACGCCCTGATCGACAACGGCCGCCGCGGCCGTCCGGTCACTGGTCCGAACAACCGTCCCCTCAAGTCGCTGTCCGATATGCTCAAGGGCAAGCAGGGACGTTTCCGTCAAAACCTCCTCGGCAAGCGTGTCGACTATTCCGGCCGTTCGGTCATCGTCGTCGGCCCGGAGCTTAAGATCTATCAGTGCGGTCTGCCGAAGGAAATGGCCCTCGAGCTCTTCAAGCCCTTTGTCATGAAGAAGCTGGTCGAGGACGGCCTGGCCAACAATATCAAGAGCGCCAAGAAGATGGTCGAAAAGACCCGCATAGAGGTCTGGGACGCCCTCGAGTGTGTCATCAAGGATCACCCCGTAATGCTCAACCGTGCGCCTACGCTGCACCGTCTGGGCATCCAGGCCTTCGAGCCCATCCTGGTCGAGGGCAGGGCCATCAAGCTCCATCCTCTGGTCTGCACAGCCTTCAACGCCGACTTCGACGGCGACCAGATGGCCGTTCACGTTCCCCTTTCGGCCGAGGCTCAGGCCGAGGCAAGGCTGCTCATGCTGTCGGCCAACAACCTCCTGAAGCCTCAGGACGGTTCGCCGGTCGCCGTTCCTAACCAGGATATCGTTCTCGGCGTTTACTATCTGACCATCGACCGCGAGGAAGAGGGCACAGGCAAGATGTTCTCCAGTGCCGACGAGGCTCTGCTGGCCTATGACAACGGCGTTGTCGGCATCCATTCGCCCATCAAGGTCAAGGTCGAAAAGACCATCGACGGCGTAAGGCAGAGCCGCATCATCGACGCCACCGTCGGCCGCCTGATATTCAACGCCCCGCTGCCCCAGGATCTGGGCTTTGTCGACAGAAGCGACCCCGAAAAGGCCTTCGACCTCGAGGTCGGATTCATCACCGGCAAGAAGGAGCTCGGAAAGATCATCACGGCCTGCATCAAGAAGCACGGCTTCGCTCCCACGGCCGAGGTCCTCGACAAGGTCAAGGAGCTTGGTTATAAATATTCGACAAGGGGCGCGCTGACCGTTTCGGCCGCCGATATGTCGATCCCTGAAGCAAAGTACACACTGGTCGCCGAGACCGAAAAGCGCGTCGCGAATATCGACCGCCAGTTCAAGCGCGGCCTTATCACCGACGACGAGCGCTATCGCCTGGTCATCGCACAGTGGGATCAGACGACAAAGGATGTCACAAAGGCCATGATCGACAACCTCGATCGCTTCAATCCTATATACATGATGTCGACCTCGGGCGCTCGAGGCAGCATCAACCAGATCCGTCAGCTGGCCGGCATGCGCGGACTGATGGCCAACACAGCCGGTAAGACCATCGAGCTGCCTATCAAGGCCAACTTCCGTGAAGGTCTGACTGTTCTTGAATACTTCATTTCTTCCCGAGGCGCTCGTAAAGGTCTGGCCGATACGGCCCTGCGTACCGCCGACTCCGGTTACCTGACAAGACGTCTGGTCGATGTTTCGCAGGATGTCATCATCCGTCAGGACGACTGCGGCACCGAAGAGGGTATCTGGATCCACGAGATCACCGACGGCAATCAGGTCATCGAGCCCTTCGCAGATCGTATCATCGGCCGTTATCCCGTATACGACGTCGTTCATCCCGAGACCGGCGAGGTCCTTGTTCCCAAGCTCAAGCTGATGAACGAGGATGATGCCAAGAAGATCATCGACGCCGGCATCACAAAGGTATATATCCGCAGCGTTCTCAAGTGCCACGCACCTTACGGCATATGCGCAAAGTGCTATGGCTCGAACCTTGCGTCCGACGAGCCTATCGGCATCGGCGAGGCTGTCGGCATCATCGCCGCCCAGTCGATCGGCGAGCCGGGCACACAGCTGACCATGCGTACGTTCCATACCGGCGGTATCGCCGGCGGCGATATCACACAGGGTCTTCCCCGTGTTGAAGAGCTCTTCGAGGCCAGAAAGCCCAAGAAGGCCGCCGTCCTTTCCGAAATCTCCGGTCTTGTCCGCATAGAAGAGGGCAAACGTGGAACGATACACAATGTCATAATAACCGACAGCACCGGCGGAGACAGCAAGACATATCCCATCGCCGCCAATATCCCCCTCAAGGTCAAGGAGGGTGAGGTCATAGATCAGGGCACAGCCCTTACCGATGGCCCCTTCAATCCCCATGATGTTCTGAGAACAAGAAGCGTTGCCGCCGTCCATGACTATCTGATCCAGGAGGTCCAGAGGGTCTACCGTCAGCAGGGCGTTGATATCAACGACAGGCATATCGAGGTCATCGTCCGTCAGATGATGAGAAAGGTCCGCGTTGAGAATGCCGGCGACACAGAGCTTCTGCCCGGCGCCATGCTCGACCTCTTCGAGTTCGAAAAGGCCAACGAAGAGCTTAATGCCAAATCGGAGGCCATGGGCCTTGAGATGGAGCCTGCAACATGCTCGCCCATACTTATGGGTATCACAAAGGCATCTCTGGCCACCGACAGCTTCCTGTCGGCCGCGTCCTTCCAGGAGACGACAAGGGTCCTTACCGAAGCCGCCATCAAGGGCAAGGTCGACCCGCTGCTCGGCCTGAAGGAAAACGTCATCATAGGCAAGCTGATCCCCGCCGGCAGCGGCGTTTCGCAGTACAGCGAAGCTTCCTATGAGGAAGTTGTAAATATGGTTGACTAAGCTCTGAAGATATAGTATAATTTGTAATTGCAGGCACATCGGAGGTAGAACTATGCTTAATGAGCTTGCAAAGGGCGGCAGCAAGGTGACCGGTCTCAAGCAGACCCGGAGAGCCATACTCGACGGCCGTGCCGACAGTGTATATATCGCCGAAGACGCAGAGATGCGTCTTCGGCTTGAGCTTTCCCAGCTCTGTCACGAGCACGATGTTCCGGTCTTTAACGCCGGAAGCATGCGTGAGCTCGGACATGCCTGCGGCATAAAGATCGGCGCGTCGTCCGCCGCTGTTTTAAAGTAAACGGCTTTAACGGGCATTGCCCGTAAAATATAAAGCAAATAAACTATTAAAGAAGGAGGAAAACTAATGCCGACATTTAATCAGCTTGTCAGAAAGGGCAGAGAAACAGCCATCTACAAGTCGACAGCGCCTGCTCTTCAGAAGGGCTATAACACCAAGAAGAAGGCCCAGATCGACCTGTCTTCTCCCCAGAAGAGGGGTGTCTGCACAACAGTAAAGACAATGACCCCCAAAAAGCCTAACTCTGCTCTGAGAAAGGTAGCTCGTGTTAAGCTGACCAACGGAATGGAAGTTTGGGGTTACATCCCCGGCGTAGGTCACAACCTGCAGGAACACTCTGTCGTTATGGTAAGGGGCGGTCGTGTTAAAGACCTTCCTGGTGTGCGTTACCATATCATCCGCGGCACACTTGATACACAGGGCGTAAACGGCCGTATGCAGTCTCGTTCCAAGTACGGCGCCAAGCGTCCCAAGGCTGGCAAAGCAGGCAAGTAATTTTGCCGACACATTAAGGTAGAAAAGAAAGTCGCAAAGCAGTCGCTTGACCGACGTTTATATATATTATATAAGTAAACGGGTCATGGCGCTGACAAAAGCAGAAGTTACTTTTGAGTACCTATGAAATCATTTCTATGAAGGAGGGAAGCAAAGTGCCCAGAAGAGGATTTGTCCCTGTAAGGGATGTTCTTCCGGATCCGCTTTACAACTCTAAGCTTGTTACCAAGCTTATCAACAACATCATGCTCGACGGTAAGAAGGGCGTTGCCCAGAAGATCGTTTATGATGCTTTTGAAATTGTAAAAGAAAAGACCCAGAAAGATCCTGCCGAAGTTTTCGAGCAGGCTATGGAGGCCGTTATGCCCGCCCTGGAGATTAAGGCCAGGCGTGTCGGCGGCGCCACATATCAGGTTCCTATGGAGGTCAGGCCTGAAAGAAGGCAGACCCTTGGCCTGCGCTGGATAACAACATATTCCAGGGCCAGGAACGAAAGAACAATGAAAGAGCGCCTTGCCGGCGAGATTCTTGACGCTATCAACGGCACAGGCGGAGCGGTCAAAAAGCGTGAGGATACTCACAAGATGGCTGAAGCCAATAAGGCTTTTGCTCATTTCCGCTGGTAATTTTTAAACCACCGTTGAAAGGAGAACGTAGATGCCAAGGCAATATCCTTTGGAATTGACAAGAAATATTGGTATCATGGCTCACATAGACGCCGGTAAAACAACAACGACAGAGCGTATCCTGTTCTATACCGGAGTTAACCATAAGATCGGTGAGACCCATGACGGCACCGCAACCATGGACTTTATGGAGCAGGAGCAGGAGAGGGGCATCACCATCACATCCGCAGCTACTACCTGCGTATGGAAGGGTAACAGGATAAACATCATCGACACTCCGGGTCACGTTGACTTTACGGTCGAAGTTGAGCGTTCGCTCCGTGTTCTCGACGGTTCTGTTACGGTTTTGTGTGCAAAGGGCGGTGTTGAGCCCCAGTCTGAGACAGTTTGGCATCAGGCTGATAAATATGGCGTCCCCAGAATGGCCTATGTAAACAAGATGGACATCATGGGCGCCGATTTCTATAGAGTAGTCGACATGATGAAGGACAGGCTCAAGTGTAATGCTGTGCCTATCCAGCTGCCTATCGGTTCTGAAGATACCTTTAAGGGTATCGTCGACCTGGTCGAAATGAAGGCTTATGTCTATTATGACAACCAGGGCAAGGATATCAGGGTCGAAGAGATCCCCGACGACCTCAAGGAAAAAGCAGAAGATTACCGTACGAACATGCTTGAGGCCATCTCGGAGTTTGACGATGAGCTCATGATGAAGTACCTCGAGGGCGAAGAGATCCCCGAAGAGGACATCAAGAAGGCTCTCAGGGCAGCTACCCTGGCCGTCAAGATCGTGCCTGTCACATGCGGTACGTCTTACAGAAACAAGGGCGTCCAGAAGCTCCTGGATGCTATCGTAGATTACATGCCCTCGCCTCTTGACAAGAAGGCCATCGAGGGCATTAACCCCGACACAGGTGAAGAGGACTGCCGCCATCCCTCTGATGACGAGCCCTTCTCGGCTCTGGCATTCAAGATCATGACAGACCCCTATGTCGGAAAGCTCTGCTTCTTCAGGGTCTATTCCGGTACAGTCGCAACAGGCTCGGCCGTGCTCAACTCTTCCAAGGGCAAGAGAGAGCGTATCGGCCGTATCCTCCTGATGCATGCTAACCACCGTGAAGACCTTGATATGGCATACTCGGGCGATATCGCCGCTGCCGTCGGTCTTAAGGATACAACGACAGGCGACACGCTCTGCACAGAAAAAGCCCCCATCATCCTCGAGTCGATGGAGTTCCCCGATCCTGTTATCAGGGTCGCTATCGAGCCCAAGACAAAGGCCGGTCAGGAGAAGATGGGTCTGGCCCTCGCCAAGCTGGCTGAGGAAGACCCGACCTTCAAGACCTATACCGATGAGGAAACGGGACAGACCATCATCGCCGGTATGGGCGAGCTCCACCTTGAAATCATCGTCGACAGACTTCTGCGCGAGTTCAAGGTAGAGGCCAATGTCGGTAATCCCCAGGTCGCATACAAAGAGACCATCCGCAAGTCGGCAGATGTCGATCAGAAGTATGCACGTCAGTCGGGCGGTAAGGGCCAGTACGGTCACGTTAAGATCATTGTTGAGCCCAACGAGCCCGGCAAGGGTTACGAGTTCATCAACAAGGTCGTCGGCGGCGCTATTCCGAAGGAATACATCCCCGCTGTCGATCAGGGTATTCAGGGCGCCATGCAGTCGGGTGTTCTGGCGGGCTATCCCGTCGTTGACTGCAAGGTCACACTGTATGATGGATCTTATCACGAGGTCGACTCCTCTGAAATGGCCTTTAAGATCGCCGGCTCCATGGCCTTCAAAGAGGCTATGAAGAAGGCCGATCCCGTCCTGACAGAGCCTATCATGAAGGTCTCGGTCATCGTCCCCGAAGAGTACATGGGCGATGTCATCGGCGACCTCAGCTCCCGCCGTGGTCAGATCCAGGGCATGGAAGCTCGCGGCGGCGCTCAGCAGATCAATGCTTTCGTCCCGCTGTCCGAGATGTTCGGCTACGCCACCGATATGCGTTCGCGCACACAGGGCCGCGGCCAGTACACAATGGAACCCAGCCACTACAGCGAAGTTCCCAAGAGCATCCAGGATAAACTCGTAGAAAAGCGCTAAATAAGGCCGCTTTCCGCGAAATAACGGTTGCTTTTTTTAAGACAATCGTATAAAATATGAGTTAGCTACTCACTCAAACAAATTAGATATTTGTTATCATAAGGAGGAAGAACAATGGCTAAGGCTAAATTTGAAAGAACCAAACCCCATGTCAACATCGGCACCATCGGCCACGTTGACCACGGTAAGACATCCCTGACAGCTGCTATCACAAAGGTTCTTGCTTTTTCCGGCAAGGCTAAGTATGAAGCTTATGACGCTATCGACAAGGCTCCCGAAGAGAGAGAGCGCGGCATCACGATCAATACAGCTCACGTTGAGTACGAGACAGAGAAGCGTCACTATGCTCACGTTGACTGCCCGGGCCACGCCGACTACATCAAGAACATGATCACCGGCGCTGCTCAGATGGACGGCGCTATCCTGGTCATCGCTGCTTCCGATGGTCCTATGGCTCAGACAAGAGAGCACATCCTGCTGGCCCGTCAGGTCGGCGTTCCTGCTATCGTAGTATTCCTGAACAAGTGCGATCAGGTCGATGACGAAGAGCTGCTCGAGCTGGTCGAGATGGAAGTTCGTGAGCTTCTGTCCACATATGACTTCCCCGGCGACGAGGTCCCTGTCATCCGCGGTTCCGCTCTGAAGGCTCTGGAGTGCCAGTCCACAGATCCCAGCGATCCTGCTTATGCCTGCATCCTCGAGCTTATGGATGCCGTTGACAGCTATATCCCCACACCTGAGAGAAAGGCTGACCAGCCCTTCCTGATGCCTGTTGAAGACGTCTTCACCATCACAGGCCGTGGTACAGTTGCTACCGGCCGTGTTGAGAGAGGCGTTCTGCAGCTCAACTCCGAAGTCGAGATCGTCGGCCTTATGGATGCTCCTAAGAAGACCGTCGTTACCGGCATCGAGATGTTCCGCAAGCTGCTTGACTTCGCAGAAGCCGGCGACAACATCGGCTGCCTGCTCCGTGGTATCAACAAGACCGACATCGAAAGAGGTCAGGTTCTTGCTAAGCCCGGCACGATCCATCCCCACACAAAGTTCACCGGCCAGGTTTACGTCCTGACAAAGGATGAAGGCGGCCGTCATACACCTTTCTTCAACAACTATCGTCCTCAGTTCTATTTCAGAACAACAGACGTTACAGGTGTTATCACACTTCCCGAAGGCGTTGAGATGTGCATGCCCGGCGACAACGTTGATATGAACGTTGAGCTGATCACACCGATCGCTATCGAGAAGGGCCTCCGTTTCGCTATCCGGGAGGGCGGCAGCACAGGTGGTTCCGGCGTCGTTATCGACATCCAGGAGTAATTTAATACTTCTTTAGAAAAAGACGAACCTTCGGGTTCGTCTTTTTTATTTTAATGTGTTAATGTATTATATGGCTATTATGTATAATAACATAAAAATTAATTGTTAAAAATAAACAAATATAATCTAATTCTAATTTTTATATTGCTTTTTAAAGTGATATGCTAATTTGCACAATGTAATTCGAATTACATTGTGCAAATTTATCAACCAATGATGGAGATGTAGGGCATCAAGTAGTCTCTGGTTCACAGATTTATACGCTTGCTAATTATGTAGACCCTTCGTTAGTTGGGTTGGCTGAACGAGCTATTGAAATTGCATCCTCTTCAGATTACGACCCATATGGTATTGATACACATCTAAATGAGGCAGTAATAGTAAGTCAGCCAGGAACAAAGTATTAAAAGAGAGTAATTGGAGAAACTGGTCCTGGAAATAATGCACATGCAACAACACAAGCTTATTATACATCCAATAATGCATCTACTCAAGGGACAGGATATGATACCACTTATGCAGAGTTATCTACAGCTTGGTATGGATCAGGTGTCCCCATAATCAAGGACAATGCAGTTGCCGTCCTCATAGCAACAGCACTCCCGGCGTATCAGGCTGGCCGCCTGTTTCCTCTGTGCCGGTGTCATGCGGTAAAGGGAACCGTCCGGCCTGTGTTCCGGCGGTGGCAAGTCTTTATAGGGGTTATCTCTCATGCGTTCCCTCCATTTTTCGCTTTTGCCGTTCGCCCCGAAAAGGCTTCCTGCCTCATTCCTGCGGCGTGTTCCGGCGTTGGCACGCTCCCCGCAGCTTCTGGACACTTGTCCCGAAGTGACCTCTGGACAAATTGTCCAGAAGTCCGGCTCCTTGCGGTGCTTCCCCGGCTGGGGTATTCCTTTTCGGACGGTCATTCGGTTTTCAAGGTGCAGCTCATCGATGAACTACCACAAGTCTACACTTTTTCGACCGCCTGTGCCGTATATCCATAAGGTAGGAAATCACCTCAGAAAACTCGCTATTTCCACGCTCTCGGAATTGCGATATAATAAAAATAACGGAACAACAAATCGGGATTTGACGAAGGAGTGTGATGGCTTGAAAAATACCAGCTTGAAGATTGTTAATTAAGCCAACTGCCGGTTGACAAAGGAGCGATTGTATGAAAAAGAAGTTGATTATAGGTATTTGTATTTTCCTGGCAGTCATTATTTCAGGCAGTTTCTTATATGTTGGCATTGGCAAAAAAACCATTGAAAACAAAATGTGGGACTACCTAAAACAAGAGAACTACAGCGAAACAGACATACAGAGCATTGAGGTAAAACACTCATTTGCTAACATCCTACTTTCCTACAATGAGTGGACTATTGATGTGGTCTATAAAGATGAGCCGACTTCGGTTTACAACTACACACTGAGAGACGGTAATATTGTTGAGAGTGGAGTATCCGGTACTACTGATAAAGAAAAATTGAAGCATTGATTGACTGACCAATTCCGATTTATCTATCCCAATCCTCAAAATCCCTGATATTTCAAGGAAAATCGCGGTTTTAATGCTCCGTTTTCGACTGCTTTCCCTTGTTTTTGCCCTTATCCGGCAAAACAAGGGAAAGCTTTTCTTTTTTACTCGCCGACCACCTTATCCAGCAGTCTTGCGGAGGAGCGTTTTGCTTCCTTTGTCGCGTGTGCGTAGATATTCATCGTGGTACTCACATCCGCATGTCCCAGAAGTTCCTGAACGTCCTTTGGCTGTGCGCCGTTTGAGAGCAGGTTACTCGTGAACGTGTGTCTGAGTGTATGGAAATGGAAGTCCTCAAGGCCCGGAACCTTCTCCTGCGCTGTCCTGCACATGATGCTGACTGTGCTTGCGGATTCATAAGCCCCGTCGGGACGGAGGCAGACGAAGGAGAGTTCCTTGTAATCCTCCGGCACTTCTTCCGCCATACCCAGTGTGTACAGCTCGTAGTAGCTGCGGCCCTTCTCCTGTACCTCTTTGCAGTAGTTTAGACTGTAAAGCTCTCCGTACTTGAAGCGGTTTAAGTGCTGTTCCTTCTTCGCTTCTTTCAGGATCTCTGCCAGCGTGTCGCAGAAGTCCACCGTGCGAATCTTGCTCCGCTTGGTGGGGCCAATCTCCGTCTTGTGCCTTGCCCCGTTGTACCGCATACTGCGCCGTACCGTGATGACCTGTTCTTTCAGGTCGATGTCCTGCCAGGTCAGCGCACACACTTCTCCGATACGAAGCCCGGTGAAGTAGGCGATCTGAATGGGGAGAAGCGCCGGATTGCTCTTCTTTTTGAGCCAGTCCGTCAGAGCTACATACTGCTCATAGGTAATGGTGGGAACAGCCAGCTCGTCGCTGTTGTCGTCCGAGAACAGTTCGTAGCTTTCCTGCTTCTTCCGCATGACCACGTACTGCATGGGATTGTAACTTCAGAGCCGCTTGGGGAATACCGCAAACCGGAACGCTCCCTGCAGCACCGCCGAGAAGAGGCGCATATAGCCTTTGCTGATGGGCTTTACCTCTTTTCCGTTCGCATCCATCCCTCCGAAGGAGAGCAGATCAAGAAACGATTGCAGATGCTCCGGGGTGACGGTTTTCAGCTTTCTCTCTCCAATGGGAAACTGCTTGATGCGTCCCACCGTTCCCTGATACGCAGATACCGTTCCGTTGCTGAGACTGCCGGGTTTCAGTTCTTCCTCCACCCACATATCCAGGAGCTGTCCCACAGTGACATTTTCGGACTTTGCCACGAACTTCTTCGCCTCATAATCCTCCATCGCCTTGCGGAGCATGGCTTCCGTCTCGCTCTTGCTTGCTGTTCCCGCAAACTCCCGCTGTACCAGCTTCCCGCTTTCATCTTCCACATAGAAGCGGTAGTACCACTTGCTTCCTTTCTTTCTCACCGAACCTTTTGCCAGAGATATATTATTCTCCTTTCTAGCCGTGGCAGCCGGGTCTGTGACATATACGCTTTATTCGTTATCGGCTGAGATCAGCCGGTAAACTCTGTTGTCAAGGTGCCACGGATTCGTCTTTTTCCGGAAGCCTACTCAATGCTTCCTGCTTGATCCCGAGGAGGTCTCCAATCTTTACATTGGTGCGTCCCTCATCGTAGATATGTAAAAGACCGTCCATAAATCGTTTCATATCTTCTACGGGTGCTTCCATCTCTTTGCGATAGACCTTCTCCGTGATTGCGCCGGATTCTATCGCATACCGCCTCAGAGATTCTTTCAGTCCTTCATCCTCTGCGATCTTGTCTACCGCTTTCATTGCCGCTGCGAAGTGCTCGCAGAACAGGGCATAGAGATCGACGATCTCACCGAGGAAGGTGGTCAGGAGCTGCTGGTGCGGCTGTCCCTGTACGGCACTTGTCATGCTGTCAAGGTAATCCGAAATGTGCTGCTCGATAGCCTTCTTGCAGAGGGTATAGCTGTCGTACTCCTTGGCGTCGGATTTACCTGTCAGCCATTCCGGTGTCGTTTCCAGAGCGTCCGCAATCGGCACGATGAGGATCGTTCTTTCCGGATCAACGCCGCCTGTCTCGTATCTCTGAATGGTAGATTTGTTTACGCTCAGACGGTCTCCGAGCTGGCTCATGGACAGCCGCAGTTCCGTCCTGCGTTCTCTTATTCTTTCACCGACCTGTTTTGCGGTGAAGCTGTTATCTTTTGTCATAGGCTTATTCACCTCGCTGACGTTAGTATAGCACACGTCGTTGCAGTTTGCAATAGCAATTTACGACTATTTTCATATTTTCTCCTTAATACGTTGCAAAACGAGTTGACAGGTGATAGCAGATTGCGTATACTATACTTGCCATCGTTGCAGGATGAGAACCATTGAAAGGAGAAAGAAAATATGAGCGTTGCAAAAATCGGTATGACTATTGAAGAAGCGGCAGAAATGTCCGGGATCGGACGAAACACCATGCGTGCTCTGGTGGACTGGGGCAAGCTCCCGGTACTCAAGGTCGGACGGAAAACCATTATCCGGACGGATACACTGGAGCGTTTCATGACCGTCAACCAGGGAAGAAACCTGCGTTGTAGGGACGAAGTAAAGGAGGTGGTATGATGCTCCCAAAAAGCAGTCTCTCAAGGCCTCGCCGTCTGAGAGCGAAATACACCCCTCGCACAAACCTGACGGTTCGTACTCCGGGTATTTCGCTCCTGCGGAGGGCCTGTATCGAGTGTTCGAGAAGTATCCTTCAC